>NZ_JBHSHJ010000014.1:0-98368 GCF_042652905.1 Giesbergeria sinuosa | reverse complement strand
CGATGTGTATGCCATCGCACTGGCTGAAACCGTTGGTCAGCTTTTGCAGGTCGTAGCCCGAGAGCCATTGGTGGCGCTCGCGGATGGCGCGGTGGCTGGTTTCGTTGCAAAAATTCCAGACCTGATTGACCTCACGCGCCATCAACACCAGCACTTTGGCGTGCTTGTCTTTGATGCGCAGACGCAGGGTTTTGGTGCAGTCCATGACGTAGATTATGGATTGCTCTCAACCCCGGACTGAACTCCGGGGCTTCCCGCGCACCGGGTGATGAATGTTTTGCAGTGCGGACGTGTTTTTTCTCTAGGGTGAGGACACGGGGCGCGCTAAAGTCTCCAGACCCCAGCGCATAGTGAGCCCACCGGGGTGCGCAGCCACAAGCACCATGCTTGTGGCTGGTGCGCTAGGGGTTTTCTGCCTTGAGGCGGGTGAAAATTTGAAGGAGATCAAACATGCAGCCTACGCAAGCCATCAAATCCATGCGCAACAAAATCATCCCTATTTTGCTTCTGGTTCCTGTGGCGATCTTCGGGTTCAACAGTTTTACGCGCATTAAAACGGGCGAGGTGGGAGTCAGGGTTAATTTTTCTAGAGAGGTGCAACCCGGAGAATTGCTGCCGGGTAGTTGGAATCAAAATCTGATTGGTACGATTTTGACATTTCCGGTGCGTGATATTACGATTTCACTCGACAATAAAACCCCTCTCACGGCAGATAACAGTGCTTTGGCAGATTTTGATATGTCGGTGGTTTATGAGATTAACCCCGGTTCGGTGGCAGAGCTTTATTCAAAAAAAGCCAAATCATTTCACCAAATTAGCGATGGTGATTGGTTGCTGATGTATAACTATGTGGGTACGCTGGTAAATAATGCAGCCTACAAAGCCATACGCCAATACAAAGCGTTAGAAGTGGCTGACAATCGATCTAAGTTGGAACAAGAAATACGCCAGCATGTGGCAGAACAGTTGGCTTCTGAAAAGTTAGAAAACGCTATTCATATTACTGTGGTGCAGATTCGTAATGTGCAGCCCAATGCTGATATTTTGCGATCGGCCACGGAGTATGTACGGGCTCAAAACGAATTGCGTGTCAAAGAGACAGAAGTAGAAATTGCAAAGAAGGAGTCTGAGCGCATGGCTGCGTTGGCTGTGAATAGTGCGCAAAGCATTGCTTATATGCAGGCACAGGCCCAATTGAAAATTGCCGAGGGTATCGCCGCAGGCAAAGTCAACACCATTGTGGTGCCGATGGATTTCCGTGGCATGGTCAATGTGGGGGCTAAAAATTAAGGGGATTGAGGGGCTGGCCCCACGCAGTTGTTCATTCTGCCAGTGGCGGGTGTAGCGGTTCTGGCATAAGAGCCACTTCATCGTGCGCGTTGGGCAGCACCAATCGGCCATCGCGCAAGGCTTGCAGGAGCAGGTGGGGGGTGGTGCAAATATGCGCTTCCAGTGCCAGCGCCGCTCGGGCTTCCTGCCCAGCCAAGGCGAGCTCGTAGATTTCGCGGTGTTCGGCATGAACATCGCGCAGCAAGCCCGGCAGGCCCATCGCGTAGCGTCGGTAGCGTTCGCTGTGGCGTGAGAGCAGGCGCAATACCTTTTGCGTCCAGGCCGATGGGCGGCCATTGAGCAGTGCTTCATGAAAACGCACATTCAGTGCCTCCCAGTGGGGGCGCTGCTCGGCGCGAATGGGGTAATCAACGGCACTCAGGGCGGCATAGCTGCTGTGCAAGGCTTGCCGCCAAGCCTCACCACCATAGCGCATGGACTGGCGCAAGCCCTCGGTTTCAATCAACACGCGCAGGCGTGTCAGTTCTTCCAAGTCTTCCATCGCAATGGGGGTGACGCGAAACCCGCGTTGCCCTTCGGCAGTGACCAAGGCATCGCTGACCAAGCGGGTGACGGCTTCGCGCAGCGTGCCTGCGCCCACGCCATACTGCTGGCGCAGGTGTTCGATGCGCAGTTTGCTGCCGGGGGGCAGTTGGCCCTCGATGATGGCTTGGCGCAGTCGGTTGTAGGTTTGCTCGGTCAGGGTGCGCGAAGGGTCGCTGCCATCGTCGGGCAGTTCGTGGGAGATATCGGGAAGGAAAAATGCACGTTTGGCCATCAGCACATCCAGAAGTATCAGGACGGGGCGCGTTCGTTCAGGCGCGACAGCCGGTAGCTCAGTTGGGGCCGTGTCAGGCCCAAGGTGCGTGCAGCGGCAGACAGGTTGCCCCCGGCGCGGGCCACGGCCTCGCGGATCAGGGTGTCTTCTAGCACTTCTAAAGACAGGCCGCTGTGCAGCAGGGTATCGTAAAGTTGGGCCGATTGGGCCGCTGGTGCTGCCACAGTGCGCTCCAAAGCGCCGCGTGCATTCACGGTGGCCCCGGCTTGCACGGTAATGTGTGGAAACAGCACGTCGGCATCTACGCTTTCGTCTGAGGGCGTGAGAATCACGCCGCGCTCGATCAGGTTTTCGAGCTCGCGTACATTGCCCGGCCAGCGGTGGGCGCGCATAGCCAGTAGCGCCCGGTCGGTAAAACCGGCCAAGCGTTTGCCGTGGCGCACCGCGTATTTTTGCAGCAGGTACAGGGCAATGAGTTCGATGTCGTCGCCCCGTTCACGCAACGATGGGATGCGAATCGGATAGACATTGAGCCGGTAGAGCAAGTCGCGCCGAAAGCGGCCTTCTTCTACCGCTTTTTCCAAATCCACATTGGTCGCGGCCACCACGCGCACATCCACGCGCCGGGCCTCATGGCCGCCCAGGCGTTCTATCTCGCCGGTTTGTAACACGCGCAGCAGTTTGGCTTGCACAGGCAGGGGCATTTCGCCCAGTTCGTCCAGCAGCAGCGTGCCGCCGTGGGCACGTTCAAAGCGGCCAATGCGCAAGGCCGAAGCGCCGGTGTAAGCGCCTTTTTCTGCACCAAACAGTTCGCTCTCTATCAGTTCGGCGGGCAAGGCGGCGCAGTTGACAGCCACAAACGGTTTATCGGCCCGTGCCCCCATCGCGTGCAACGCGCGCGCAAAGCGTTCTTTGCCCACGCCCGTCTCGCCCGTGAGCAGCACCGTCACATCGGTGGCGGCGGCTTTGCGCAGCAGGGCCACGGTTTGCTCAAAAGCGCGCGAACGCCCAATGATGCGCCCCAAGTCGTCGGCGGGTTGCTCTAGTTGTGTGCGCAGGTTGTGGACTTGGGATTGCAATTCGTCCAGTTGCAACAGCACTGAGTCGGGGTTG
This sequence comes from Giesbergeria sinuosa, assembly GCF_042652905.1. Classification (NCBI taxonomy): domain Bacteria; kingdom Pseudomonadati; phylum Pseudomonadota; class Betaproteobacteria; order Burkholderiales; family Comamonadaceae; genus Giesbergeria; species Giesbergeria sinuosa. The sequence goes on along the minus strand of NZ_JBHSHJ010000014.1, from coordinate 95,148 downwards.
TAATCGCGCGCCATCACTTCGGCATCGGGCCACTCTTCGGCAAAACGGCCTTCGATGCGGCAATGCGGGTGGCCGCAGGCGGCGCATTGCACCTCTTTGAACAGCACCGAACGCTTAAAAAACGCGCTGGTATAGCCCGAAGCGTAGCCGAGCAGCATCCAACAGGTGGGTTCTTCTTGTGGGCCGAAGTCGCGCAATTGGGCCTCGACCTCCCAACTGTGTTCCCAACGGAATTGACCCAGAAAATGCCCACCGGCCTCGTCGATTTCAAAGGTTTCGGTGGTGACTTGCACCGCCCCTTCCAGCATGTGCAGTTGCAGGCCCACGGCAAACATCTCAAACACACTGGCACCGGTGCGCACTTGATGGGCCAACAGGGCATCGCGCTCGCCCGAGGCGTAACCAGCCCGCAACAGTAGGCGACGGGTTTGCGCTGGCCCCAAGGTGTTGATCAATTCGCGCCGTAGGGCGTGCAGCGCAGCGGCATGCACCAGCACCATGCGTTGGCCCGACAGCCAAATGCGGCCATCCCCCGCCGAAAAATGCACCAACCGACGCAGGTCGGCATCCGAGGGAAGAGCAAGGTTTTGGGGGGCGGGCATGGACAAACTATCGATAAATTGGCAACGAAGCAGAACCGGGTAAACCCTGAAAGAAATGCCAATTCATCAAATAAGCAACCGGAATAAGCTTATTTTCACCAAATCATCATACTGCAGCGCAACATTTTTCATGTGGTGAATAGGGGGCTCGCACCGCCCCCCAACCGTGCCAGAAAACTATCGATTTTTCTAAGGACAAACCCTCGTTTTATCGAGATTTTTTGGTTTTTGGCATGGCGTGGCATGGCTTCTGCAATAGCAAGAGCAGACAGCCCAACACCCCAAGGAGTCCGTACATGACCACCCCCGAGCCAGCCACCTCCGATGCCATCGCTTGCGATGTCTCGCGCCGGTTTGTGCGTGTGCTGCAAACCCGTAGCAACGGTTTGGTGGAGTTTGAGTTTTCTATCGGTTGGCCCGAATTGGCGGTTGAGCTGATGCTGCCCCGGCCGGCCTTTGAGGCTTTTTGCCGTGCCAACCAAGTGCATCGCTTGGACGATGGCGCGGCCACCCCGGTTTCCACCCCTGTTTGAGGAGACAAAGCAAGATGAACATCGACCTGCAAGCGCGAGAGATCAAGCCGCTGCGTAACACCTTTGCCCGCGTGGCCGCCTACACCGGCGACAACAAGCCAGCCTCGCGCTACCAAGAGGCGACGCTGGGGGTGCAACCCACGGCCAACTTCCACTACCGTCCTACGTGGGAGCCAGAGTTTGAGTTGTTTGACAAAGGCCGCACTGCGGTGCAAATGGCTGATTGGGATGCCCTGCGCGACCCGCGCCAGTATTACTACGCCAACTGGACGATGGCCCGCGCACGCCAGCAAGAGGCGATGGAATCGAACTACCAGTTTGTCGAATCGCGCAACCTGATCGCCAAAACGAGCGATGCCCTGCGGGCCAAAACGGTAGAAGTGCTGATGCCCCTGCGCCATGTGGCTTGGGGGGCCAACATGAACAACTGCACCATCTGCTCGCGGGGTTATGGCACGGCCTTTACTGCTCCGGCCATGTTCCAAGCCATGGATCAGTTGGGTGTGGCCCAGTACCTGACCCGCTTGGGGTTGGCGCTGGGCGAGCCCGGTGCGCTAGAGGCAGGCAAAAACGCCTGGCTGCAAGACCCACGCTGGCAAGTGCTGCGCCGCTTGGTCGAAGACACCTTGGTAATTAACGACCCGTTTGAGCTGTTTGTGGCACAAAACTTGGCCCTCGATGGCATGGTGTTCCCGCTGATTTACAGCCATTTTGTCGATGACCACTTGGCCGTGCAAGGTGGCACCGCCGTGGCCATGCTCACTGCCTTTATGCCCGAGTGGCATGCCGAAGCCAACCGTTGGGTGGATGCCGTGGTCAAGGTGGCTGCCGCCGAAAACGCCGACAACCAATCGCTGATCAGTGGCTGGTTCCAACGCTACGCCGACCAAGCCCAAGCCGCACTGGCCCCGGTGGCCGAGATGGCCTTGGGTGCTGCCGGGGCCGAGGCCTTGTTGGCTGTGCGCGAAACCCTCAATGCCCGTGCCCGCAAGGCTGGTCTGACTCTGTAAGAAAGTTTGCGATGACCGAAACCGTTTCTAAAGTCTTTATTGCCTTCCAAGACAACGAAGAGTCGCGCCCGATTGTCGATGCCATCTTGGCCGACAACCCCGAAGCCACCGCCGTGCATTCGCCCGGCTTGGTCAAGATCGATGCTCCCGGCCGCTTGGTGGTGCGCCGCGAGACCATTGAAGAGCAAACTGGCCAGCGTTTTGACCTGCAACAGATTCACGTCAATCTGGTGACGCTGTCGGGCCACATCAACGAAGACGACGATGAGCTGTCGCTGAGCTGGCTGCGCTAAAGCAGCTGCCATCCCCCTATTGCCGCACCCCCAGGAGACAACACCGTGGACGCACCCGTTACCAAAAAGAAACTCGGCCTGAAAGAACGCTATATCGCCATGACGCGCGATTTGGCTTGGGACACCAGCTACCAGCCGATGGACAAAGTGTTCCCCTTCGACAAGTACGAAGGCATCAAAATCCATGATTGGGACAAGTGGGAAGACCCCTTCCGCCTGACCATGGATGCCTACTGGAAGTACCAAGGCGAAAAAGAGAAAAAGCTCTATGCCGTGATTGAGGCTTTTGCCCAAAACAACGGCCAGTTGAGCATCTCGGATGCCCGCTATGTGAACGCGCTCAAGCTGTTCATTCAAGGCGTGGTGCCGCTGGAGTATTACGCGCACCGGGGCTTTGCCCATGTGGGCCGCCACTTTACCGGCGCAGGGGCCCGGGTGGCCTCGCAAATGCAGGCGGTGGACGAGCTGCGCCACTTCCAAACCGAAACCCATGCCCTGTCGCACTACAACAAGTACTTCAACGGCATGCACAAGTCGAACCACTGGTTTGACCGCGTCTGGTACCTGTCAGTGCCCAAGTCGTTCTTTGAAGATGCCCTGAGCGGCGGCCCGTTCGAGTTCCTCACCGCTGTGAGCTTCTCGTTTGAGTATGTGCTGACCAACCTGCTGTTTGTGCCCTTCATGAGCGGTGCAGCGCACAACGGCGATATGTCCACCGTGACTTTTGGTTTCTCGGCCCAGTCGGACGAATCGCGCCACATGACCTTGGGCATTGAGTGCATCAAGTTCATGCTGGAGCAAGACCCCGACAACGTGCCGATTGTGCAGCGTTGGATTGATAAATGGTTCTGGCGCGGCTACCGCGTGCTGACGCTGGTGGCGATGATGCAAGACTACATGCTGCCCAAGCGCGTGATGAGCTGGAAAGAAGCCTGGGAGATGTACGCCGAGCAAAACGGCGGCGCACTGTTCCGCGACTTGGCCCGCTATGGCATCCGTCCACCCAAGGGTTGGGAACAAGCCTGCGAAGGCAAAGACCATATCAGCCACCAAGCGTGGAACACCTTCTACAACTACTGCGCTGCCGCACCCTTCCACACTTGGATTCCCAAGGAAGAGGAAATGCAGTGGCTGTCGGAGAAGTACCCCGACACCTTCGACAAATACTACCGTCCCCGTCTGGAGCACCTGCGCGAGCAGCAAGAGCAAGGCAACCGCTTCTACAACAAGACGCTGCCCATGCTGTGTACCACTTGCCAAATCCCGATGGTGTTTACCGAGCCGGGCGACCCGACCAAGATTTGCTACCGCGAGACCGAGTACCAAGGCGACAAGTACCACTTCTGTAGCGATGGCTGTAAGGATGTGTTTGAGCACGAGCCAGAAAAGTACATCCAGTCGTGGCTGCCAGTACACCAAATCTACCAAGGCAACTGCTTCCCTGAAGGCACCGACCCGACTGCCGAAGGCTTTGACCCGCTGATGGCCGTGTTGCAGTGGTACCAACTGAATGTGGGCCGGGATAACTTCGATTTTGAAGGGTCGGAAGACCAGAAGAACTTTGCAGCGTGGCGCGGTGAAGAACTGCCCGGTGCAGCAGACCAAGGAGCCAAATAAATGAGCGTCGTTGCGGTTAAACCCTACAACTTTCCAGCCAAGGACGTGCGCGAGAACTTTCCTGCGCCCCTGCTCTATATCGGTTGGGAAGACCACCTGTTGATTTGTGCCCCCGTGGCCCTGCCCCTGCCGCCCGAGACCCCGTTTGGTGCGCTGGCCCAAGCGGTGCTGCCCGGTGTTTATGGCTACCACCCTGACTTTGCCAAGATCGACTGGACGCAAGTGCAGTGGTTCAAGTCGGGCCAGCCTTGGACACCCGACCCGGCCAAGTCCTTGCAAGAGAACGGACTGAAACACAAAGACGTGATTCGTTTCCGTACCCCCGGTCTGACCGGTATTGCAGGCACTTGCAGCTGACCTTTGACCCCTGAATGGCTGCCGGGCGCGTTGCTGCGCCCGGCAGCGGAGATACTGTTATGAGCTACCAACTCACCATCGAACCCTTGGGCACCACCATTGAGGTGGAAGAAGGCCAAACCTTGCTCGATGCCGCCCTGCGCCAAGGCATCTACATTCCCCATGCCTGTGGGCATGGCCTGTGTGGCACCTGCAAGGTGCAAGTGACCGATGGCGAGGTAGACCACGGTGCAGCCAACCCCTTTGCACTGATGGAGATGGAGCGCGATGATGGCAAAACGTTGGCCTGTTGCGCCACTTTGCAGTCCGATGCCACCATCGAGGCCGATATTGAAGATGAACCCGATGCCCAAGTGATTCCGGTGCGCGACTTTACCGCCACTGTGGCCCGGATTGAGCAGCTCACCCCCACCATCAAGGCACTGCATTTGCGCCTGAACCAGCCGATTCGCTTTCAGGCCGGGCAGTATGTGCAGGTGCAAATTCCGGGTGTGGAAGGCGGACGCGCCTTCTCGATTGCCAACGCCCCTGATGCGAATGGCCAAAGCAGCGAGATTGAACTCAATGTGCGCTTGGTGCCCGGCGGTGCGGGTACGACGTGGTTGCATCAATCGCTGCACGAAGGCGACAAGGTGCAAATCACCGGCCCCTATGGTCGCTTCTTTGTGCGCCAGTCGGCCCAATTGCCGATGGTGTTTATGGCTGGTGGCTCTGGCTTGTCCAGCCCGCGCTCCATGATTTTGGAATTGCTGGCCCAAGGCTGCACCCAACCCATCACGCTGGTGTATGGACAACGCTCGTTAGAAGAACTCTATTACGACGCAGAGTTTCGGGCGCTGGCGGCACAACACCCCCACTTTACCTATGTGCCCGTGCTGTCGGAAGTGCCCGAAGGCACAGAATGGCCCGGCGCACGCGGCTACGTACACGATGCCGCCAAAGCGCATTTCAATGGCAACTTCTCTGGGCTCAAAGCCTACCTGTGTGGCCCGCCGCCCATGATTGAAGCCTGCATTGGCACGCTGATGCAAGGGCGCTTGTTTGAGCGCGACATTTATACCGAGAAGTTCCTCTCGGCGGCGGATGCGCAAAAAACGCGCAGTCCGCTGTTTCGCAGCATCTAAACAGGCGATGTATCCATGACTGCGCCAGCTTCCCCCTTGCGTATCACGGTCGCGCAAACCGAAGACAGCTTTGACTGTTTTCCACACGAGAACCTGCTCACGGGCATGTTGCGCCTAGGGCGCAAGGGTATTCCGGTGGGTTGTGTCAATGGCGGCTGTGGTGTCTGCAAAGTCCGCATTCTGGAGGGGGCGGTGCGGCCACTGGGGCCGATCAGCCGCGCCCATGTCAGCCAAGCCGAAGAGGCCCAAGGCTACACCTTGGCCTGCCGTGTGGCCCCCCTAGAGCCGGTGCGCCTAGAAGTGACACCGCTACTGCGCAAGCCCTTTTTGCGCCGCGCACTGGGTGCGCCTGCGGCAGCAGCAGCCTGAGTGCCACCGTCTTGATTTCCCCACGATAGATAAGCAACGATTTCATCACTAACCACAAGGAGACATGCAATGGGTGTTCTACGAATTGGGCATATCAGTATTCGCGTCATGGACGTGGATGCCGCCGTCAAGCATTACGAAGAAGTGTTGGGCCTGAAAACCATGATGAAGGACAACGCGGGCAACGTCTATTTGAAGTGCTGGGACGAGTGGGACAAATACTCCCTGATCCTGACCCCGAGCGACCGCGCCGGTATCAACCATGTGGCCTTCAAAGTGCAAGACGATGCCGATCTGGACGCGTTGAAAACCCGCATTGAGGCTTGGGGCACTAAAACCCAATGGCTGGAAGAAGGTGCGTTGCCTTCTACCGGGCGCATGTTGCAGTTCAACCTGCCCAGCGGCCACGAGATGCGCCTGTATGCCATGAAAGAATACGTCGGCACGGATGTGGGTACGCTCAACCCCGACCCGTGGCCCGATGGCATCCGCGGTGCTGGCGCACACTGGCTAGACCACTGCCTGCTGATGTGTGAGATGAACCCCGAAGCGGGCATCAACAAGGTAGAAGAAAACACCCGTTTCATGAAGGAGTGCTTGGACTTCTTCCTGACCGAGCAAATTCTGGTCGGCCCCGAAGGCAATATGCAGGCAGCCACTTGGATGGCGCGCACCAGCACGCCGCACGACATCGCCTTTGTGGGTGGCCCGGTCAATGGCCTGCACCACATCGCCTTCTTCTTGGATTCTTGGCACGATGTGCTCAAGGCGGCGGATGTGATGGCGAAGAAGAAAGTGAAAATTGACGTGGCCCCAACCCGCCACGGCATTACACGCGGCGAGACCATCTACTTCTTTGACCCCAGCGGCAACCGCAACGAAACCTTTGCCGGTTTGGGCTACTTGGCCCAGCCCGACCGCCCCGTGACAACGTGGAGCGAAGACCGCCTTGGGAGCGGGATTTTTTACCACACGGGCGAGTTGGTGGCTTCGTTCACCGACGTCTACACCTGAGCTCTACCGTTCCCCTGCACTTGCCTTGGTGGGGGACGTTTCCTGCGATGCGGGTCGTCCCCCGCATGACTGCTCCAAAGAAAGACAAAGAATGAAGAAGAATGCAATTGCCAGCGCCGCGCTGGTGCTGTTGGCTGGTTTATCGTCTTTGGCCGCACAGGCTGAAGGCCACTATGTGCCTGGCGTGGAAGGCACCCAAGCAGCCAGCGTGCCGCCCCCCGGTTTTTATTATTTGGGCTATCTGGTCAACTACAACATCAATAGCTTTCGCGCTCCTGGCAGCAGCGACAACCTGCCGGGCCACAACGGTGGCACCGTCACGGCGCTGGCCAACCGCTTTGTCTGGATGACCGGCCATAAAGTGCTGGGGGCCGACTATGGCGTAGAAGCCATCGTGCCACTGATGCGCACCTCCCTGACCATCAACGCCGCTGGCATCTCCGACAGCCGTTCGGGTGTGGGTGATATTTATGTGGGGCCGTTGGTGTTGGGCTGGCATGGTGCGCAATGGGATGCCGTGGCCGCTGCTGGGGTTTGGATGGATTCGGCCAGCACAACCTTCCCAGCCTCTCCGGGCAAAGGCTTCAAGAGCACCATGCTCACAGGTGGCCTGACCTACTATTTTGATGCTGCCAAGACGATTTCTGGTGCTGCACTGATGCGTTTTGAGCGCAATGGCAAGAACGATGCGGGCTTCCGCAACGGCAATCAGGTGACGGTGGAGTGGGCACTGGCCAAGGCTTTTGGCCCCATGCAAGCCGGTCTGGTGGGCTATAGCCAGTGGCAAACCAGCAATGACAGTGGCGTGGGGGCCAGCCTGAATAAGTCTTCGCGCCATGCCTTGGGGGGAGAACTGGTATACCCCGTGGCACCGGGGCTGGCGCTCAAAGGGGCCGTGTACAAAGAGTTGAGTGCTGAAGCAGGCAGCACTCCTTTGCCCAAGGGTTCTTTGGTACGTCTGAGCTTGGTCAAGGCGTTCTGAGGCCCATCGGGCGGCGGAATGTGTTCACAGAGTGCACATTCCGCCACTTGGTGTTGGTGTGTGTGTGTGCTTCGTGGATGATGGGCGTGATATGAGCTTACCCGACCTGACTTCTCCCCTTCCCCGCAATGCTTTCAAGCATGCCATTGCGGCAGGTCAGCAGCAGATTGGTCTTTGGCTGGCTACGGCAGACGGTTATTTGGCTGAAATGCTGGCGGGTACCGGCTTTGATTGGCTGCTGATCGATGGCGAACATGCTCCCAATGACCTGCGGGCCGTGCTGGCGCAGTTGCAGGCTATTGCCAGTGCCGCTAGCACGTTACCGGTGGGGGTGGCTTTGCCACACCCGGTGGTGCGTTTGCCCTCGGGCGATCCGGTATTGGTCAAGCAATTCATGGAGTTGGGTGCGCAAACCTTGCTCGTACCAATGGTCGATACGCCCGAGCAAGCCCTGACGCTGGCCCGTGCTATGCGTTACCCGCCCAGCGGTACAAGGGGCATGGGCAGTGGTTTGGCCCGCTCCTCGCGCTGGAACCGTTACCGCGATTACATCCACGAGGCCAACGACCAAGCCTGCTTGCTGGTGCAGGTAGAAACCGTAGAGGGCTTGGGCCATATCGATGCCATTGCGGCCACGCCGGGTGTGGATGGTGTGTTTATCGGCCCGGTGGATTTGTCTACCTCTATGGGTTATCCCGGCCAAGTAGACCACCCCGAAGTGGTGGCCGCCATTGCACATGGTATTGCCCGTGTTCGGCATGCAGGCAAGGCCGCTGGCATTTTGTCCACCCAAGAAGACCAGGCCCAACATTGGCTCGATGCGGGGGCGCTGTTTGTGGCAGTGGGGGTTGATATCAATTTGTTGGCGCTGGCCGCACAGTCTTTGGCAGCGCGTTTTCGGCAGGGCATGGCGGCACCGCGGCCCTCCAGCGGCGGTTACTGAGCCGCGATGGAGTGGGGTGCTGTTCGGACGCTGCTGCCGTGGTGCTCATTCGGGTGCCATGTGGGCATGGTGGCCCGCATCGGTGCCGCTGGGCAGGGTGATTTGGCCGCTGCGCAGTGCCTGAGCCAACAAGTCGGGCGTGGCTCTGATATGGGCTTCCAGCGCCAAGGCGGCACGGGCTTCGTGCCCGGCCATCGCCGACTCAAAAATAGCCGTGTGCTCGCTGTGCACATCGCGCGCAGCACCGGGCAGGCCCATCGTATAGCGGCGGTAGCGTTCGCTGTGGCGCGACAGCAAGCGCAACACCTTTTGCGTCCACGGCGATTGCTGGCCCGACAGCAGTGCCTCATGAAAACGCATGTTCAGGGCTTCCCACTGGGGCCGGTGTTCACGCCGAATGGGCTGCTCCAGGGCCGACATGGCTTCATAACTGTGGCGCAGCGCCTCGCGCCATGCAGCACCACCGTGGCGAATCGATTGGCGCAGCGCCTCCAGCTCAATGTGCAGGCGCAGCCGGGTAATGTCTTCCAGCTCCTCCAGCGTGATGGGCGTGACGCGAAAGCCTCGCTGGCCCTCGGCCGTGACCAGCGCATCGCTCACCAGTCGGGTAATGGCTTCGCGCAGCGTGCCCGCACCCACGCCGTAATGCAGCTTCAGGTGCTCGACGCGCAATTTGTCGCCGGGCAGGTGCCGCCCTTCAATGATGTCATTGCGCAACTGGGCATAGGCACGCTCGATCAAGGTGCGCGACGCACCGGCATCGCTATCGGTAGCGACAGGGCTATCCATCTCTAAGGATGATTTCATGATAATTCTCGATATTTTTGCTGTGAACATACCCCAAAAGAAAGAAAGTCATACCTTGCAAGATGGTACAGACAAGCAAAGCCTCTCTCATTGATGATTTTTAGGGGTATTTCTGGGTTGGTGCAGGGTCATATTATGAAAAATGGCATGAAATTCTTGCTGTTGCCATACTAGGTGTTTTCCCTTAAATCTCGAGATTTTTTCTCCATCCACGCCAGAATCTGGCATATTTCAGGCCTTACCGCTGCATCTTGCATCAAAACCTGTACCCGAAAGCCTGCGCTCATGGCCAGTTACACCATCACCATCGAAGAAACCGGGCAAAGCTACCGCTGCTCCGACGAGTTGTCGTTGCTGGTCGGCATGGAAGCCTTGGGTAAGAAGGGGATTCCGGTGGGCTGCCGCAATGGGGGCTGTGGGGTCTGCAAGGTGCAAATCGTTCAGGGGCAGTATGTGTCGCGTGTCATGAGCCGTGACCATGTGAGCGCCGAAGACGAAGCGCAGGGCCGGGTGTTGTCGTGCCGGGTGCGCCCGGCCAGTGACATCACCTTGCGCGTGCTTGGAACCATGAAAAAGAACGTCTGCCGTCTGGTTGGGGCCGCAGACGCCTCTGTTGTTCCCTCAACCTGAAAAATCTGGAGAAACCCCATGGCAATCACTGGTGTTTTGCGCCCTGGTCACGCTGTTTTGCGTGTGTTGGACTTGGACGAATCGGTTCACTTTTATACCGAAGTGTTGGGTCTGAAAGAAACGGGCCGCGACAAATCGGGCCGTGTCTATTTCAAGTGCTGGGACGAGCGCGACCACAACAGCTTTGTCATTCGTAAGGCCGACCGTGCCGGTATGGACTGCTTTGGCTTCAAGGTGCAAAACGCCGCCGTGCTCAACACCTTGGAAGGCCGTCTGCGTGAGTATGGTGTCGTGACCGAGCGTGTGCTTGCCGGTGAAATGCTGGAAACGGGCGAGCGCGTGCGCTTCCACCTGCCCACCGGCCACCTGATTGAACTGTATGCCGAGAAAACCTCGGTGGGCAATGGCTTGGGCGATATGAACCCCGAAGCCTGGCTGCCCGACCAAAAAGGTATTTCGCCCATCCGCATGGACCACGCCCTGATTTACGGTGGCGATATCGATGGCAACCGCAAGCTGTTTGAAGAGGTGCTGGACTTCACCTTGGTCGAGCGCGTCAAACTCGAAGACGGCGTGACCGATTTGGCCACTTGGCTGACCTGCTCCAACAAGGCGCACGACATTGCCATGGTGCGCCACTCTGAAGACAACAAACTGCACCATGTTTCCTTCTTGCTGGAAACATGGGAGCAAGTGCTGCGCGCCGCTGACATCATGTCGATGAACCGGGTCTCGATTGACATTGGCCCGACCCGCCACGGCATTACCCGCGGCACCACGATTTACTTCTTTGACCCCTCGGGCAACCGCTTGGAAACCTTCAGCGGTGGCTACCAGTGGTATCCCGACCACACCCCCATCACTTGGACATGGGACCAAGTGGGTCGTGGCATTTTCTACCATGACCGCAAACTGAACGAAGCCTTCTTGAGCGTATTGACCTGAGATGAGCAGCATGGCACCCGAACTTGTTGTCAGCGTGGTGCAGCACAACCTGTCTTGGCAAGCAGCGCACGCTGCTGCCGGGGCAGCCGCCGAGGCGGCTGCCGAAATGGGGGTGCTGGTCAACATCGCGGTAGTCGATTGCAGCGGCTTGCCCGCTGCTTTTGTGCGTCTGCCCGGCGCACCTTTGCACTCCATTGATATTGCCAAAGACAAGGCTTACACCGCCGTGGGTTTTGGTCTGCCCACCAGCCGCTGGCATAAGGCGCTGGAGTCGCACTCCGAGGCGGTGCGCCAAGGCATCCCACTGCGTCCGCGCTTTGTGGGTTTTGGCGGCGGTTTGCCCATTGTCATCAACGGCCACCGGGTCGGTGGCATTGGTGTCTCGGGCGGCAGTGAGGAAGAAGACGAAATGATTGCCCGGGCCGGTTTGCGCGCGCTGGGCTTGGCGTAATTGGCCATCAAGACAAAAGGATTTTCTATGAAACAGGTACTGAACTTCATCAATGGCCAGCACGAGGCCAGCGACAAAACTTTTCCTAAGCACTCGCCGTTGAACAACACGGTGATTGCCGATGTGCATGAAGCCAGCCGCACCCAAGTGGACGCTGCGGTGGCTGCTGCCCGTGCTGCTTTGGATGGCCCTTGGGGCAAGATGAGCGTGGCCGAGCGTGTTGAGCGCCTGTACGCTGTGGCCGATGGCATCAACAAGCGGTTTGACGAGTTTTTGGCCGCTGAGTGCGCCGACACCGGCAAGCCCCGCAGCTTGGCCAGCCATATCGACATCCCCCGTGGTGCGGCCAACTTCAAGGTCTTTGCCGATGTGGTGAAGAATGTGGCCACCGAATTTTTCGAGACCGCCACCCCCGATGGCAAGAGCGCCATCAACTACGGCTACCGCACCCCGGTGGGCGTGGTGGGCGTGATTTGCCCTTGGAACCTGCCGTTGCTGCTCATGACTTGGAAGGTCGGCCCGGCGCTGGCTTGTGGCAACACCGTGGTGGTCAAGCCCTCGGAAGAAACCCCCCAAACCGCCGCCCTGCTGGGCGAGGTGATGAACGAAGCGGGTATTCCTCCCGGTGTCTATAACGTGGTGCATGGCTTTGGCCCCGATTCGGCGGGTGAGTTTGTCACCACCCACCCCGGCGTGGATGCCATCACCTTCACTGGTGAAACCCGCACCGGCGAAATCATCATGAAGGCCGCGGCCAAGGGTTCGCGCCCCGTGAGCTTGGAAATGGGTGGCAAGAACGCCGCCATCATTTTTGAAGATGCCGACTTTGACGCTGCTATCGAAGGCACGCTGCGTTCGGCTTTTGTCAACAGCGGCCAAGTGTGCTTGGGCACCGAGCGTGTCTATGTGCAGCGCCCGATTTTTGACAAATTCGTGGCCGAGCTGAAAAAGCAAGTTGAAGGCTGGAAGATTGGTCTGCCCGAAGAGGCCGATACCAAACTCGGCCCCGTCATCAGCAAAGAACACCAAGCCAAGGTGCTGTCGTACTACAAGCTGGCGGTAGAAGAAGGCGCAACCGTGGTCACTGGCGGTGGCGTGCCCAATATGGGCGCTGGCTTTTCGGATGGCGCTTGGGTGCAACCCACCATCTGGACGGGCCTGCCCGAAACCGCCCGCGTGATCAAAGAAGAAATCTTTGGCCCCTGCTGCCACATTGCCCCCTTCGACACCGAAGAGGAAGTGCTGGCCAAAGCCAACGACAACGTCTATGGCTTGGCCACGGCCATCTGGACACGCGATGTCTCGCGCGCCCACCGCGTGGCGCAAAAGATGAAGGTCGGCCTGTCGTGGGTCAATAGCTGGTTCCTGCGCGACCTGCGTACCCCCTTTGGTGGTGCCAAGCAATCCGGCATTGGCCGTGAAGGCGGTGTGCATTCGCTGGAGTTCTACACCGAACTCAAGAACGTCTGTATCAAACTCTAAGGAGCAAGGCCATGAGCAACCCGGAAATTGCCGGTTCTGTCATGGCCGCTGGCATCCGCACCAATGTGCACGATGTTGGCAGCGGCCATCCCGTTTTACTCATCCACGGCTCTGGCCCCGGCGTTTCCGCCTGGGCCAATTGGCGTTTGGTGATGCCCGAATTGGCGCAGCAAGCCCGCGTGATCGCCCCCGACATGGTGGGCTTTGGTTTTACCGAGCGCCCTGAAGGCCAGCCCTACAACATGGATGCCTGGGTTGCGCAGGCGGTGGGGGTATTGGATGCGCTGGGCATAGCAAAAACCGACTTGGTGGGCAACTCCTTTGGTGGTGCGCTGGCGCTGGCCTTGACCATTCGCCACCCCGAGCGCGTGCGCCGTTTGGTGCTCATGGGCAGCGTGGGTGTGCCCTTCCCCATCACCAAGGGGCTGGACGATGTCTGGGGCTATACCCCCTCGTTTGAGAACATGCGCCGCATCATGGACGTGTTTGCCTACGACCGCAATTTGGTCAATGACGAGCTGGCCCGCCTGCGCTATGAGGCCAGCATCCGCCCCGGCTTTCAAGAATCGTTCTCGGCCATGTTCCCGGCCCCGCGCCAGCGTTGGGTCGATGCCATGTGCAGCGCCGAGGCCGACATCCGCGCCTTGCCGCACCAAGTGCTGATTGTGCATGGCCGCGATGACCAAGTGATTCCGCTGTCCACTTCGCTGACGCTGTCGCAGTGGATTCCCCGCTCGCAACTGCATGTTTTTGGCCAGTGCGGCCACTGGACACAAATCGAGCATTCGGCTCGTTTTGCCCGTCTGGTGCGCGACTTCTTGGCCGAGGCCAGCCCTGCCGAGCCCACCCCCCTGAACCCCTGAGGACTGTATGACCCCTGAACTGATCCAAGAGTTGGGCGATGAGCTGTTCGAGGCGCTCCAAGGCCGCAAGACCTTGGCACCGCTCACCAGCCGCCACCCTGAGATCACCATTGCCGATGCCTATGCCGTGCAACAACGCATGACAGCCCGTCGCCTGAGTGCAGGCGAGCGCGTGATTGGCAAAAAAATTGGTGTCACCAGCAAAGCCGTGATGAACATGTTGGGCGTGTACCAGCCCGATTTTGGCTGGCTGACCGACGGCATGGTCTACAACGAAGGCGAAGCCATTCCGGCCGACACCCTGATCCAGCCCAAAGCCGAAGGCGAAATCGCTTTCATGCTGAAAAAGACCCTCAAAGGCCCCGGTATCACCGCGGCCGATGTGCTGGCCGCCACCGATGGCGTGATGGCCTGCTTTGAGATTGTCGACTCGCGCATCCAAGACTGGAAGATCAAGATCCAAGACACCGTGGCCGACAACGCCTCCTGCGGTGTGTTTGTGCTGGGCGACCGTTTGGTCGATCCGCGCGATGTCGATTTGGCCACCTGCGGCATGGTGCTGGAAAAGAACGGCGAAATCGTCGCCACCGGCGCGGGCGCAGCCGCCTTGGGCCACCCGGCCAACGCCGTGGCTTGGTTGGCCAATACCTTGGGCCAGCACGGCATTGCGCTGGAAGCCGGCGAGGTGGTGTTGTCGGGTTCGCTGGGCATCATGGTGCCCGTGACGGCTGGCGACAACCTGCGTGTGACCATTGGCGGCATCGGCGGTTGCTCGGTGCGCTTTGTCTGATTTTTTGGAAAGAACTGCAATGGCAAAAATCAAATGTGCCCTGATTGGGCCTGGCAACATTGGTACGGATTTGCTGGCCAAGCTGCAACGCAGCCCGGTGCTGGAGCCGGTCTGGATGGTTGGTATTGATCCTGAATCCGATGGCCTCAAGCGCGCCAAAGAAATGGGCCTCAAAACCACCGCCGAAGGCGTGGATGGCCTGATTCCCCACATGAAGGCCGACGGCATCCAAATCGTGTTCGATGCCACCAGCGCTTACGTCCATGCGGAAAACAGCCGCAAAGTGAACGAGCAAGGCGCGCTGATGATCGACTTGACTCCTGCCGCCATCGGCCCCTACTGCGTGCCCCCGGTCAACCTGAAAGACCACGTCGGCAAGGGCGAGATGAACGTCAACATGGTCACCTGCGGCGGCCAAGCCACCATCCCGATGGTGGCTGCTGTGTCGCGCGTGCAGCCCGTGGCCTATGGCGAAATCGTGGCCACCGTGTCCAGCCGTTCTGTCGGCCCCGGCACACGCAAAAATATCGATGAATTCACCCGCACCACCGCTGGCGCAGTGGAAAAGGTCGGTGGCGCTAAAAAAGGCAAGGCCATCATCATCATCAACCCCGCCGAGCCACCGCTGATCATGCGCGACACCGTGCATTGCCTGACCGAAGGCGAGCCGGATCAAGCCGCCATCACCCAATCCATCCACGACATGATCAAGGAAGTGCAAAAGTACGTTCCTGGCTACCGTCTGGTCAATGGCCCCGTGTTTGATGGCAACCGCGTCTCGGTCTTCTTGGAAGTGGAAGGCTTGGGCGACTACCTGCCCAAATACGCTGGCAACCTCGACATCATGACCGCTGCGGCTGCCCGCACCGCCGAGATGTTTGCCGAAGAAATGATTGCAGGCCGCCTGACCCTCAACCCCGTGGCCGCCTAAGGAGATACCAAGATGAGCAGTTCCCTCAAAGGCAAAAAAGTCCGTCTGCACGACATGACCCTGCGCGACGGCATGCACCCCAAGCGCCACCTGATGTCGCTGGAGCAAATGAAGTCCATCGCCACCGGCTTGGACGAGGCTGGCATTCCGCTGATTGAAGTTACCCACGGCGACGGCTTGGGCGGCTCTTCCGTCAACTACGGCTTCCCGGCCCACACCGACGAAGAATACCTGGGCACCGTGATTCCATTGATGAAGCAGGCCAAGGTCTCGGCGCTCTTGCTGCCCGGCATTGGCACGGTCGATCACCTGAAAATGGCGCATGAGTTGGGCGTGAGCACCATCCGTGTGGCAACCCACTGCACCGAGGCCGATGTGTCGGAACAGCACATCACCTTGGCGCGCAAGATGGGCATGGACACCGTGGGCTTCTTGATGATGGCACACATGAACAGCGCCGAAGGGCTGGTCAAGCAAGCCAAGCTGATGGAGAGCTATGGCGCTAACTGCATCTACGTCACCGACTCGGCTGGTCACCTGCTGCCCGACGGCGTGAAAGAGCGCCTGAGCGCCGTGCGTGCCGCCCTGAACCCCGAAACTGAATTGGGCTTCCACGGCCACCACAATTTGGCCATGGGCGTGGCCAACAGCTTGGCCGCGATTGAAGTGGGGGCTACCCGCATCGATGCCGCTGCCGCAGGTTTGGGTGCTGGCGCTGGCAACACCCCGATGGAAGTGCTGGTGGCGGTGTGCGACCTGATGGGCATTGAAACCGGTGTGGACGTGTTCAAGATCCAAGACGTGGCCGAAGACTTGGTGTTCCCGATCATGGACTTCCCAATTCGCATCGACCGCGATGCCCTGACGCTGGGCTACGCTGGTGTGTACGGCTCGTTCTTGCTGTTTGCCAAGCGTGCCAGTGCCAAGTACGGCATCTCGGCGCGTGAAATTCTGGTCGAAATGGGCCGCCGTGGCATGGTCGGTGGTCAAGAAGACATGATCGAAGACACCGCCCTGACCTTGGCCAAGGCCCGTGGCTTGAAAGTTTCCTAAGGAATTGACATGGCATTGAACGCCTCTACCCTAGACCAACTGGCCCAGCACTTGGAAAACTGCCAGTTGCAGGCCCAAGATACCCTGAAAATCACCGAAGCCCATCCCGATATGGATTGGGACGATGCCTACGCCATCCAAGACCGCATCTTGGCCAGCAAGCTCTCCAAAGGCGCACGCATCGTGGGCTACAAGGCCGGTTTGACCTCGCACGCCAAAATGAAGCAAATGGGCGTGACCGACCCGGTGTTTGGCTTCTTGGTGGATGAATATGTCGTGCCCGAAGGCGGCGAAGTCAAGGTAAGCGAGCTGATCCACCCCAAGGTGGAGCCAGAAATCTGCTTCATTACCCGCACCGAACTCAAAGGCCCAGGCTGCCATATCGGCGCGGTGCTGGCGGCCAGCGATGTGGTGTTGCCCGGCATTGAAGTGATTGACAGCCGTTACCGCGATTTCAAGTTCGACTTGAAGAGCGTGATTGCCGACAACACCTCGGCCTCGCGCTTTATCGTGGGTGGCCGCATTGCCCCAGCCCGTGATGTCGATTTGCGTACGCTGGGCGTGGTGCTGGAAAAGAATGGCGAACCCGTGGCTTTGGGCGCTGGTGCCGCCGTGCTGGGCCACCCCGCTGCGGCTGTGGCCATGCTGGTGAACCACTTGGGCCGCCGTGGCCAGTCTTTGCCTGCCGGTAGCTTGATTTTGTCGGGCGGCATTACCGAAGCCGTGCCGGTGCAGGCCGGTGACAACGTCACGTTGCGCATTCAAGACCTGGGCAGCGTCTCGGTGCGTTTCGTCTAAGCACAGCGCGATTCCAGCGGCTACACCACAGCCGCACTGCGGGGCTGCGCACTGCGTTGGCCCCGTTTTTTCATGACCTTTGGGAGGAGACAAACCCATGCATTCTGAATTTCAAGTGCGCCGCCGTGCGGCCCTGCGCTGGACAGCTGCCGCCGCAGCAGCTGCCGTGGCACCTGCTTGGGCACAGGCCAGCGATTGGCCCAACAAACCCATCAAATTGATCGTGCCTTTTCCTCCCGGTGGCCCGGCAGATGTGATGGGGCGTTTGGTCGCACAGGTGCTGGGCACCGCCCTGAAGGCCACCGTTGTGGTAGAGAACAAGGCCGGTGCTGGGGGCAATTTGGGCACCGAGCAAATGGCCAAGGCAGCCCCAGACGGCTATACCTTGGGCCTGTCGGCTATTAGCAGTTTGGCCATTGCCCCTACTTTGCAACCCAAGTTGGGCTATAGCGTAGAACGCGACTTGCTGCCGATCTCTTTGGTGGGTGTGGCACGTGGGGCATTGGTGGCACATCCGTCAGCACCGTTCAATGACCTCAAAGGTTTGATTGCCTATGCCAAGGCCAATCCCGGCAAGCTGGCTTATGGCAGCTCGGGTGTCGGCACCTCCAACCATTTGCAGGGTGAATACCTGGCGATGCGTGCGGGCATTGAGTTGTTGCATATCCCCTACAAAGGTACAGCACCGCTGGCACAAGACTTGTTGGGCGGAGCGATCCCGATGGCCTTTGAAAGCTCTTTGGTCACAGCAGGCCCGAATGTGCAAACCGGAAAGCTCAAGGCGATTGCCATCACGGCCCATGGCCGTGCGCCTTTGCTGCCCCAAGTGCCCACTATGGAAGAGCAAGGGGTCACTCCGTTTGATATGCCCACTTGGTTTGGCGTGGTGGCACCGGCCGGTTTGCCCCGTGCCATAGCCACGCAGCTAGAGCGGGTGTTGGGCGAGGGGCTGAAAACCCCAGCCATACAAGAGCGTTTTGCAGCCATTGGGGCCGACCCCCGCCCCGGCACCTCGGCGGCTTTTGCCAGCTATATCCGCGAGGAGACCCAACGCTATGCCAAGATCATTCAGCAAGCCAAAGTCACGCTCGATTGATCTTCTGTGAATTTTTAACCCCCCATTTGGAGATAGAACTATGCCCTTTGCCCAGATTTACATGCTTGAAGGCCGCACCGAAGAACAAAAGCGCGCCGTGATCGAAAAAGTAACCCAAGCCCTGAACGAGGCTGTGGGCGCACCCAAAGAAAACATCCGTGTTTGGATTCAGGACGTGCCCAAAGAAAACTGGGGCATTGCTGGCGTGAGTGCCAAAGACCTGGGCCGCTGAACACTGCTGCCTCTGCCGCCACCAGCCGTTTTATTGGTTGGTGGCCGCCAGCACTTCGGTCATGCTGGTCAGGCCCTGCAGCACTTTTTCAATACCGTCTTGGCGCAGGGTGCGCATGCCCGCGTGTAAAGCGGCTTGGCGGATTTCAATCGCTGGGGCACGATGGCGGATATGTTCGCGGATCGTGTCGTCGCTGACCATCAGCTCATGGATTCCCAACCGCCCCCGATAACCATGGTGGTCGCATTGGCTGCAACCTTGCGCACGCCATAGTCGAATCTCGCCTCGCGTTGACGAACCATACTCCTGGTGCCAGCGTTCAATCAGGCGGCTGCGTGCTTCGGGTGTGTTTTGCAATGGTGAGCCGCTGTGTAAGTATTGCGATGCCAGGCGCTCGAGCGGTTCTGGGCTTAGTACCAAGGGGGTTGCGCATTCAGCGCACAGGCGCCTTACAAGGCGTTGCGCCAAAATGCCCAACAGCGAGTCAGAAAAGTTAAACGGGTCTAGGCCAATTTCCAGCAGGCGGTTAATGCTCTCTGGGGCAGAATTGGTGTGTAAGGTGGACAGCACCAAATGCCCGGTCAAAGAGGCCTCTACCGCAATGCGTGCGGTTTCTTCATCGCGCATTTCCCCAATCATGATGACATCGGGGTCGGCCCGTAAAAAGGTACGCATGGCGGCAGCAAATGTCCAGCCAATGCGTGGATTGATTTGCACTTGGCGCAACCCCGACTGGCTGATTTCAATCGGATCTTCGGCGGTCCAAATCTTCCGGCCTTCGGTGTTGATGTCTCGGATCACCGAATGCAGCGTGGTGGTCTTGCCACAGCCGGTAGGCCCACAGACCAAGAGCAGGCCATAGGTCTTTTTCACTATTTCGCGCAGCACCGTCAGATGCTGTTTGTTCAGCCCAATTTGCTCCAGTGGCAAGGGCTTGGCACTGGCAAGCAAACGCAGCACCACATCCTCTAGGCCGTGGGAGGTAGGCACTGTCACCACGCGCAACTCCAGTGCAGAACCACCGAAGCGGGCAAAATCAATTTTGCCGTCTTGGGGTTTGCGGTGTTCCGAAATGTCCATGTTGGCCATGATCTTGATGCGTGCCACCAGCGCATAACGAAACCGCGCAGGCAGTTCCAAGTAGCTCATCAGTTGGCCGTCTACACGCAGCCGAATGCGCACGTTTTGGGGGGCAGGTTCGGTCTCAATATGGATGTCAGAGGCGCGGTGGGCAATGGCTTCTTCAATCACCGTATTAATCAACCGCACCAAGGTGTTGTCCGATTCACTGACAACATCGGTCTCTACCGTGTCTGCCTCGGCTGATGCACTGGACAGGTTACTGACCAACTCGCGCGAACTGGCCCGTGGGGCGTTGGCTGGGGAGCGGGCCTCACCAGCCGTGGTGGTCAAAGCCGCCTTGGGTGTGGCGGTAGGGTAGGTGCGGTAGGCGTTGGCAATCGCTGGCAGCAGGGTGCCAGGGGCTGCCTGCAAGGCAATGGGGCGGCGTTGGGTTAAAAAGCGCAACTCATCCAGCAAAGCGCGCTCGGACGGGTCAGACACCAGCACCACCAAGGCATCTTCGCGTGCCAACAGCGGCAGCACCGATTCCCGTTCAGCCACATTGCGCGGCACCAAGGCCAGAGCCACCGGATCGGGCTGGAGGTGGCTAGGGTCTACCAAGTGTTTGCCCAACCAAGAGGCAATCACTTCTTGTAGCTGTGCGGCACTGACATGGCCGCATTCGACCAAAATTTGACCGATAGGGCGTTCGTGCCCCTGTTCCCGTTCGGTTTGCTGTAGCTTGAGGCTTTCCGCCAAGGTGTTGGTATCCAACACCTTGGCGTGGATCAGGGCTTCGCCCAGATGCCGTGCCTGCCCTAAGGTGGGATGGGGATTGGTTGCCAAGGCCCACAATTCATCCGCATGGCATGGCGTGAAATAGGGTGCGGCCGCAGCATCAGGGGTCAGAGGCATGATCGGAAAAGGAAAAATCCCAGCAGGCAGCGAAGTGCAACCTCCTTCCCTGAATATATAGTAGCCGCAGTACAGATAGCTACAGACAATCAACGGGTGGCAAGCACCCACGGCGCGGGGTAGCGCCACAGAGTGGGCCGCTGCGGCGGCTCTAGCCGATAGCGGGCGCAGCAGCCCGGTTCTGCTTCCAGCACGACACGACCAGACTTTAAAGGCAGAGATTGCCCCGCCTTGAGCACATGGTCTTGGGCATCGTGGGTTTGCGTTAGCCACAGCGTGCCTTGCTCTACAACCAAGACGGTGTTGCGGGTGGCAGCGAAGGCTTGGATGGCGCCAGACGAGAGGATGGTGGTGGTGTGCATTGCAAAAACTCCTGATAAGTGTTCTGCACTGTCCGCTGTCTGGTGTTGCAACAACAGATACAGCCGCCAAGAATCCGGAGCCACCCAATAGGGATGGCAGGGCCATCTGTGTGGTCACGAACAGCCAGCATCTGTACTGGTTTGTTTGTGCCGAGCAGTATTTGTATCAAGCACAATCATGGGGCCATGGCGTCAGCACCAGAACTCACCCCCTCTTCCACATCACCGTTGTATGCGCAAATTGCGCAGCGCATGGCTTTGTTGATTGATCACCGCGCCTTCAAGCCAGGGCAGCGATTGCCCTCGGTGCGGGACTTGGCCGCCACCAATGGTGTCTCTATTTCCACGGCTGTGCAGGCACTGCGGTGGTTGGAAGAGCGCAACTTGGTCGAGGCACGGCCCAAATCGGGCTACTTTGTGGCCCAGTCCGGGCGTGCGTTGGCCCTGCCTGCTACCAGTCGTCCACCCCGGCGCAGCATGGTGGTGGAGCGGCAAAGCCGGGCCGAAGTGCTGATGGCTTTGGCCGAAACCAGCCATGTCGTCAGCTTTGGTGGTGCCTGCCCCAAAGACCCGCTGTTTTTTGATGAAACACGGGTGCGCACGGCCCTCAATCGGGCCACAAGGGCACACCGATTTTCTTTGGTGGAGTACAGCGATTCCCCAGGTTCTCAGGCGTTGCGGACGGCGGCAGTGCAGCGTGCCTTGCATCTGGGCTGCCAGTTAGAGGCCGACAACATCGTGGTGACGGCCAGTTGTATCCATGCGGTGGGGTTGTGTTTGCGTGCGGTCAGCAAGCCGGGCGACATCGTGGCGTTGGAGTCACCCACCCACTTTGGTTTTTTGGATCTGTTGGAGTCCTTGAACCTGCGGGTGCTGGAGATTCCCACCCATCCCAAAGAAGGCATCTCCTTGGCAGCGTTGCAACTGGCGCTGGATACCCAGCCCGTTAAGGCCGTGCTGACAGTGCCCACGCTGTCCAATCCTTTGGGGGCGGTGATGCGTCACCAAAACAAAAAAGCCTTGGTCAAAATGCTGGCCGACCGGCAGATTCCGCTGATCGAAGATGTGGTGTTCAATGACCTGATGGCCTCCGATGAGCGGCGCAAAGCGGCCAAGGCTTTTGATGTCGATGGTGGCGTGATGGTCTGTGGCTCTTTTTCCAAAACGGTGGCACCGGGCATCCGCTTGGGCTGGGTGGAGGCAGGCCGTTGGCACGATACTGTCAGGCGCCTCAAACGCACCCAAGGCGTGCCCACCAATGCCGTCTTAGAAAACGCGCTGGCCGATTTGGTCACCCAGGTCGGTTATGAATCCCGCCTGCGACGCCTGAGCCAATACATGAAGGAACGCTTGTCTGAGGCCCGGGATTTGATCGCCCAGAGTTTTCCGAAAGGCACACGGGTCAGTGCGCCCCCATCAGGCTACACCCTGTGGCTGGAGTTGCCAGAGCAGTTTGATGCCATGCAACTGTTTCGCCAATGCCAACGGGAAGACATCATCTTTGGCCCAGGTGGCTTGTTTTCTGCCACCGACCGTTTTGACCATTGTTTGCGCCTGAGCTTTGCCGGGCCGTGGACTCACGTGGAAAAGCGGGCGTTGGTGCGGATGGGGGAGTTGGCCCGGCAACAAATGGGCGTGGTGGTGGCCCCAGGGTAGTGGCGTGCATCAGAAGACGTAGCCCTGCGCCGATGGCATCACCCGTTAAACCACCAGCGCCAGCACTAGCAGCAAACTCAACGCAGAAAACAGGGTTTGGAACGTAATGATGCTGGCCATCAAATCACTGTTGCCCCCCATTTGTTGGCTGAGCACATAGGCGGTGGGGGCGGTGGGCAGGGCAAAGAACAGCACCAAAATAGTGGTTTCGATGCTGGGCAGTTGCATAAGCCGTGCAACGATGAACGTGATGAGGGGGGCCATCAGCAGCCTGGCCGAACTGTTGAGCACCAGTGTGGTGAGCTGGCCCCGTATGTGATGGAGCTGGAGGGCGGAGCCCACACTCAAGAGCCCCAACGGCAAGCTGGTGTTGGCCAGCAGCGTTAAAAAACGGTCCGTGCCCCATTGCAACTCTGCACCTGAGAGATTGAAAAAAATGCCCGCTAAGCAAGAAAGAATCAGGGGGTTTTTGGCAATCGGGGCAAGCAGTGCTCGGACGCTGGTGTGTTGTCCTGCGGAAAAGGCCAACACCGAGATGAAATTGACGATAGGCACCAAGATGGCAATCATCAAAAGGGCCATTGATAGGCCTTCTCGGTGGTACAGGCTGCCAATGACGGCAATGCCCAAATAGGTGTTAAATCGCAAAACTCCTTGCAACAAAACCCCAAAGTGCGATGCGGGCCACTTTCTAACGTAGCGTAGCACCACCAAGCCTAGCCCCAAAACCGATAACACCAGAATGATTGCCACCAACAAACGTGGCAGGGCAGGGTTGTTCAACGGTGCAGTGCTAAGACTGCTAAAGAGCAGGGCCGGAAAGAGAATGAAATAATTCAGCCGTTCTGCCCCGTACCAAAACCCGTCGCTCGGAAAGTTCAGGCGCTTCATTCCATAGCCAGCCAAAATCAAAACAAAGATCGGCCAGATGGATGCCAAGATGTGGTGCATCGAAAGAGAGAGGGTGGTTGGGTTTTGAACACTGGCCGGATGGGGCAAAACCGGCCAGTCGGACTGGGCTGTGGATCAGTCAGGGTGTGAGCGGCTCAACGGCCCAAGGCATAAAACTCGGCATTGGGGCGCATGCTGGTGACGTTGGCCAAGCGGTTGGACATGCCAAAAAAGGCAGAAATACCGGCAATGTCCCACATATCCTCTTCGGTAAAGCCGTGGGTCTTGAGGGCGTCAAAGTCTGCCTCACCCACCAAGTGGGCGGTTTGCGACACCTTCATGGCAAAATCAATCATCGCTTTTTGGCGCTCGGTGATGTCTGCCTTGCGGTAGTTGGTCGCTACTTGGTCGGCAATCAGCGGGTTTTTGGCCCGAATGCGAAGAATAGCGCCATGGGCCACCACACAGTATTGGCATTGGTTCACGCTGCTGGTGGCAACCACAATCATTTCCCGCTCGGCCTTGGTCAGGTTGCCAGGCTTTTCCATCAAGGCGTCGTGGTAGGCAAAGAAGGCCCGAAACTCATCGGGGCGATAAGCCAGCGTGAGAAATACATTGGGCACG
Source organism: Giesbergeria sinuosa (assembly GCF_042652905.1). Classification (NCBI taxonomy): domain Bacteria; kingdom Pseudomonadati; phylum Pseudomonadota; class Betaproteobacteria; order Burkholderiales; family Comamonadaceae; genus Giesbergeria; species Giesbergeria sinuosa. The sequence goes on along the minus strand of NZ_JBHSHJ010000014.1, from coordinate 70,716 downwards.
AAGCCGGACTTTTCTTGCACCGCCACAATGCGTTGCCGAATGTCTTCGGGCATGTCGTGCAGTTCAGGCACTGGGAAGCGGCTGATGGGGGCTGGATGGGATGCGCTCAAGAGGTTCTCCTACGAGGGTGAAAAAATGTGGATGAGGGGGTGGTGGTTTATTGATGAACATCCACCACAATGCGGCCCCGGATTTGGCCGTTCAACAAGTGCTGGGCCAGAGGAATGGCCTCGTCCAGCCCCACGGTGGTGCTGATGTGGCCGAGCTTGTCAAAATCCAGGTCGGTGCTGAGGCGTTGCCAAGCCAACAGCCGATCGGCACGGGGGCACATCACACTGTCTATGCCCACCAACGTGACCCCACGCAGGATGAACGGGGCCACCGTGGCCGGAAAATCCATACCAGCGGCCAAGCCACAGGCTGTGACGACACCCCGGTATTGGGTGGTAGCACAAATATTGGCTAACACATGGCTGCCCACCACATCCACGGCCCCGGCCCAACGTTCTTTGCCCAAGGGCTTGCCGGGAGTGGCAAATTGCGCCCGTTCGAGCACTTCTGTGGCCCCAAGTTGTTGGAGGTAGGGTGCGTCTTGGGGGCGTCCCGTCACGGCCACCACTGAATAGCCAAGCTGGGCCAGCAGCGCCACAGCCACACTGCCCACGCCGCCCGCAGCACCAGTGACCACAATGTCGCCGTCTTGGGGTTGAACGCCATGACGCTCCAGCGCCAAGACGCACAACATGGCGGTATAGCCTGCGGTACCAATGGCCATGGCTTGTTGGGGCGAGAATTGACGCGGCAATGGAATCAGCCAATCGCCATTGAGGCGGGCTTTTTGGGCCAGTCCGCCCCAATGGCCTTCTCCCACCCCCCAGCCATTGAGCAGCACCTGGTCTCCCACTTGGTGTGCAGGGTGGGTGCTGGCCTCTACCGTGCCAACCAAATCAATGCCAGGCACCATCGGAAACTTCCGTACCACTGGCCCTTTGCCAGTGATAGCCAAGGCGTCTTTGTAGTTGAGTGTAGAGTGGCTCACACGCACCGTCACATTGCCTTCGGGCAGTTGGGCCTCGTCTATTGCCTTGACGGTGGCACGGTAGCCTGCATCGTCTTTCTCCACCAAAATTCCCTCGAACATACGGCTCTCCTTTGAATTTAGACCGATCGTCTAATTTAATGCAAAAAAATCAACCCGGTGGCAAACTGGCAAAGAAAAATTCTGCAAATACGTCCAGTGGCGCAGCCGTTTGCTCCAACTTGGCCCGCAGCACGGCGCCCTCCCAACCAATCCAGAAAAAGGCCGCCCATTGTGGCGCACTGGCACCAAGGGCCAACTCACCCATCTGTTGGGCCTCTACCAAACAGGCGCAGAAACGGGCTTGCCAATCTTCCAACGTGCCCTTGAGTTGGGCCCGAAAACTTTCAGGCAACGATCCCATCTCCTGCCCCAGATTGCCGATCAGGCAGCCTCGGCGGTATTGGTGGCGGGCCATTCCTGCCTTGGCATCTTCGACAAAGGAGCGCAAACGAGCCAAGGGCGTCAGCGATAGATTGCGCAGGTGGCGATCGAGTTTGTGGGCAAAGAACGCACCATAACGCTCAATCAGCCGGAGACCGAAGGCCTCTTTGCTCTCAAAGTAGTGGTAGAACGACCCTTTGGGCACACCAACACGGCCCAAAATTTCCTCTATGCCGGTGGCAGAAAAACCCTTCTCGGTCAGGACTTGCAGGCCCGCACGCAACAGCAATTCTCGCGTGTCGGTTAGGTCGTCACGCTGCTTGGGTGGTCTGCCACGACGGCGAGGTGGGGCGAGTGGGGCTTCCATCGCTCGATTTTAGACTGATTGTCTAAGAATAAAAGAAGGCCGCATAAAAAACCACGCACCCTTGTTAGAGGCTCCAGTCATAGTCGATGGTCAGCGGCGCATGGTCACTAAAACGCTGCTCTTTGTAGATGCTGGCGCTGTGTGCCTGTGCTGCTAGTGCAGGCGAGGCCAATTGGTAATCAATGCGCCAACCCACATTGTTGGCCCAAGCCTGTCCTCGATTGCTCCACCAGGTGTAGGCCTCGCCGGTGGTGTCTGGATGCAAGCGACGGTACACATCCACCAGCCCCTCTTGTGACAAGAGTTGGGTCATCCACGCACGTTCTTCGGGCAAAAATCCGCTGTTTTTCAGGTTGCCTTTCCAGTTTTTCAGATCGATGGCTTGGTGGGCAATGTTGATGTCACCGCACAAAATGAACTCGCGTTCGGCCTGCAATTGCATCAGGTGCGGGTGAAAGCTGGCCAGAAAACGGAATTTGGCTTGTTGGCGCTCCTCGCCGCTGGAGCCACTGGGAAAATACACGCTCAGAATAGACAGCTTGCGCGTGGGTGTGTCAAAGCGCAGTTCAATGCAGCGGCCTTCGGCGTCAAACTCTGGGTCGCCGTAGCCCGTGCGCACTTCGCTGGGTTCGTGTCGGGTGTAGATGCCCACGCCAGAGTAGCCTTTTTTCTCGGCATAGTGAAAATAGCCCTGTAATCCGGCCAGAACATCAAGCTCGCCCTGCACATCAGCAGCTTGTGCCTTGAGTTCCTGCACACAAATACAATCAGCGCGTAGTGAAGCCATCCAGGCTTGCAGACCCTTACGGTTGGCCGAACGCAGGCCATTCAGATTGAGGCTGGTTAACTTGAACAAGGAATTTCCCATGGTGGTTGGTAGCGCCCAGGCGCAAGACAAAGGCCTGCTGGCCCAAGATTTTGTGGGCTTTGCAGTGGAGTCGGGCGTTTTACGCTTTGGCGAGTTCAAGACCAAGGCTGGACGCCTAAGCCCGTACTTCTTTAATGCCGGGTTGTTTGACGATGGCGCCAAAATGGGCCGTCTGGCTGAATTTTATGCAAAGGCCATTTTGGCCAGCGGTATCGAGTTCGACATGGTGTTTGGCCCCGCCTACAAGGGCATTCCACTGGCTGCTACTGTGGCGGTAGAGTTAGCCCGCCAAGGCCGTAACGTGCCTTTTGCTTACAACCGCAAAGAAGCCAAAGACCACGGCGAGGGAGGCACTTTGGTGGGAGCACCCTTGCGCGGCAGGGTGTTGATTGTGGATGATGTGATGTCGGCAGGCACGGCGGTGCGTGAGTCCATCGCCCTGATCCAATCCGCTGGCGCCATTCCCTATGCGGTGGCCATTGCCTTGGATCGCCAAGAAAAAGCCACAGAGAATGGGCATGATGTAGATCACAGTGCAGTGCAGTATGTGCGCGATCAGCTCGGTTTGCAGGTCTGTGCCATTGCCCAGTTGGCCGACTTGCTGCAATATCTGCAAGCTGCTGGTGGCTCCGAGTTGGGCAGCCATCATGAGCGGGTGCTGGCTTACCGTCAGCGTTATGGCGTCAACGAAGGAGCGTCCGATTGAATTTGCGCACACACTTGCCCAGAGGTACCCCTGTGTTGCGTGTAGCACTATGGGCGATGTTGGCAAGTGGCTGCGTCCAATGGGCATGGGCGCAAGCGCCTGCGCCCACGGCTGCTGGTATTTATACCTGTGTGGATGCCCAGGGGCGGCGTCTCACAGCCGACCGGCCCATTCCCCAATGTGTAGATCGTGAGCAGCGTGAATTAAGCCCCCAAGGCACTGTGCGCCGGGTGATTGGCCCCACCTTGACTGAGCACGAGCGGACAGCATTGGAGGCCCAGCGGCGCAAAGAGCAGGAAGAGCGTGCCCAACAGGCTGAGGAGCGCCGCAGAGAGCGCGCCCTGTTGGCCCGCTATCCTAACCAACTGGCCCACGATGCCGAGCGAGCCGAGGCCATTGTGCAGATTGATTTGGTCAGTGGTGCCGCCGTCAAGCGCATTGAGGAGTTGCAAGAGCAGCGCAAGACCTTGGATCTGGAAATGGAGTTCTATCGCAAAGATCCAGCCAAGGCACCGATGTCACTGCGCCGTATGTTGGCAGAGAACGAAGCCAACGTGCTGGAGCAGCAACGTTTTATTGCTAACCAAGACCGAGAAAAGCGCCGTGTTCACCAACGCTTTGATCTGGAGTTGGCCCAGTTGCGCCAACTATGGGCCACCCAACGCGCGCCGTTGGTGCCCCTGCCTACCCAAGCAGGCGTGTTGCCACTGGTGCCCACGGTGCCCGCAGGCACTTACATGACGCCCCGCCCCCCAGCGGGCGCACCGTAGTAGCCTTGGCGCACAGGCCAAGGCTTGGGGTTAGGCCAGTTTGGCCTTGAGCAAATCGTTTACCTGCTGCGGATTGGCCTTGCCTTTGCTGGCCTTCATCACTTGACCAACCAAGGCATTAAAGGCTTTGTCTTTGCCAGCACGGTATTGCTCCACATTGGCGGCATTGGCAGCAATCACCTCATCAATGATTTTTTCTAATGCGCCAGAGTCATTCATTTGCTTGAGACCTTTGGCCTCAATCACCGCATCCACCTCGGTGGCTTCACCGTTCCACAGAGCATCGAACACTTGTTTGGCGGCATTGTTGCTGATGGTGCCGTCGCTGATGCGGCCAATCAGTGCAGCCAATTGGGCGCTGCTGACCTTGGTTGCATCGATACCAATTTCTTCCAGATTCAGGCGGCGCGAGAGCTCGCCCATCACCCAGTTGGAAACCAGCTTGGGCTGGCCACAGGCTTGGGCCGCAGCTTCAAAGTAGGCCGCCATGCCTTGGCTTTGCGTCAGCGTGGTGGCGTCGTACTCGGGCAGGCCATAGTCAGCCACAAAGCGGGCTGCCATCACGCGGGGCAGTTCGGCCATGTCGGCACGCACTTGTTCTACCCATTCCGGGGCCACCACCAGCGGTGGCAGATCGGGGTCGGGGAAGTAGCGGTAATCGGCCGCATCTTCTTTGGTGCGCATGGCACGGGTTTCGCCCGTGTCGGGGTTGAACAGCACCGTGGCTTGCTGGATGGCGTGACCGTCTTCAATCTGTTCAATTTGCCAGCGGATTTCGTAATCGATGGCCTGCTGCATGAACTTGAACGAGTTCAGGTTCTTGATCTCGCGGCGCGTGCCAAGGGGCTGGCCCGGTTTGCGCACCGAGACATTGGCATCACAGCGGAACGAGCCCTCTTGCATGTTGCCATCGCAAATGCCAATCCAGGTGACGATTTTGTGCAGCTCTTTGGCGTAGGCCACGGCTTCTTCGGTGCTGCGGATGTCGGGTTCGGTCACGATTTCCAGCAGCGGCGTACCGGCGCGGTTGAGGTCAATGCCCGACTGGCCGATAAAGTCTTCGTGTAGTGATTTGCCCGCATCTTCTTCCAAGTGGGCGCGCACCAGCCGTACGGTTTTTTTCTCGTCGCCCAAGAAGAACGACACTTCGCCCCCTTGCACCACCGGAATCTCAAACTGGCTGATTTGGTAGCCCTTGGGCAGATCCGGGTAGAAATAGTTTTTGCGCGCAAAAATGCTGCGTGGCGCAATCGTGGAGCCTAGCGCCAAGCCCAGCTGGATGGCGCATTCCACGGCCTTGCGGTTCATCACCGGCAGTGTGCCGGGCAAGGCCAAATCGACGGCGCAGGCTTGGGTGTTGGCTTCAGCGCCAAAGGCGGTGCTGGCGCGGCTGAAAATCTTGCTCTGGGTGGCAAGTTGGGCATGGGTCTCGAAGCCGATCACGACTTCGTAGCCTTGGATGAGTTTGGCAGTCACGGTCAGAAACCCTCGGGCTGGCGCAGATGGAAATCAGTGGCTTGTTGCAGGCGGTGCGCCGCATTGAGCAGGCGTGCCTCTTGGAAGTAGTTGCCAATCAGTTGCAGGCCCACCGGCATACCCTGTGCGCCAAAACCAGCTGGCACGCTCATGCCGGGCAGCCCAGCCAGTGAGGCAGGCAGGGTAAAGATGTCGGCCAGATAGTCGGCCAACGGGTCGCTGCTGTGTTCGCCCAGCTTCCAGGCCACGCTAGGGGCCACCGGCCCGGCAATCAGATCGCACTGTTGGAAGGCTTGCTGAAAGTCGTCCGCAATCATGCGGCGGATTTTTTGCGCTTGCAGGTAGTAGGCATCGTAATAGCCGTGGCTGAGCACATAAGCCCCGGTCATGATGCGGCGCTTGACCTCATCGCCAAAGCCTTCGGCGCGGGTCTTTTTGTACATATCTTCCAAGTCGGTGAAGTTTTGTGCGCGGTGGCCAAACTTCACCCCATCAAAGCGGCTCAGATTCGAGCTGGCCTCTGCCGGGGCAATGATGTAATAAACCGGAATGGATAACTCAGTGCGCGGCAGGCTGATAGGCACCAGTTTGGCCCCGAGTTTTTCATATTCTTGCAGCGCGGCATCCACAGCCGCACGCACATCAGCGGCCAAGCCTTCGCCAAAGAATTCTTTGGGAATGCCAATGCGCAGGCCTTCGAGGCTGTCATTCAGGCGGGCGCTAAAGTCTTCGGCTGGCACATCCAAGCTGGTGGAGTCGCGGTCGGGGTCAGGGCCGCACATGGCCGAGAGCAGCAGGGCGCAGTCTTCGGCGCTGCGCGCCATCGGGCCGGCTTGGTCTAAGCTGGAGGCATAGGCAATCATGCCGTAGCGGCTGGCGCGACCATAGGTGGGTTTGATGCCAGTAATGCCACAGAACGAAGCCGGTTGGCGAATCGAGCCACCGGTATCCGTGCCGGTCACGGCCGGGGCCAGCCGTGCGGCCACGGCCACGGCACTACCGCCGGAGGAGCCACCGGGCACGCGCGTGGTGTCCCAAGGGTTGCGTACTGGAGCCGGGGCATCAAAGCCTACCGGGGCCACGGCAGAGTTCTCGTTGGCCGAACCCATCGCAAACTCATCGCAGTTGAGCTTACCCAGCGTCACAGCCCCAGCTTGGGCCAAACGGCTCACCACCGTGGCATCAAAAGGCGATTGGTAGCCCACCAGCATTTTGGAGCCAGCGGTGGTAGGAAAGTCCCGCGTGACAAAGATATCTTTGTGCGCGATGGGCACGCCCTCCAAGGGGCCAGCCGTGCCAACGGCCAAACGGGCATCGGCAGCGCGGGCTTGGGCCAGTGTGGCTTCTTCATTCAGCGCCACATAGGCACCCAAATGCTGATGTGCGCGTGCACGGGCCAGAAAATGTTGTGCCACTTCTGTGGCACTGACGCGCTGCTGGCGCAGTTCGGCAGCCAGTGCCGTGACACTCAGGTCGTGCAAGGGAGTATGGGAGAGGGACATGGGCTTACTCAATCACTTTGGGCACCAAGAACAGGCCGTTTTCTACTGCGGGGGCGCTGCGCTGGTTGGCTTGGCGCTGGTTGCTCTCAGACACTACATCGGCCCGCAGGCGCAGGGCGATGTCTTGCACCACGGCCACCGGGTGGGCCAGCGGCTCAATGCCAGTGGTGTCCACAGAACGCATTTGCTCGACAATGTCAAAAAAGCCGTTGAGCCGGGTGAGCATGCGCTCGCTCTCTTGCGGGCTGAGTTCCAGCCGGGCCAGATGGGCGATGCGGCCGATGTCTTGGGGGGTCAGTGCCATAGCGAAGACGTGATCAGAAACCGGATGTAAAGCTGTGCTTGCTACCGTGTGGGTAACAGGGTATTCACAGGGGATGCGGTATTATCCCGCCTTTGCCGCAATACCCTGCCCATCACCGGTCATTGTGCGAAAAAGAGCCACTTTAGACCCCATATACACCCCGTAAACACCCGGCGACTGCAAGCCGAAGCGCATGCCGTGCCCGAGAGGATTTTTGAATGTTCGGAGCTTTCCGTCGGTATTTCTCCACCGACTTGGCCATTGATCTTGGCACTGCCAACACCCTGATTTTTGCCCGCGACAAGGGCATCGTGCTCGATGAGCCTTCTGTCGTTGCTATTCGCCACGAAGGTGGCCCCCACGGCAAGAAGGTCATTCAGGCCGTTGGCCGTGAGGCCAAGGCCATGCTGGGCAAGGTGCCCGGCAACATTGAAGCCATCCGCCCGATGAAAGACGGCGTGATTGCCGACTTCGTGATCACCGAGCAGATGATCAAGCAGTTCATCAAGATGGTGCATCCGCGCACGCTGCTCACGCCCAGCCCGCGCATCATCATCTGTGTGCCCTGTGGTTCTACCCAAGTGGAGCGCCGTGCCATTAAGGATGCTGCCGAGGCTGCTGGAGCCACAGCGGTCTATCTGATTGAAGAGCCGATGGCCGCTGGCATTGGTGCTGGTCTGCCGGTGTCTGAGGCTTCAGGCTCGATGGTGGCGGATATTGGTGGCGGCACCACCGAAGTGGGCGTAATCAGCTTGGGCGGCATGGTCTACAAGGGCAGCGTGCGCGTCGGTGGTGATAAGTTTGACGAAGCCATCATCAGTTACATCCGGCGCAACTACGGCATGTTGATTGGTGAGCCTACGGCAGAATCCATCAAAAAAACCATCGGTTCTGCCTTCCCCGGCTCCGAAGTCAAAGAGATGGAAGTGCGTGGGCGCAATCTGTCCGAAGGTGTGCCGCGCAGCTTCACCATCTCTAGCAACGAGGTACTCGAAGCCTTGACTGAGCCCCTCAACCAGATTGTTTCTGCCGTCAAAAATGCGCTGGAGCAAACCCCGCCAGAGCTGGGTGCCGACATAGCCGAGCGCGGCATGATGCTCACGGGCGGTGGTGCGTTGCTGCGCGATTTGGATCGCCTGCTGGCCGAAGAGACGGGTCTACCGGTGCTGGTGGCCGAAGATCCGCTGACTTGTGTGGTGCGCGGCTGTGGCATTGCGCTGGAGCGCATGGGCCGCACCGGCAGCATTTTCACCAGCGAGTGAAAGCCCGGTCTGCGTTGCGGGCCAAGCCCTTTGCAGTAGCATGATGGCCATTGTCCTGGCCTCTTTGGTGCATGTGTTTGCCCGCAACGGCAGGCCCGGCACCTGAACGGATGTCCCCATGCCCCTTGGCACCCTGGATCGCCGCGCGCCCTCCTTGATGCGGCAGGGCCCATCGGCCTTTTCGCAGATTATTCTCTATAGCGCCTTGGCACTGTTTCTGATGGTGGCTGATGCGCGCTGGCGCATTACCGATCCTCTGCGCCAATCGGTAGCGGTGGTGCTCTACCCCATTCAATGGTTGCTGTTGCAGCCCAAAGATTGGGCCAGCCGTGGAGAAGGGTATTTTGAGACCCTAGAGCAAGCACAAGCGGCTGCGGATGCAGCACGGCAGGAGCTGGTGCGTTTGTCGGTGCGTGCCAATCAGGCGCAAGAACTCCTAGAGGAAAATGAGCGCCTGCGCAAGTTGCTCGACTTACAAGAGCGTCTAGACCTTCCGGCCCATGCGGCCCAGATTCTTTACGACACTACCGACCCCTATACCCGCCGTGTGGTGGTCAATCGGGGCCAGATGCAGGGTGTGGTGCAGGGCTCGCCGGTGGTCGATGCCGCAGGTGTTTTGGGGCAGGTCACCCGTGTCTATCCTTTTTTGAGCGAAGTGACCCTGTTGGTCGATCGTGAACAGGCTATTCCGGTGCTCAATACCCGCACTGGTGCCCGTGGCGTTGCCTATGGCGACCCAGTAGCCAGCCATGGTGGTGGGTTGGAGTTGCGTTTTGTAGCGGCCAATGCCGATGTGCAAGAGGGCGATCTGCTTTCAACCAGTGGTATGGACGGTGTTTACCCAGCAGGGCTGCCGGTGGCTAAGGTGGTGCGCGTAGAGCGCCGAGCCGATTCGGCCTTTGCCCGCATCTACTGCAAACCCCAGGCCCAGGTAGAGGGGGCGCGCCATGTCATGTTGATCACGCCAGTCGATGATGTGCCGCCCCGTCCGCAGCCCGAACCAGCGGCTGCCCCCAAATTGGGAGCCCACCGATGATCATGCCGCGTGGGCAGCCATTGCTGCTGCCAGCCAATCCCGTATTCATGACCGTCAGTTTGCTGGTGGGCTTGGTGTTAAACATGCTGCCATTGGGGCAAGTGCTCTGGGTGCCAGATGTGCTGCTGATTTTGTTGGCCTTTTGGGGCATCCACCAACCCGACCGCATTGGCATGGGGGTGGCCTTCATGCTGGGGTTGTGCATGGATGTCCAGCAGTCTTCCCTGTTGGGCCAACATGCCTTGGCGTATGCCGCGTTGATGTTTGGCACCAGTCTGGGGCATCGGCGTTTGTTGTGGTTCAAGCCTTGGGTGCAGGCACCACAAATGTTGGGTTTATTTGCCGGAGTGCATGCGCTGCAACTGCTGATTCGTCTGCTCTCTGGTGGTGGTTTTCCGGGGGTAGAGGTGGCAATCGCTCCTTTGCTAGAGGCGCTGCTGTGGCCTCTGGCCAGTTGGGTGCTACAGGCGCCACAGCGCCGCCCCCCCGACAGGGATGCGAACCGCCCTTTATGACCCGGGTTGTCTGTCTGTGTACCAAGGCGGGTCGTCATGACTGAATTGCGCAATGCCCAGATGGATACTGCGCGTTTCCGTGCGCGGGTGGTGGTGGTGGGGCTGACGGTATTGTTGGCCTTTGCCTTGGTGGTTGCCCGTCTGGTGTTTTTGCAGGTGGTGCGCCATGCGGATCTGGCCGAGCAGGCCGAAAGCAATCGCACCGCGGTGCTGCCAGTGGTGCCCAATCGGGGTTTGATTCTGGATCGCAATGGCGTGGTGTTGGCTACCAACTATGCCGCCTATACCCTGGAAATCACCCCATCCAAGGCAGGTAATTTGGACAAGACCATTGAGGCGCTGTCTGAAGTGGTGGAAATCCATCCGCGCGATAAGCGCCGCTTTAAGCGGCTGCGCGAGGAGTCACGCAGTTTTGACTCTTTGCCTATCCGCACCCGATTGACCGATGAGGAGGTGGCCCGTTTTGTGGCCCAACGTTACCGTTTTCCGGGCGTGGATGTGAAGGCGCGGTTGTTTCGCAACTACCCGTTGGGGGATGTGGCCAGCCACGCCATTGGCTACATTGGCCGTATCAACCAAAAAGAAAAAGAACGCATTGAAGAGTCTGAGGAACAGTCTAATTACCGGGGCACCGAATACATTGGTAAGTTGGGCATAGAACAGAGTTTTGAGCCCCAACTGCATGGGGTGACGGGCGTGGATCAAATGGAGACTTCTGCTGGGGGGCGGGCAGTGCGCCGACTCAACAGCTTTCCGGCCACACCGGGCCACACCGTGGCGCTGACACTGGACATCAAGTTGCAGATGATGATCGAAGAGTTGTTTGGCGAACGCCGTGGTGCCTTGGTGGCGATAGATCCGCGCAATGGTGAGGTGCTGGCCTTGGTAAGCAAGCCGACCTTCGACCCCAATCTGTTTGTAGAGGGGATTGACCAAGAAAACTGGACGGCATTGAATGAATCGATTGACCGGCCCTTGCTCAACCGCGCCCTGCGTGGCACCTATCCACCGGGGTCTACCTACAAGCCCTTTATGGGCTTGGCGGCCCTAGAGACGGGCAAGCGCACACCGGGCACCATTGTTCATGACGGTGGTTCTTGGACTTTTGGGGGGCACACCTTCCGTAGCCACGGCGACCACGGGTTAGGGGCCGTAGATCTGCACCGCAGCATTGTGCAGTCCAGTAACGTCTACTACTACCAATTGGCCAATGACATGGGGGTCGATGCCATGCACGACTTCATGAAGCCCTTGGGTTTTGGGCAGCTCACTGGCATTGATTTGAATGGCGAGTTGCGCGGGGTGCTGCCCAGCCAAGAGTGGAAGCGCAAAACCTACCGCCGCCCCGAGCATAAAAAATGGTATGCCGGTGAGACCATCTCCTTAGGTATTGGGCAGGGGTATAACAATTTCACCATGCTGCAACTGGCCCACGCTACAGCCACACTGGCCAATGGGGGCACCCAGCACCGACCGCATCTGGGCATGGCCACCATTGATGCAGTAACCCGTGAGCGTCGCCCACTGCCGCAGCCGCCCTCGGTGCCATTGGGCTACAAGCCTGCCCATATCGATGTGATCCGACGGGCTATGGTGGGCGTTACGCAGGGTGGCACCTCTACCAAGGTCTTTGCTGGAGCCCGTTATTTGTCGGCAGGCAAAACGGGCACAGCACAGGCCGTGACGATTGGTCAGAAAGACAAATACAACGCGGCCCGTTTGCAGGAGCGCCAGCGTGACCATGCCCTCTATATTGCTTTTGCGCCTGCCGACAACCCTCAGATTGCCTTGGCCGTGATTGTGGAGAATGCTGGCTTTGGTGGTGCCCAGGCAGCGCCCATTGCCCGCCGGGTGTTCGATTACTGGCTGCTGGGCGAATACCCCAGTGAGCAAGATATTGCTGCTGTGCGCAAAGGGCAAGCAATGGCACCACTGGGTGAGCCTCGTTCTGTGGCGGACATCAGCCTGCCCGAGCGTTGAGCCGCCAAGCCCACCTTAGCGTATGAAGGCGTCGTAGCCTGTCTTGAGGATGAGGGCGCTGACCACGGCCATGAAAATGCCGCGCACAAACCCTGCACCGTGGCGCAAAGCCATCCAAGTGCCTAGCAGGCTGCCCAGCACATTGGCCACGGCCAGTGGCACGGCCAGATGCCACCAGACATGGCCTTTGACTGAGAACAGGATCAACGCGGCCACATTGGTCGCCACGTTGAGCACCTTGGCCGAGACCGAGGCATTCAAAAAGTCATAACCCAGCACACGCACAAACAAAAAAACAAAGAAGCTGCCAGTGCCTGGCCCAAAAAAGCCATCGTAGAAGCCTATGCCCGCACCAATCAGACTGGCAGCCCAGCATTCACGCTGGGCTGCTAGCCGAGGTGCATGGTGGCGGCCCAAATCTTTCTTCATCAGGGTGTATGCCAGCACAGCCAGCAAGATCAGTGGCAGCAACTTGCGCAGAAAATCGGGCGATAGCACCGTGACCGCCCAAGCACCAGCAAAGGCACCGACAAATCCGGCCAATGAGGCTGGCAGCAGGGCTGACCAGCGCACCTGTACCCGTCGGCTGTATTGCCAGCTGGCAATCGCCGTCCCCCAGACAGCCGCCGCCTTGTTGGTGCCCATCAGCGTGGCTGGTGCAGTGGTGGCAAAGGTGGCAAACAGGGCAGGCAGCAACACCAAGCCGCCACCCCCCACGATGGCATCTACAAACCCAGCCAGTAACGAGGCCAGCGTAACAACAAACCATTCCATGCCCAGATTGTCCCACCAGGACAAAAAAAAGGCGCTGACATGGAGTCAGCGCCTCGGAAGGGGGGTGCATCTCATAACGGATGCTTGAAAAATATGGTTGTGGCTTTGTGGTTTGTCTCCTCAGCCCCTCGTTGGGCGCATTGCAATGCGCCGTCGAGTGCCGTTAATGTAGCCGCCCGCACCGCTGCGGTGCATTGGGGGTTTCCCTGCCCCTGTTCTGGGGCGCAAGAGCGCCCATTTTCTTGGATACCCCCCTGCTTGGGCCTGGCATGGCTTGTGCAGTACCCACGGTACTACTACATCCACACAGGGAGAACGATGGTCATGCAAACAAGACGATACAAGGCCGGGTCGATCATGCTGTGGGCGCTGGGGATGCTGCTGGCCTGGGAGCCTGCCAGCGCACAAATGGCCTCTGCCCCAGTCCGCCCGATGTTGGTGGTGCAAGATACTTTGCACGATGCCGATACGGTTTGGGTACTGGTTTCGACGGCACTGGTGTTGTTGATGGCTTTGCCTGGGATTGCCTTGTTCTATGCGGGCATGGTGCGGCGCAAAAATGTGCTGAACACAATGGCCAGTGTGCTGGGCATTGCTTGTTTGGTGAGCCTGCTCTGGTTTGCGGTGGGCTATTCTTGGGCCTTTACACCCGGTTCCCCTTGGCTGGGGGGTGATGCACGCTTATGGTTTGCTGGTCTGGATTACCAGATGGGGACGGGCCAAGTGGCCGTCAGTCATGTGGCCCCCCATATTCCAGAGTCGGTATATGCGATGTTCCAACTCGCCTTTGCCATCATCACCGCCACACTGGTGGTGGGCGCCTTGGTAGAGCGCATGCGGTTTTCTGCCCTGTTGCTGTTCATGTCGTTGTGGACGTTGTTGGTCTATGCACCAATTGCCCATTGGGTTTGGGAGCCAGGAGGCTGGTTGGCCCGTATGGGGGCACTGGACTTTGCGGGGGGTGCGGTGGTGCATATCAACGCCGGTGTGGCCGGGCTGGTGTGTGCGTGGTTTCTGGGGCCGCGCAAGGGTTATGGCCGCGAAGCTTTCGAGCCCTACAACTTGGGCTTGACGATGGTGGGGGCCAGCCTGCTGTGGGTGGGTTGGTTTGGCTTTAATGCAGGCTCGGCGCTGTCGGCGGGGGGGCGTGCCGGTTTGGCGCTGGCAGTCACCCACATTGCAGCAGCCGCTGGTGCTGTGGCCTGGATGTTGGGCGAGGCTGTGGTGCGCGGCCGCGGCTCGCTGTTGGGCCTGTGTTCTGGGCTGGTGGCAGGGTTGGTCGCCATTACCCCCGCAGCGGGGTTTGTGACTCCCGCAGCAGCATTGCTGATTGGCGGTGTAGCAGGGTTGGCTTGCTACTGGGGTGCCACCGGGCTCAAGCGCCTGCTGCGCACAGACGATTCTTTGGACGTGTTTGGCGTGCACGGCATTGGCGGCATTGTGGGTGCCTTGCTGACTGGGGTGTTGGCCGACAAATCGATTGGGGGCGTTGAGGGCAGTTTGCTCACACAAATGCTCAGCGTATTGGCGGTGATGGCTTACAGCTTGGTGGCCACTGCGCTGTTGCTGTGGCTGACCCGTTTGGTGGTGGTGGATTTGCGCGTGGATGCACAGGATGAATGGACTGGGTTGGACATTTCCTTGCACCGCGAGCGTCTGGGTAGCTAGCAAAGGAGTTCCACTGATGAGCGATACCGATGTGATGGCGATTGCCGCCCATATGCATGTGTTGTTGCGGCGTAAAACGGGCCGGGTGACCGATACCGAATGGATGGCCTGCAACTTGGAATATGCCCAAGCAATCGTCCGTTTTGCCCGTGAGCGGGCACAGACGGATCACCTGCCCGAGCTGGCTGATTGGGCGCAGCGGTTGGAGCAAGCTATGCTCCCGACCACGCACACTCCTGTGCAGAGCCAGCCATTGCTGCATCCCAGTGCGCTTTTGCTGCACCGGTCAGATGCCGAACCTGTAGTGCCTGCACCCATGGCCCCCCGTTATGTAGGGGGTATTCGTTAGCGCGGGCAAGCCAGCAGGCCCACGAAGGCAGAGGTGACGGTGGCAATGGTCGTGGCAGTGGCGCTACCATCTACCCTGTCTATTTTCTGGTTTCTTGGTTGCCTGCCCTTTTTGCCTGCCTATGTCTGACGCTCCGCCCCGCCTGCTATGCACCGACAGCCCCGAAGGGCCGTGGGTGCAGTTGTTTGGCCGTTGGGGGGCCGCAGCCTTGGGCGAGCGAGCGCAATGGCGGGCTTTGTTGGCCCAATGGGCATCATTGCCAACCACCCCCGGTTTGGGTTGGGATTTGCGGGGGCTAGAGTGGCTCGATCATGTGGGCGCGCAATGGCTCTGGCACCAGTGGGGCCATGTTTGGCCGCAGCGATTGATGGTGCATGAGCACCATCGCAGCCTGTTGGAGCGGGCGGCACACTACAGCACCCCACCACCGCCAGTGCCACCGTGGCGCTTGGCAGACCAAATTGATCGGTTGGGCGTGTTGGTGTTGCATGGCCTTGACCATGCCCGGCATTTGCTGCAACTGGTGGGGCAGTTGTTGCTCGACAGTCTGTACCTGTTGCGCAAGCCCTACCGCACGCCGTGGCGTGATGTGTCGGGCCATTTGTACCGTATGGGCGCAATGGCTTTGCCCATCACGGCGTTGGTGGGTTTTTTGATTGGTGTGGTGCTGGCGTATTTGATGAGCCTGCAACTGCGTCAGTTTGGTGCAGAGGCGTTCATCGTCAATATTTTGGGTATTTCCTTGATTCGGGAGCTGGGGCCAATGCTGGCGGCCATCTTGGTGGCTGGGCGTTCGGGTTCGGCCATCACAGCGCAGATTGGCGTGATGCGCGTGACGGAAGAATTGGATGCCATGCGCGTGATGGGCATCCCACATGGTTTGCGGCTGGTCTGGCCCCGGGCCTTGGCCTTGGGCATTGCCATGCCGCTGATTGCGGTTTGGACGACACTGGCAGCACTGGCCGGTGGTATGTTGGCGGCTGATTTGGCCTTGGGTATTTCGCCTGGTTATTTTTACCAAGCACTGCCAACAGCGGTGGGGCTGGGCAATCTGTGGTTGGCACTGTCTAAATCGGTTGTTTTTGGTGTCTTGATTGCCCTGATTGGTTGCCATTGGGGGTTGCGTGTCAAGCCCAATACACAAAGCTTGGGAGAGGGCACTACGGCCTCGGTGGTGACGGCCATCACGATGGTCATCATGGTGGATGCGCTGTTTGCCGTGCTGTTCAAAACGGTAGGCTTTGCCTGATGTCGATCATGTCTATCCCCGCCCCTGCACCAGTGGTGCGCATCGACCGCCTCTGGAGCGTTTTTGGTAAGGGCGAGGCCGCCTTCAGCGTGCACCAAGATCTGGATTTGACGGTACAACCCGGTGAGATGCTGGCACTGGTGGGGGGCTCTGGTACAGGCAAGACGGTGTTGCTGCGCCAGATACTGGGGCTGGCCCAAGCGGCCCGTGGCACCGTGACGGTGCTGGGGCGCCCAGCCCGAGAGATGGGTGGCACTGGGGCCGCCAGTCGCGTGGGAATGCTGTTCCAGCATGGGGCATTGTTTTCGGCCTTTAATGTGTTGGAGAACATTGCTTTTGCCCTGAACGAACAAGGCACGCTGCCTGCGGCTGTGGTGCGAGATGCCGCGATGGTCAAGCTGCAAATGGTGGGACTGAAGCCGGAACATGCCACCCGGATGCCTGCAGATTTGTCGGGGGGCATGATCAAGCGTGTGGCATTGGCGCGCGCTCTCATCATGGACCCGCCCTTGCTGCTGCTCGATGAGCCGACCGCTGGGCTAGATCCGCATGGCTCGGACGAGTTTTGCGCCTTGGTGCGCGAGTTGCAGGCACTGCTGGGTATCACCATGGTGATGGTGACGCACGATCTCGATACCCTGTTTGCCTTAGCCTCGCGTGTGGCAGTGTTGGCCGATAAGAAAGTCATCGTGACTGGCACACCAACCGAGGTGGCCCGGTTTGATCATCCGTTTGTGGAACAATTTTTCCGGGGCGAACGGGGCCGCCGTGCCATGGCACCACCCCTGGCCCCGCAGGAGGTCTGATGGAAAACAAAGCCCATGCCCTGGCTGCCGGGCTGTTTGTGCTGATTGTCTCGGCCCTGGTGGCGGGCTTGGGCCTGTGGCTCACACGCGATACAGGCAATTACCATGCGTACGAGCTTTCCAGCCGCGAGGGCGTGAGCGGCTTGCAGCCCCAAGCGGCAGTGCGCTACAAAGGTGTGGCCGTGGGTAAAGTGACCCACATTGGCTTTGATTCGCAAATCAATGGCAATGTGCTGATTCGCATCGCTGTGCATGAAAACACCCCGCTGACACCCAGCACCTTTGCTGTTTTGGGTTACCAAGGTGTGACGGGGCTGGCCTATGTGTTGCTGGATGATGCTGGAGAGGCGCAGACCCCACTGGCCGCTGGCCCCAGCGGCCTGCCACGGTTGCCGCTGCGTACCTCGCCTTTTAGCCAGTTGGCCGATCAGGGGCAAGCCATCTTGGGACGGGTGGATGAAGCTGTGCAGCGTATCAACCAACTGCTGGGCGATGAAAACCAGCAACGCATTGGCACCGCATTGACGCAGATCGGTCAAGCTGCTGGCAGTGTGGGCGCACTGGGGCGGCGGCTCGATGCCACAGTCAGTCAGCGGCTAGACCCCGCCTTGCAGGTTTTGCCGCCGTTGGCACAGGAGACCAGCCGCACTTTGCAATCGTTGCAGAGTGCCAGTACCGAGGTGGCCGCAGTCGCCCGTGCCTGGGGACGCACTGCAGGGCAGCTCAATGCGCAGGGGGGGGCTTTGGAGCAGGTAACGGTGGGCGCTCAGGCGTTAGGCCATGCCGTTGACCGTTTTAATCACAGCACACTGGCCCATATTGAAGGCGTCAGCGACGATGCCGCCCATGCTGCCCGCCAATTGGGCCGTGTGGCCGCCAGCCTGAATGACAACCCGCAAGCCTTGCTGTATGGCTCGGGCCCGGCAGTGCCCGGCCCCGGCGAGCCGGGTTTTGTGGTACCCGTCACCTCTGTGACCTCTGTGACCCAACCTTGAGAAAGAATGCAGACCATGTACCAGAACATTGCTGTCTGGAGCAACCGTTGGCTTGGGGCGTTGGGTTGTGGGTGCTTGTTTTTGCTCGGAGGCTGTGTGGCGGTGCCCCAGTCGCCCGCGCGCCCGGCGCTGTACGATTTTGGCCCGGGCCTGCTGGCATCGCCGTCCGTTGATCGGCGCATGCCCCTGTCACCCGTAGTATTGGCTGATGTGCAGGGAGCGAGCCATGCCGATGCCAGCACTGCGGTGTTGTACCGTTTGGCTTATGCCGATGTGCGCCAATTGCGGCCCTATCAATTGGCCCGCTGGAGCCAGCCACCCGCCCAATTGGTAGAGCAGGAGTTGCGTGCCGCATTGGGCCAGCGCCGGGCTGTGTTGCGGGCTACCGATGCCCGGGCTGCAGCCCCTGGTGCCACAGGGGTTCGACCGGCCGTGTTGCGGGTGCAATTGGAAGAGTTCAGCCAAGTTTTTACCAGTGTGAGCGACAGCGTGGGTGTGATTCGTTTGCGTGCCACGGCAGTGGTGCCCGGTGCCACAGGAGATCAGCTGCTTGGACAACGTTTGTTTACTGTGCAGCAGCCGGCTGTGAGTGCGGATGCTGTGGGAGGCACCCGCGCACTGGCCGATGCTGCCGCACAGGCAGCGCAAGAGATTGCCCAGTGGCTGCAAGAGGTGCAACGCTAACGCTCAGGCCAGAGCATCTGCGTTGGTGTAGAAGCGGATGGTGCTGCGACCCGCCGCCTTGGCGGCATACATGGCCGCATCGGCTTGATCGAGCAAACTTTCGATCGGTTCGGGGGGGGTGGTGAACAGCCGTATGCCAATGCTGGCACTGCAATGGTGTTCTACAGTGCGTGCGGTGTCACTGTGGTCTGTCTGGAGCCGGTAGGGCTGCCTTAGGCTGGTCAGAATCTTTTCGGCCACGGCTTGGGCTTGTGGCTGTGCTGTGGTGGCCTCTGTGCTGAAGTCATTGAGCAAAATCACAAACTCATCACCGCCAAACCGCGAAACCGTGTCACAGGCCCGCACAGATTGCCGCAGCCGCTGTGCGACTTCGATCAGCAGCAGATCGCCCACATGGTGTCCGTAGGCATCGTTCAGAGGCTTGAAATTGTCCAAATCCATGAACAACAGGGCGCTGTGGTGGCCATAACGCTGGTTTTGCGCCGCAGCCAGTTGTACGCATTCCAGCAGCAGGCGTCGGTTAGGCAGGTGGGTCAGGCTGTCATGGAAGGCCAGTTGGCGGATTTCTTCCAGTAGTTTTTCTTGCTGTTGGCGGTGCAGTTGTTCCTGCCGGGCATTTTTTTGGGCCACTGCCAGATCGGCCAAAGCTTGGGTTTGGCGCTGGGTCAGTCGTTGTGAGCGCACTTGTAAAAAGATCACCATGATCAGGCCTGTCACCAGACCGTGGATTTGCAGCGAATGCAGGGCCAGCAGCACACTGGACAACACCCCCAACACCATGAGGGCGGTAATGACGATGGACAGGCACAAGACGCCGTGAAACGACACCAACCCCCACTGGGGAATGGCAGGGGCTGGATGGTTGACACGGGGCCGTGCCAGTAATGAAACCACCAGATTCCACAACACGATCAGTAGCGTACAAACTATGTTGAGGCGCAGCGCAGTGGAGATGTGGCCGCTCAGGATCAGTAGGGCCGCCACTGGTAGCACGGCCATCAAGCCCAGCAATACCCGCAAAGTCCAGCGCGGGGGCTGATATTCGCGAAACAGGCTGTAGTCAAAATAGGCGGAGGTGGCTGTGAACACCACCAATAGCAGTGCAACCAGTGTGGGGGCGGCGTCTCCCAGTGGCTCGCGCACGTAGCCTAGCAGCGATAGAGACCAAAGCAAGGCCACGGCCTGTTTGCAGGCAAAAACGCCAATCACCCGTTCGCGTAGGCTGAACCAGTGCAACAAGGCCCACAGCAGCGACACGAGCAACCCTGACAGGTACAGCCCATAAATGGTTTCCTGCTGTCGGTCTCTGTCCAGTGCCTCTTCCAGATTGAGCACCTCGATCATCTTGGTGCGGGTGCCTGGAGATTGCAACCGCAGATAGATGTCTCTGGGGATATCCCCCCTGGGCAGGAGGTAGTTCAGGTTCAAGGTGCGGTCGTTGAAAGGCACGGGGGCCGTGTTGGGCTGGGTAGCGGTTGGAGCCTGCGGATCAAACAGTTGTATTTGGTCTAAGTAGGTGAGGCGAAGACGCAGCACCAAGCGATCGGTGAGGGTAGAGGGTGGGTTGGCGTGAGGATCAATGCGTAGCCGTATCCAGATGGCTGAGGTGCCATAGCCCCGGCTGAGCAATCCTTCGTAGGGCGTGAAGGGATGGGTCAGTGCCTCGTCCAGACTCCATTGGCCCGAGGGGTCTTCCAGCCAAGCCCGTTCGGTGATGTAGTCACCAGCGTGGGCCAGCACCGGCCACAGCAAAGCCCACACCAGTAGCCACCGCAGTAGTTGCCTCGCCCCTGATAGAGGCGGGCCTGACAGGTACATCAGGTGGGTAGCCATGACGGGGTGTTTGCTGCAACAGGTTAGCAGCGGGTCGTTTGCACGCGCATCAGTGCTTCGATCTCGTTGGCAGCTACCGGCACGCCACGGGTGATGAGTTCGCAGCCAGTCTCGGTCACGATGGCGTCGTCTTCAATGCGGATGCCAATGCCGTGGAACTGCTCGGGCACGCCGGGGGCGGGACGTACATACAGACCTGGCTCGATGGTCAGCACCATGCCGGGGCGCAAAATGCGGCTGGGGCGTTCTTGCACGGTTTGGCCGGTGAGGGGGTCTTGGCGCTCGGTGATCTGGTGGCTTTCGCTGGGCTCGATATAGCTGCCGCAATCATGCACATCCATGCCCAGCCAGTGGCCGGTGCGGTGCATATAGAACGGGAAGTAAGCGCGCTTTTCAATCACGTCTTGCACGTTACCCACTTGGTTGGCATTGAGCAGGCCCAAATCGAGCAGCCCTTGGGCCAGCACGGCCACGGTAGCGTTGTGCGGGTCATTAAAACGGGCGCCAGCGCGTGTCGCGGCTACCGCTGCTTCTTGGCTGGCCAGCACCAAATCGTAAAGTGCCCGCTGTGGCCCGCTAAAGCGGCCATTGGCCGGAAAGGTGCGGGTGATGTCGCTGGCGTAGCCGTCGAGCTCGCAGCCGGCGTCAATCAACACCAGATCACCATCGTGGATGCGGGCGGTGTCGGCCCGGTAATGCAGCACGCAGGCATTGGCACCGCCCGCCACGATGGAGCTGTAGGCCGGGTATTGCGAACCATGTTGGCGAAATTCGTGCAGCAGTTCGGCGTCGAGGTGGTATTCGCGCAGTTCTTGACCCGCGCGCAACATGGTGGCGCTGCGCTGCATGGCGCGGATATGGGCTTGGGCGCTGATTTGTGCAGCGCGGCGCATCACCGCTTGCTCGTGGCCGTCTTTGATGAGGCGCATTTCGTCCAGCAAGGCACACAGGTCGCGCTGCCCATCGGGGCACAGCGCACCTTGGCGGGCGCGGCCCCGCACGCTGCCCAGCCATCCAGCCACCCGGCCCTCCAGTCCCGCATGGATGGCAAAGGGGTACCAAACAGTGGCGCGGTTTTCCAACAGGCGAGGCAGGCGCTGGTCTAGCTCCAACACGGAAAACGCTGCGTCTACCCCTAAGGCGGCAGGGGCCGCTTCGGGGCCAAGGCGGTAGCCATCCCAAATTTCACGTTCTAGGTCTTTGGGTTGGCAAAACAGCGTGGTGTGGCCGCTGGCATGGATCACCAGCCAAGCCTGGGGTTCGGTAAAGCCGCACAGGTAGTGAAAGTAGCTGTCAAAGCGAAACAAAAATTCGCTGTCGCGGTTGCGTGAATGCTCGGGCGCAGTGGGGATGATGGCAATGCCATCGGTGCCCAGTTGGGCGGCCAATGCGGCACGGCGTTGGGTATACAAGGAGGAGGGGGCGTGGCTCAGAGGTGCATCCATGGGCAGATTCTCCTCCAGATGGAGGTTGGCCGTCTCTGGGTGCTTTAGCAGGATGTGGCCTTGGCATTGAGCTGTGCCAGCCGCTCGGGCGTGCCCACATCTGTCCAGGCACCGTGGTAGAGCGAAGCACCTACGCGTCCAGCATCCATTGCTCTGCGCAACAGCGGCGCCAGTGGGGCCGCCACACCGTGCGGATTGCCTGCCGGAATATCGCACCACGGCAGTGCAAACAGCTGAGCCCGCAGCAGGGCGATGGTGCTGTAGGTGTAGCGCGGTGTGGGGTTGTTGTCGGCCAGATGGAGCGCCCGCCCTTGAGCAGAGAGGCCAAAGTCGCCCCGTGGGTGGTGGGCTGGATTGGGTACTAGCCACAGGTGCGCTAGATCGTCGCTGGTGGCAAAGGCCTGCACTGCTTCGGGGGCAAAGCGAAAATCTGGTGCAAACACATCGCCCGCCACCAGCCAAAAGATGTTGCCCAGTTGTGGCAGGGCACGGGCAATGCCGCCAGCGGTTTCCAGTGCCGCACCAAAGTCCTGCTGCTCGCATGAGTAGGCCAGCGACAGCGGTGCTGCATCCCCTGCGGCCTGAAACACCTGACCAAAGTGGTTGCTGATGTGCTCACCCAGCCACGCTGTGTTGATCACTGCCCGTGGCACACCGGCCTGTGCCAACGCCTGCAAATGCCAGTGCAGCAGTGGCTGGCCTTGCACTGCCAGCAGCGGTTTGGGGGTGTGATCGGTCAGGGGGCGCATGCGTTCGCCTCGGCCTGCGGCCAAGATGAGGGCTGGGATGGAGGGGGGGGCGGTGGTAGAGGACAAATTGGACATGGCTTGCACTGTAGCGGCCTAGAAAGGCAGCAACAGTAAAATCCGCAGCTTTCCACCGATCCCTCCCTCCGGACCTGCCCCATGGCCAACTCTCAACAAATGGCGAATGCAATCCGCGCACTCGCAATGGATGCCGTTCAACAAGCCAACTCCGGTCACCCCGGCGCCCCAATGGGCATGGCCGACATGGCCGTGGCATTGTGGGGCCGCCACCTGCAGCACAACCCCGCCAACCCCCAATGGGCCAACCGCGACCGCTTTGTGCTGTCCAACGGCCACGGCTCCATGCTGCTGTATGCGCTGTTGCACCTGACAGGCTACGACCTGCCAATGCAAGAGCTGAAGAACTTCCGCCAGCTCCACAGCAAAACCGCGGGTCACCCCGAAGTGGGCGTGACCCCCGGCGTAGAAACCACTACCGGCCCCTTGGGCCAAGGCATTACCAATGCCGTGGGCTTTGCGTTGGCAGAAAAGCTGCTGGCCAAAGAATTCAACCGCGCAGCAGGCAAGGTCAAGCACACCATCGTTGACCACCACACCTATGTGTTTTTGGGCGATGGCTGCCTGATGGAAGGCATCAGCCACGAAGCCGTAGCCTTGGCTGGCGCTTGGAAGCTGAACAAGCTGATTGCCTTGTACGACGACAACGGCATCAGCATTGACGGCCAAGTGGCCCCTTGGTTTATTGACAACACCCCGCAACGCTTTACCGCCTGCGGTTGGAACGTGATTGGCCCCATCGACGGCCATGATGCCGATGCCGTGGATGCGGCCATTGCCCAAGCCAAGCAAAGCACCGACAAGCCCACGCTCATCGTCTGCAAAACCCATATCGGCAAGGGCAGCCCCAACCGCGCCAACACGGCCAAAGCCCACGGCGAGCCACTGGGTGCCGAAGAAATCGCCCTGACACGCAAAGAGCTGGGTTGGGAACACGCACCGTTTGTGATTCCCAAGGAGGTGGCTGCCGATTGGAATGCCACCAAGGCGGGCGCTAAGCGAGAGGCCGACTGGAACAAGCGTTTTGCCGCTTACAGCAAAGCCTTCCCAGAGCTGGCCGCAGAATTTACCCGCCGCATGAATGGCGACCTGCCCCCCAGCTTTGCCCAAGTGGCTGTGGATACCGTAGTCCACGCCCACCGCAATGGCGAGACGGTGGCCAGCCGCAAGGCCAGCCAACTGGCACTGGAAGCCTTTACCGCCGCCCTGCCCGAACTGCTGGGCGGTAGCGCCGACCTGACCGGCTCCAACTTGACCAACACCAAGAGCACCCCCAACCTGCGCTTTGATGCCGCCGGTGACGTGGTGCAGACCGAAGTCAACGGCCAGTTGGTCGGTGGCCGCCACATCAACTACGGTGTGCGCGAGTTTGGTATGGCTGCCATCATGAATGGCGTGGCCCTGCACGGTGGCTTTATCCCCTACGGTGGCACCTTCCTGACCTTCTCCGACTACAGCCGCAACGCCATCCGCATGGCCGCGCTGATGAAGCTGCGCGTGGTGCATGTGTTTACCCACGACTCCATCGGGCTGGGCGAAGACGGCCCCACGCACCAATCCATCGAACATGCTGCCAGCTTGCGCTTGATTCCGGGCTTGGATGTGTGGCGCCCCGCCGACACCGCAGAAACCGCCGTGGCTTGGAGCGTGGCACTCACCAACCGCAACAAGCCTACGGCGCTGCTGCTCAGCCGCCAAAACCTGCCCTATGCACCCAAGCGTGATTTGGGCGACATCAGCCGGGGTGCTTATGTGCTGTCCGAACCCCGCGATGTGGGCCTGAAGGAAAAAGCCCAGGCCGTGATTGTGGCCACCGGCTCGGAAGTGCAGTTGGCCCTGAAAGCCCAACGTCTGTTGGCCGAGAAAAAGATTGCTGTGCGCGTGGTCTCTATGCCCAGCACCACCACCTTTGACCAGCAAGACATCAAGTACAAAAAGGCGATGCTGCCCGCTGGCCTGCCACGCATTGCGGTAGAAATGGGCGTGACCGACTTCTGGTGGAAGTACGGCTGCGCCGCCGTGATTGGCATCGACAGCTACGGCGAGTCGGCCCCGGCCCCCGTGCTGTTTGAGCATTTTGGCTTTACCGCCGAAAACGTGGCCGCCACGGTGCAGGCCGCTCTCAAGCGCAAATAATTTTTTCGATTTTGGCAAGTAACTCTGGAGAAACCCCTATGACCATCAAGATTGGCATCAACGGCTTTGGCCGCATTGGCCGCAACGTGCTGCGCTCGGCCCTGCAAAACTTCAGCGACATCGAAGTCGTGGGTATCAACGACCTGCTGGAGCCTGACTATCTGGCCTACATGCTGCAATACGACAGCGTGCATGGTCGCTTTGATGGGCAAGTGTCGGTCGAAGGCTCCAACCTGATCGTCAACGGCAAGAAAATTCGCCTGACGCAAGAGCGCGACCCCGCCAACCTGAAGTGGAACGAAGTCGGCGCTGATGTGGTGATCGAATCCACTGGCCTGTTCTTGGACAAAGCCACCGCGCAAAAGCACCTCGACGCTGGCGCGAAGAAGGTGATTTTGTCGGCCCCGTCCAAAGACGACACCCCGATGTTTGTGTTTGGTGTCAACCACGACACCTACAAGGGCGAGGCCATCATCTCCAACGCGTCTTGCACTACCAACTGCTTGGCTCCCGTGGCCAAGGTGCTGCACGACAAGTGGGGCATCAAGCGCGGTCTGATGACCACCGTACACGCTGCCACGGCTACGCAAAAAACCGTGGATGGCCCCAGCAACAAAGACTGGCGCGGTGGCCGTGGCATTCTGGAAAACATCATCCCCTCCAGCACTGGCGCTGCCAAGGCGGTGGGCGTGGTGATTCCATCGCTGAACAAGAAGCTGACCGGCATGTCGTTCCGCGTGCCCACCTCGGATGTGTCCGTGGTCGATTTGACCGTAGAGCTGGAAAACGCTGCTTCTTACGAAGAAATCAAGGCCGAGATGAAGGCACAGTCCGAAGGCGCGCTCAAGGGCGTGCTGGGTTACACCGAAGACAAGGTGGTGGCCACCGACTTCCGTGGCGACACCCGCACTTCCATCTTTGATGCCGACGCTGGCATCGCGCTGGACGGTACCTTCGTCAAGATCGTGAGCTGGTACGACAACGAGTGGGGCTATTCGAACAAGTGCCTGGAAATGGTGCGCGTGGTTTCTAAGTAATCTACCCGCCGTCTGCAAAAAACGCGCCTTCGGGCGCGTTTTTTATGGTGGTGGCATTTTCGGCCCGTTACTCGATCAAAAAACGGTGCTCCATCCCATGCTATATCCCCCCCCATCACCCCCCCCCATATACAGGAGAAACTCTGGCAGTACTGTAAGGATTAAACAGGATTGACTTCCTAGAATGCCGCCGGTTAATGCCATGCGCATTCATGATGATGAAGGGAGACCCATGTCCAATCCACTGTACGAAAACATCAAGCGCGACCCGCGCTATGCCGAGCTGGTGCGCCAGCGTGGGCGCTTTGCCACCATGTTGGCATTGTTGGTGATTGCCGTTTTTTTCAGCTTTGTGTTGTTGGTGGCCTTTGTGCCCAGTGCCATTGCTGTTCGCCTTTTTGAAGGCAGCAACCTGACGGTGGGCGTGGTGCTGGGGTTTTTCCAGTTCGTGTTTTTCTGTGTGCTGACGTGGGTGTATGTGCGCCGTGCCAATGGCGAATTTGACAGCCTGAATGAACAAATCGTCCAAGACGCACTGAAAAAGCCATGAACCATACTCCCGCTCTGTTTTCTTCTGTAGGCCGTCCTCTGGCCGCACTGTTACTGCTCTTGCCCACGCTGGCTTTGGCTGGCCCCGATTTGGGCGCAGCCGAAAAGCAGCCGCTGAACCTGCACGCCATTGGCATGTTCTTTGTTTTTGTGCTGATGACGCTGGGCATTACCTACTGGGCGGCTGGCCGCTCCAAGTCGGCCTCTGACTTCTATACCGCTGGTGGTGGCATCAGCGGCAAACAAAACGGCTTGGCAATTGCGGGAGACTTTATGTCTGCCGCAACCTTGCTGGGCCTGACGGCCATGATTTGCGGCCAAGGGGTGGATGGCTACATCTACATGGTGGCCTTTTTTGTGGGCTGGCCCATCATCTTGTTCTTGATGGCCGAGCGCCTGCGCAACTTGGGCAAGTTCACTTTTGCCGACATTACCGCCTACCGTCTCAACCAAGGCCAAGTGCGCACCATGGCCGCCATCAGCTCGTTGGTGGTGGTGTGCTTCTATTTGGTAGCGCAAATGGTGGGGGCAGGCCAACTTATTAAGTTGCTGTTTGGCCTGGAATACAACGTGGCACTGGTGATTGTGGGCGTGCTGATGATGGTCTATGTGATCTTCGGCGGTATGGTGGCTACCACTTGGGTGCAGATTATCAAGGCCTGTATGTTGCTGACTGGTGGCACGGCCATCATGTTGCTGGCCTTTAGCCAATTTGGTTTTAGTTTTGAGACCCTCACCACCCGTGCGATGGAAGTGCATAAGCTGGGCACCAAGCTCATGACCCCCGGCAGCTTGTTGGCTGACCCCATCACCGCCATTTCGATGGGCTTGGGCCTGATGTTTGGTATTGCCGGGCTGCCACATATTTTGATGCGCTTTTTTACCGTGACCAATGCCAAAGAGGCACGCAAATCGGTGTTCTACGCCTCGGGCATCATTGCCTTCTTCTTTAACGTGATTGCCTTGATGGGCCTGTGTTCCATCGTGCTGGTGGGCACCGACCCACAATTCTTTGAAGGCGGCGTGGTAGGCGGCAAGCTGATTGGTGGCGGCAACATGGTGGCGCTGCACTTGGCTAAAGCAGCGGGTGGCAATTTGCTGCTGGGCTTTTTGTCGGCGGTGGCCTTTGCCACGATTTTGGCGGTGGTGGCCGGTTTGGCGCTGGCTGGTGCTTCGGCCATCTCGCACGACCTGTACGCCCGCGTCATCATGAAGGGCAATGTGTCGGAAGAAAAGGAAATCCGGGTTTCCAAAATCGCCACCTTGGGTTTGGGTGTGGTGGCGGTGCTGTTGGGCGTGGCGTTTGAGAAGATGAACGTAGCCTTTATGGTGGCGCTGGCCTTTGGTGTGGCTTCTTGTGCCAACTTCCCGGTGTTGCTGATGTCGATGTACTGGCGTGGCCTGACCACCCGTGGCGCACTGGTGGGCGGCTATACCGGCCTGATCAGTTCGGTGCTGTTTGTGTTCTTCTCCAAATCGGTGTGGGTCGATGTGCTGGGCCATGCTTCGCCCATCTTCCCGTACACCCAGCCCGCCCTGTTTGCTATGCCGTTGGCGTTCTTGGGTATTTATGTGTTCTCTAAGTTGGACAACAGCGCACAGGCCCAAGCCGAGCGCGCTGCTTTTGATGACCAATATGTACGTGCCCAAACGGGAGTAGGTGCAGCCAGCGCGGCAGCGCACTGATCGATTCCAAGGCCAACGCCGTCTCTGCACGGCATTGCTCCACCCCCATTGGGGGCCATGCCAGTCGGCCAACAGTCGACTGGCATTTTTTATGTCTTGGAGCTCAAAGAGGCAATTATTTGAGAATAGTTCTTATTACTGTAAAATAAAACATCTGTCCGCATAGTCAGCCATGCCAGTCCGTCAGGGCCGGTTGCCAGCCAGCGTGAACCCCTGTCTGTCTGGAGATTGCTGTATGCCGGTTCGTTTATTGGCTCCCTTGCGTGTGGGGCATGGTCGTTTGGTTTCACCTCCCTGGCTGGCCCTGGTGGGCATGGGGCTGTACCTGGTGGGCAGTCCGCAGGCACTGGGCCAGCAGGGGGCGAGTGATTCGGCGGTGCCAGAGTTGGGGGCCGTGACGGTGACGGCCACCAATTTTCGTGAAACCCGACTCGATGATGAGAGCAAGCCGGTCTCGGTGGTAGATCAGGCGACTTTGGCTACCAAAGCACCCGTCAGCGTTGTGGAGGCGATGCAAGAAGTGCCCGGCCTGAGCTTTTCGCGCGCAGGGGGGCTGGGTGGGCAAGTGGTGATGCGGGGCTTCAACAGCAATGACCTGAAATCACCGTTAGCGATAGATGGCGAGCGTTTTAGGGGCCGCAATACGCTGGAATACAACCTGATTGATCCTGGGTTGATCGAGCAGGTGGAAGTCATCCGCGGGCCAGCCGCCGCCATTTATGGCTCGGAGGCTATGGCGGGCATGGTCAACATCGTCACCCGCAAAGCCAAGCCCGATTTCAGTGATACCTTTTCTCTGCGGCTTCATGGGCTCAATCTGGCCTATGAGAGCATCAACAACTTGCGCGCCACCCGGCTGGACGTGACCGGTGGTGGCAAAGGCTTTGACCTGCGGCTGGCGGGCAGTGTGCGCAAGGCTGGCGACTACGACACCCCTTTGGGCACAGCGACCCACAGCCGTTTTGATGACCAGCAAATTTCGGGTGTGTTGGGCTACAGTTTGAACGCCCAAGACCGGCTGGAACTCAAGTTCAAGGCCGCCGAAGTGGAGTCGCACCGGGCCGGTGGCTTGGGTGGGGCGCCGGGCATGGAGGCACCCTTGGCACAGCGGGTGTACTTGCGCGAAGACCCCATCCGTGAGCGTTATGTGGGCTTGGCTTATGCGGGCCAGCCAAAGATATCGGGTATTGGCAAGCTCAATGCCAGCTTGTATGTGCGCGATCTTTACACCGATGTCGTCACGACCCGCTATCCCAACGCCACCTCTATGGCCGAAACACACCGCTATGTGGTGGGGCCACAGGAGGTGGGCGGCAAGCTGATGGTGGTGTCTGACATCGTGCCCCAATCTGTTTTGACTGCGGGGCTGGACTTTTTCGTGCAGGATTGGGATGGTGCCGAAACGCAAGTCAAAGGCACTGGCACCGTAGCCAGCACGGCTCGGCGCGACAGCACCACCAAAGGCCTAGGGGCTTTTGCCCTGCTGGAGCATGAATTGAGCGAGCGTTGGCTGCTCTCGGGCAATGTGCGCCATGACCGCTATCACACCCAAACCGCTGCCAACATCATCACCATTCCGGCATTGACCAGTGAGATTCTGGCCCACCGCGATGCCCGCGATCGCAAGACCACCTATGCCCTAGGCACCGTCTTTAAACCTTCAGGCTGGTTGAATTTTGCTGCCAACTTTGGCACCAGCTACCGGGTGCCCACCTCGGGCGAGAAGTTTTCTTATGGCACCTATGGCAAAGGGTATTTGCTGCCCAATCCCTCTCTGGAGCCCGAAGAGGGCAAGACGGTGGACATCAGTGCCCGTTTGCGCTTGCCCCACTTGAGCGCCAACCTGACGCTTTACAAAAGCCACTACACCAACCTGATTGCCCAGCAGGAGCTGCTGTACTTGGATTTGGTGTCCTCCCGCCGGATCAACATTGGCAAGGCCGAGGTGCAGGGGCTGGAGTTTGACCTCAAGCAGATGCTGCGCAAGGACTGGACGCTCAAGCTGGCCGCCGCCTACACCGAGGGCACCAACCAAACGGCTCACAAGCCGTTGTCATACATCGCACCTTTGGTGGGCACAGTGGGGCTGGCCTACCAGAGTGGCCCTTGGCAGTGGGAGGGTGATTTGCGCTTGTCCAAGCGCAAGACGCGCATTGACACCAGCCTAGAGCGCGCCAGCGCGGGCTATGGCGTGTTCAACCTGTATGCCGGATTAGACCTGCACCGACTCAATCCGTCTTATCCCAAGGCCACCTTGCGTATAGGTATCGAGAACCTGTTCGATAAGGCCTATGCCGACGCCACTACCCGCGAGGCCATTGCGGCACCTGTCTCGTACACCAACCCGCTGCTAGAGCCGGGGCGCAATTTGAAGATTTCTCTCACTACCCAATTTTGACCATGCCACAGTCCACTGTTTTTGACCAAGCTTTTGTCCTTTTTGAGAACGGGCAATCCACCTGCATCCGCTATGACGCGGTGCGTACCTTCCATATGGATGGCAACTTTGCCATGTTGGCTGTTGCTTTTGTGGGGCTGCAAGGTGCCTTGCAACGGTTGGCGGTAGCCACCCACGGGCACATGTCGCGCCATGCGGTGCAGGTGGTCACGGGTCATCCGGGCACGGGCGTACGTGATGCCTTTGAATACATCACCCGTGCCGTGACCCGTTCGGCCTATGTGTTGGACAAGGCACAGCCCTATGCACGGCTCAATCCCCATGCCGATTTTTCTTATTCGTGGATTGTGGTGGCAGGTCCATGTAGCGTGTTGTGCCAAGTGCGTGACGGTGTATTGCCCGAGCGGTTCTACGAGTTGTTTGGTTTGGCACGCAGTGGTGGGCTCGACGAGCACACCCGCCAAGAGTTTGATGCCCTCAAGTGCGATATCGAGGCCCGCGTGCTGGCGCTGGCACCGGAAGATGTGCTCGATTTCATGGAATGTCCAGCACCATGAAGCGCGGTGGGCTGATGGCGCGCTGCGCGCTGGTGTGCAAGGTATGGGGCTGTGTGGCAGCGGTGCAGATGGCCGGAGCGGTGCAGGCGCAAACCATGTCTATGACCGACCAAAATGGCCGCTCGGTGTCCGTGCCCGTGCCAGTTCAGCGCATTGCCAGTTTGGTGATTCCTGGCGCCTCGATGGTGATGACGCTTGACCGCTCAACTGAGCGGCTGGTGGGCATTAACCCCGCAGCGCGGGAAGACATGCAGCAGGGCATGTTGGGGCGGTTCTTTCCGGCGGCTCCGCGCATCGCAGCCAATATGGCCACAGAAGGCTTTGCCCCCAACATTGAGGCATTGATGAATGCCCGCCCTGATGTGGTGTTGCAATGGGGTGACCGGGGCGAGTCGATTGTGCGGCCTATGGAGCAGATGGGTCTGAATGTGCTCACCCTCAAATACGGCCAGACCGACTATGTGACCCAGTGGTTTCGGCTGATTGGGCAGGCGACCGGGCGCCAAGAGCGTGGCAACCGACTGGCGGCATGGATTGAGCAAGAACAGCAAAGCTTGCGCATGCAGGTGGCAGCAATTGCGCCGTCACAGCGCCCGAGGGCACTGTTTTTGTACCGTTACCACGGTGGTGTGCAGGTGGGGGGTATGGGCACCAACATGGACCACGATATCCGCTTGGCTGGGGGCATCAATGTGGCCGGTGCCGTCAAGGGCAATGCTGCGGTGACCAAAGAGCAGATCGTGGCTTGGAACCCAGAGGTGATTTTGCTGGCTAACTTGGACAGCCATTTGGTGCCAGATGATTTGTACCACGACCCTATCTTGTCAGTCACCACGGCGGTGCAGGCCCGGCGTCTGTACAAAATGCCACGCGGTGGCTTCCGTTGGGACCCGCCCAGCCAAGAAACCCCCTTGGCTTGGCGTTGGTTGGCTGGCCTATTGCATCCAGAACGGTTTGCCTTGCAGGGTTTTCGGGAGCGGGTGCGCAACACCTACCAAGACCTGTATGCCGCCACGGTGTCTGAGGCCGATCTGGATCGGGTGTTGCAAATGCCACTGAACCAATCCAGCCGGGGCTATCAGGTGTTGCGTGCCGGGGGCAAACCATGAGTTGGGGCACAACAGGGGTGCGTGGGCTGCTGTCGATCCGGGTGGGTTATGGTGTGTTGGCGGTGTTGTTGCCCGTGACGTTGGTGCTGGCGCTGGGTGTGGGGCGTTACGACATTCCGCTCAGCCACACGTTGGGCATTGTGTTGCCACCGTGGTTGGGGCTAGAGCCGTGGTGGACGCCAATGGAGCAGCGGTTGGTGTTGTGGGGCCGGGTGCCCCGTGTGTTGCTGGCGGCCATTTTGGGGGCCGGGTTGGCAGTGTCGGGAGCAGCCTTGCAGGGGCTGTTTCGCAATCCGTTGGCCGACCCGCAGTTGGTGGGCGTTTCTGCTGGGGCAGCCTGTGGTGGTGTGCTCGCCATTTTGTTGGATGGCAGTGGCACTGTGCTGGTGTTGCTGTCTCTGCTGGGGGGCATGGCGGCCCTGTATTTTGTGCGCTGGCTGGCACACAGCGGTGGTGGCGAGAGTATCTTGACCCTGATTCTGTCTGGGGTGGTGGTCAGTGCGGTGTTTGGGGCGTTGGTGTCTTTGGCTAAGTTTGTGGCCGACCCGCAAAACCAGTTGCCCACCATTGTCTTTTGGTTGCTGGGCAGTTTGGCGGCTGCCGATTATCCGCGTCTGTGGCTAGGGGCTGGTGCTACTGGCCTGGGGTTGGTGGCGTTGTGGCTGGTTCGTTTCCAGCTCCATGTGATGTCATTGGGCGAGGATGATGCGCGCGCTATGGGCCTGCCGGTAGAGCGGGTGCGCACGCTGGCCCTGCTGGCGGTGGCGCTCATCACCGCAGCCTCGGTGGCAGTGTGTGGCGTGATTGGTTGGGTGGGGTTGGTGGTGCCCCATCTGGTGCGGTTGCTGTTTGGCAACCACTTTGCTGCTTTTATGCCGCTGACGGCGCTACTGGGAGCCGTGTATTTGGTGGTGGTGGACACCTTGGCGCGCAGCGTGACCGATGCCGAGATTCCCTTGGGCGCTCTGACGGCCTTGGTGGGGGCGCCGGTTTTTGCCTACCTGTTGCGCCAGATGCGCCGTCCGGGGGAGGCATGATGCTGCAAGTGTGCGATGTGGGCATCTGCTATGCCACTTGGGTGTTGCGCCATCTGGATTTTTCTTTGCAGGCTGGGCAGGTGTTGGCGGTGCTTGGCCCCAATGGCCGAGGCAAGTCCAGCCTATTGCGGGTGATGGCCGGTTTGGCGCGCCCCCAAGAAGGCCGGGTGCAGTGTGATGCCAGCGTAGCCTATGTGCCGCAATTTATTCACCCCGGTTTTGAGATGACGGCGCTGGATTTGGTGCTGACTGGGCGCGCACGCCATATTGGCTGGAAAGGTGCGCCCAGCGCCCACGACCGCGCTGTGGCCCATGACTGCCTGCGCCGCTTGGATGCCGACCGTTTTGCCGAGAGGGACATTCACCACCTCTCTGGGGGTGAGCGCCAATTGGTACTGATGGCCCGCGCTCTGGCCTCGGGCTGCCAGGTCATGTTGTTGGATGAGCCTGCTTCGGCGCTGGATTTTCACAACCAAGCCGTCATTCTGGAGGTGATGCGCGACTTGGCCCACCGCGAAGGCATGACCGTGGTTTTTACCACCCATGTGCCCCAGCATGCACTTGAGATTGCTGACCAGTCGCTGCTGTTGCTGGATGCGCAGGCGTTTTTGTTTGGTGCCACCCTCGACACCGTGACCACTGAGGCACTGAGTCGCCTGTATCGCTTGCCTATCCAACGCATGGCATTGGAAGTGGATGGGCGGGCCGTGCAGACCGCCATTCCGCTGTACCACGCTATTGGTCGGGCGATGGTGTCTTTACCAACCCCTTCTTTACCTTGAGGCACTGTGATGCATCCACCCTTGCTTTTTATTGAAGGCGTGGCCCCACTGGGGCAGGCTTTTTTCCATCTGCCGCTTTGGCGTGAATATGGGCGTGCCATCCGTGTCTACGATTTGGATGCGCAATGTCTGGAGGGCGTGCAGGCCGTGTTGGTGGCAGGCCATGTGGATCAGCGGGCCTTGCAGGCTCGCCAGAGTTTGTTAGACCATTATTTGCAACAGGGCGGCTCTATGGTCATCAACGGGCATGTGGCCTACCCTTTTCTGCCAATGCTGCGCCCTTTTGTGCCATTGGCCGAGCGCAATATGGCAGGTTTGCAGGTGCAACGGTTGATGGAGCACCCGGTATTTAGGGGGGTAGACACCTATGACCTGACCTACCGCCGGGGTGTGGCCGGTTTTTATGGTCGGGGGCACAACCCGTTGCCACCGGGGGCCAAGGCCATTCATGGCATTGGCCCGCAGGCGCTGCCACTGGACTGGGAGCTGCCACTGGCGGGCGCAGGCCGCCTGTTGGTGCATGGCGGCAATGACTTGTGGATGTATGCCGCCGACAACACCAGTGCCCGGCGTATTGCCCCCCAATTGCTGGAATGGCTGCTGGAAGGAGTGACCGTATGAGCCACCAACGCATTGCTGCCGTGGATGGCGGCACGTACTACCATCAGGCCACCTTGCACGATCCGGCGCTGCGGTCTTATTTTGACCGACTGATTTATGCCCAGGATTTGCCCACCGCCGCATTGGACGATGTGGACATCCTTTATGTCAGTGCCCGTCAAGACCCCGAACTGATGGTGGCCGCCGCCCCAACCATTCGGCGTTTTCTGGACAGCGGCAAGACCGTTGTGGCCTTGGGAGAGAGCCAATCGGAACGCTGGTTGCCAGGGGTGCAGTGGTTTGCGCGAGAGGTCAACTTTTGGTGGTGGCTGACGCCGGGGGCTGATTCGCGCTTGCGCATGGTGCAGCCTGAACACCCGATGTGGCAGCACATCAGCCTGCCCGATGCCACTTGGCACCAGCATGGTTTTTTCGTACTGCCCGAGGGCTGCCGCAGCCTGATCGATCATGCCGATGGTGGCAGCATCTTCTATGAAGACCATGTGACCACTCCAGGCCGGATGATCTTGACCACGTTAGACCCTTGTTATCACCACGGCAGCTATTTCATGCCTGCCACCACCCGGTTTTTGCAGGGCTTTTTGCCTTGGCTGCATGCGGGGGCTGGTGCTTGAGCGCCAGTGCTTGACGCCCTGAGGCAATGGCGGCAAGCTGGCAGCTTTTCCACCCCTGTTTGCAGGAGCTGTTCGCCATGCGCTTTCCTCTTTTTGTTCGTCAGACCATCGCTGCGGCTGGGTTGTGTGCATTGGCAGTGCCTGCACTGGCCCAGGTGGTAGTGACAGATCCGCCACCTGAGCACCACTTTGGTCAGATTCCGGTAGGTGCCACCTATGCGGCCCAGTATTTCTCGGTTTTTAACCAAGGAAGCAGTCCCGTCACCTTGGGGCAGGTGCGTGTAGATGGCCAGATGGCGGTCTGTGCTGCCTTGGGCTGCCCTACAGTGGCTCCAGAAGACTTTACGGTGCAGGGGGCCGACGGCTGTAGTGGTCAAACTTTGCAACCGGGGTTGGGATGTTCCACCTTGGTGGGTTTTGTCCCCACAGCCCCTGGCGCACGCGTGGCCCGTTTGGTGTTTGCCGTGCAGGATGGGGCCGAGGTGGAGCGTCTGGTGGCGGGCACTGGGGTTTCACAGCCATTGGAGTGTGTGCTGGATTGGGCCGAGCGCAGTTATCCTGCGCTGTTCTCTCAGCCTACCCCGACCCAAGTGGTCAGCCCCTATGTGGCCCGCTGTTACCAAGGGGGCGCCTTGTGTGTGGGCGCCGATGTAGCGGTGCCCACGGTGGCACCGGCCAGCATTTATTACCTCTTTCAGGGCCAGATGGGGCGGTTGGGGGCTTTGAGCGATTTTGCGACTGTAGCTACCCAGGCCCCACCCTCCACGCTGCGTTGCGACCAGTCTAGTCAGCACTAGGCCCATCCCACCACCACGGCTGCTGTTGGCCTAGCCAGTAGCAGCAGTTTTCCATACAAAATTGTATGGAAATACACTCTGTCTGGTG
The DNA here is from genome assembly GCF_042652905.1 of Giesbergeria sinuosa. NCBI lineage: Bacteria > Pseudomonadati > Pseudomonadota > Betaproteobacteria > Burkholderiales > Comamonadaceae > Giesbergeria > Giesbergeria sinuosa. The sequence goes on along the minus strand of NZ_JBHSHJ010000014.1, from coordinate 34,430 downwards.
CGTACTTTGATCTTTGCCCTCGGCCCAGTTGGCCGCCTGGGTGTGGCTTTATCCGTCTTTACCTATGTTTTCTTCTCTTCGAACACGCATGGTGGCCCTGTGCGTGGGTATTGTTGCGTTGGCCATGATCATTGTGGCTACGACCAACTTCATGATCGGTCGCAGCAGCAGTTTAGAAATGCTCCACAGCCAAGCCTCTGCTTTGGCTAAGGCCCATAGTGCAGCATTGGGCCAATGGGTACACGCTAAGCAGCGTGTGGTGGCATCGCTCAAAGACCATGTGACGGCAGAAAACCCGGTGCCTATGTTGCAGACGGCGGTCAAGGCAGCACAGTTTGACCAAGCGTACATGGGCTTTCCAGACAAACATTATGTGTTTTCGGAAAACCGCAAACGTGCTGCCGACTACGACCCTACCCAGCGGGCTTGGTACAAGGGGGCGGTGCAGGCCGCAGGGCCATCCATCACCCAACCCTTTATTGGTGCCAGTTCGGGCAAACTGATCATCACGTTTTCTGATCTGGTGGGCACTTCGGCACAGGTGCAGGCCGTGACGGCGGGTGATGTGATGCTCGATAGCGTGATTGCCGCCATTGCTGCCATCAAGCCCACGCCCCACAGCTTTGCCTTTTTGGTCAGTGGCAATGGCACCATCATTGCCCATCCCGACCACGCACTGACGCTCAAGCCCATCACGGCCATCCATCCGGCCTTGTCGTTGCAGGTGCTCAAGGATGCCAGCACCACGCAAGAGCGCATGATGGATTTTGGCGGTCGCGAAGGCATGGTGTATTCCGATGTGGTGCCCGGTTCCGATTGGCGCTTGGCGATTGTGATGGACCATGCCGAAGTGACCACGGGGTTAGACACCATGTTTCAGGCCTCGGTGGGCTCCACCTTGCTGATGGCCTTGGTCGCAGCGGTACTGCTTTATGTGGCGATCAGTCGGGCGTTGGCACGGTTGCAGGATTTGCGCCAAGCCATTACTACAGCAGGTGAAGGCGACTTTACTTGCCGTGTGGTGGCTTCTGGTACTGACGAGCTGAGTCAGATTGCACAGGCCTACAACCGTTTTGCCGATCACACGATGGATGTGCTGCACCACATGCGCGACACCAGCCGATCGGTAGAGATGGCTACGGCAGAAATTGCTTCAGGTAACCGGGATTTGTCTGAGCGCACCGAGCAGCAGGCCCATGCCCTGCGTGCCACGGTGGCCTCCGTAGAGAAGCTCACGGGCACTGTGCGCGCCAATGCCGACAACGCAGTGCAAGCCAACCGGCAGGCGCAGTCTGCCTCGCAGGTGGCGCGCAAGGGTGGCGAGGTGGTGTCTGGCGTGGTCACGATGATGGAGGAGATCAACCAATCCTCGCGCAAGATTGCCGATATCAATGGGGTGATTGATTCGATTGCGTTTCAGACCAATATCTTGGCTCTCAATGCGGCGGTGGAGGCCGCCCGTGCCGGGGAGCAGGGGCGTGGCTTTGCGGTGGTGGCTTCAGAGGTGCGCACTTTGGCCCAGCGTTCAGCTGCCGCTGCCCACGAGATCAGCGCCCTGATCAATATGTCGGTAGAGAAGGTACACAGCGGCAGCACCTTGGTGCAGCAGGCGGGGGCCACGATGCAAGAGATTGTCTCTAGCGTGCAGGAGGTGACGGGCATTATTGCTGAGATCAGTCAAGCCAGCGGTGAGCAAATTGGCGACATTGAGCAAATCAGCCAAGCCATCATCCAGATGGAAGACAACACCCAGCAAAACACGGCATTGGTAGAAGAGGCGGCCGCCGCCGCTGCCAGCTTGCAAGACCAAGCCACCAATTTGGCACAGATGGCCAGTGCGTTTGTGCTTGACAAGGCCGCCTGACGGGCACCGTTTGCCGCACTTCTCTAGGGGCGTTGTTCTGGCCGAGTGGGATGGGTGCGAACCATGTGACGTGCATGGCACAGGTCGGCCCAAGCGGCGGCTTTGTATTTGCCCAAACGCAGCAAATAGGGCGCATCGTAAGTGACGATGGCTGGGTGGCCTGCCACGCTGTGGGGTTGGGCCCGCAGTTGTCCTAGTGGTTCGGTGCGCCCTAGGGCCGCACGGGCTGCCAGCCGTCCCATGAGCAACACCATGACGGGCCGTATCTGGGCCAGTGCTTCATGCAGCAGAGCATCTGGGTGGGTGGGGCTGTCTGCTGGTGTGTTGGCAGCCAGCTCTACACCACAGAAAAATACCTGAGGGTGCCGGTGCAGTTGCAAGGCACGCAGCATGTGGTGCAGCAGCGTACCGGCATCACCGGCCAGTGGATCGGCATTTGCACGCCCCTCGGCCACAATCAGCCAAGCATCATGTCCCAGATCGGCAGGTGCGGGGGTGTTTGCGGCTGGGGTGGGGTACAGCAGCCGGGGGGGGTGCAGTACCAGTGTGGTGGTGGTGTTGGCGCTTTCAGCGGGCGTGTTGGTTGCTGGGGCGGTGGGCTGGTAGGCCGCCTTGGATGGTGGCGGTGTGGGGGTGGGATGCAGTATGGGCGCTGGCTGTGGCACGGCATTTGCCGTGGGTGGCGTCAACGCATCGGGGTGTGCAACGGCTGCCACTGTGTGTGGCAGTGGAGCGGCAGGCCACCAGACAGGCACACCCATTTCTTGCAGCATGGCGCGCTGGCGGCTATCCAAATGCAGGCTCATAGCAGCACACTCATGACGATGGCGTCTTCCCGGCTCCCATCGGCACCGGGGTAGTAACGCTTGCGCTCGCCCACGCGCCGAAAGCCATATTGTTCATAGACATGGCGCGCGCGCAGGTTGCTCACCCGCACTTCCAGCCACAACCATTGGGCATTTTGGCTGCGGGCCCACAGCGCCAGCGCATCCAGCAGTATGCGCGCCCAGCCTTGGCCCTGAAACTCGGGCGCTACAGTCAAATTGAGCAGATGGGCCTCATCAACCCCCGGCATGGCGACAAAATAGCCCAGCAGTTGAGTTCCGCCTTTGAGCAGTTGAATCTGGTAGCCGCTGGCCAGTGCATCGGTAAAGTTGCCCCGCGTCCACGGATGGGAGTAGGCACGTTGCTCCACGGCCATCAGGGTGTCCAGGTCATTGATACCCAAAGGCAGTAAGCAGACTTCGGGGGCACAGGTGGGGGGAAGGGGTTGCGCACTCATGGCTGTGTGCTGGTGTGGTGTGCGGCTTGTGGGGCGGCCCGTTCGGCCTCGCGTTCCGCAGTGGTTTTGGCTACCTTGTCACGCACATAGCGGGGCAGTGCTTGGCTGGCAGGCACGCCAGCACCGGCGGCCAGTAGGGCAGGGGCCAGACGCAGCAAGGCCGTTGCCGTGGGCCAAGCCACGGCATGGGCTGCTTGTGGTGCCAGACGTGGGCCATAGGCCGCCTGTGCGTTACCTGCCACGGTCCAGCCTGGGGGCACGGGCACTGCCTCGGGGGCACACAACCCAAAATCCTGCGGCATTTGCCAAGTGGCGTCTTGCCATTGGTAGTGGCCGTGGTAGACCTCGTTCATGCGGGCATCCAGCGTAGCCACAATCTGGGTGCAGCCATATTGCTGGCGTGCTTCTTCGGCCACAGCCATCAGGGTGTCCACGGGCAACACTGGCAGGCCGCGTCCCCCTCCAGCACCCAAGGCCAGCCCTTGGGCAATGGCACAGGCAGTGCGCAGGCCGGTGAACGAGCCGGGGCCACGTCCAAACACGATGGCATCGAGTTGTTCTAAGGTCAAGCCCGCTTCTTGGAGCAGGTGCTGGATGGCCGGAATCAGTGTGGCCGAGGACTGTGCCGCGCCGGGGCCACTGTGCTGCCACAGGGCTGGGCCATGCGCCACAGCAATGGAGAGGGTATCGGTGCTGGTGTCAAAGGCAAGCAGGTTCATGGGGCGACATTGTCATGCACGCTCTTGGCTGGTGGCTACAGGGGCTGCACGCACCCCCAGCACGCCAAAAAAGATGCCTGCCGTCACCAGCAGCAGCCCGGCCACCAGATTCCAGTGCATGGGCTCATCCAACACCACCACGGCCCCGATAGCCGACAGGCCCGGCACCAGCGCCGTGATCATGGTGGAGCGCACGGGGCCAAAATGTTGCACCATGTGTGTGAAGGTGATGCCCGAGATAGCCACCGAGCCTACCCCTTGGAACAGCATCTGAAAGGCGATTTCGCTCCAAGGCGCTTGCGCCAGTTGGCTGCCCAGCAGGCCCAAGCCCACCAGCAGTGCGTAGGCTGGCACATAAGTCACCAGCGCAAAGGCAGTAATGGCAATCGTGGCTTGTACGGCATCCACCCCGTGGCGTCTGGCCAGCACGCTATAGCAGGCCCAGCAGAACGAGGCGGCCATGAACAGCACATCGCCCCGCCAGATAGAGCCTCCTTGCAATGAGGCCAGCAAGCTGCTGCCACCCACCAGCAAGTCTCCTACCACGATCAGGGCCAACCCCGTGGCCCGCAGTGGCGTGATGTGTTCACGCAGTAAAAAAGCGGCCAGCAGCGTAGTCCACAGTGGCAAGCTGCCCGGCATCAGCACCGAGGCATGGGTGGCTGGGGCATAAAAGAAGCCCGAATAGGCCAGCAGGCAATAAATCACACCCCCAAAAATGCCCAATTGCATGGTCAGGTGCAGTGGCAGTGGCGAAAACCCCCACAGGCTCGATGGCACGGCAGCGCCACGAGCTGGGCTGGCACTGCGGCGTCGCACCAACCACCAGCCCCAAGGCAGCAGCACCATGCTGGCACCCAACACGCGCAGCCAAGCAATGTCTAATGGTGCCAGGCTGCGCTGCGCCGACGCGCGGGCAATCAGGATAAAGGCCGTCCAAATCGTTACGGTGACGAAAGCGGCCAGCAGGCCCACAGAGCGGGGAGAAAAACGCATCGCGGGATTATCAGCGGCAGGCTGTACCCGTGGTGGTGCAGGGGGATGAGGGGGTGCTGGCCCGATTGGGCATAGACTGGTAGCCATGCTGTGTTGTGCTTTTTGGTGTAGCGGTGCTGGTCGCCGGTTAGGTGTGGCCTTGATGGGGGCATGGGCGTTGACGGGCGTACAGGCGGCCCCGGCCACGCAGGCGCAGTGGCCTGCCCCTGTGCAGGCTGCGCTCGAGCGTGCCCAGTTGCCACGCGATGCGGTGTCTGTATGGGTGGCAGATGCCGCTGGAGGGGCACCGCGTTTGGCCCACCGTGCCCAAGTGCCCATGAATCCGGCTTCGGTCATGAAGCTGGTGACCACCTATGCTGGCCTAGAACTGCTTGGGCCAGCCTATGTGTGGCAGACCCCGGTGTATATCGATGGCCCGGTGCGCTCTGGTACTTTGCACGGTAATGTGTATGTGCGGGGGCAGGGCGACCCCAAAATGGTCATGGAGCGCCTGTGGCTGCTGCTGCGGCGCTTGCAGGGGCAAGGCATACGCCATATTGCAGGCGATATCGTGCTGGATCAATCGGCCTTTGTCTTGCCCACCCACGACCCCGCCGCATTCGATGGCGAGCCGCTGCGGCCTTACAACGCAGCGCCCGATGCACTGTTGCTCAACTTTAAGGCGGTGGTGTTGAATTTGGGGCCAGACCAGGCTGCTGGGGTGGCCAGAGTGCAAATGGACCCGCCCTTGGCAGGGGTGCAAGTGCCCGCCACAGTGCCGTTGGCCCCTGCGGGCACCGCCTGTGGCGATTGGCGTGCCAACTTGCGTGCCGATTGGAGCGATGCCCACCGTGTGGTGCTGCGCGGAGCCTACCCAGCGGCTTGTGGTGAGCGCAGTTGGGCCGTGGCTTATGCCGATCCGGCACGCTATGCCCAGCGGGCGGTAGAAGGCATGTGGCATGAATTGGGCGGCCAGCTCACTGGCACAGTGCGTTATGGCACAGTGCCGCGCCATTTGGAGCCTGCTTGGGTCGCTACATCCCCCCCTTTGGCCGAGGTGGTGCGTGATATCAACAAATACAGCAACAATGTGATGGCACAGCAGCTGTGGCTCACTTTGGGCTGGCAGCAGCATGGTGTTGGCACGCCAGAAAATGCGCGCGAGGCTGTGCGTCAGTGGTGGCGTGCTCGCTGGGGCGATGCCGATTTTCCGGCGATGGACAACGGCGCTGGCCTGAGCCGCCAAAACCGCATCACAGCCCAATCCTTGGCGCGTATGTTGCAGGCCGCTTGGGCCTCGCCGGTGATGCCCGAGCTGCTGGCGTCCTTGCCGGTCACTGGGGTAGATGGCACCCTGCGCCGTAGCCGTGCCAGTGCCCGCGCCCACCTGAAAACTGGCAGTTTGCGTGATGTGGCGGCCATTGCCGGTTATGTCCATGCTGCCGATGGGCGCCGTTACGTGCTGGTAGCAGTGGTCAACCACGCCCAAGCGGCAGCGGCCCGTCCGGTGTTTGATGCGCTGGTGGAATGGACGGCCCAAGCCCAGCGCCCAGACGCTGGTAGCCCTTGAGCACGCCACTACAGTACCATTTTTCCCGATGGGGTACCGTTGTGTGGGTGCCCTGTCCATTCAGGAGTCTTTTTCATGACACGACAGTTTTCTTTGGCCCGTTGGGCCGTTCCGGTGCTGACGGCTGCGGTGTTGGCGGCCTGTGGCGGTAGCGACGACGGTGCGGTGCGTTGGAGCGGCATGGTCAGTTTTGGTGACAGTCTGAGCGATGTCGGCTCATACCGTGTGGGCACCGTAGCGGCTTTGGGTGGAGGCAAATACACCATCAACGGAGCCTCGGGGCTGAACTGGACTGAGCATCTGGCCCAGCGCCTGTCTGTGGCCGTCCCCTGTGCTGCACAGACGGGGCTGTTGCCTAATATCCCTGGCTTGGTAGGGGCTGCCGTGACCAGCGTGCCTGGCTGCTACAACTATGCCCAAGGCAGTGCCCGTGTGAGCAGCCCCTTGGGGCCACATAGCGTGGCGTTGCAAGCGGCACCGTTTTATGCCAGTACGTTGGGCGTGACAGCCGTGCCGGTGCAAACCCAGATTGCCAACCATCTGTCGCGCACAGGCGGTGCTTTTGCGGGTACCGAGTTGGTCACAGTGATGGCTGGCGCCAACGATTTGTTTATGCACCTCAAGGCGGTGGCCGCAGCCCCCCAAGGGGGGCAGGCCGCAGTGGGAGCCGCTTTGGCTGCAGGTTGGGATGGGGCAGCCCAGACGGCAGTGCTCGCCGGTGGTAATGCTGCGGTCAGTGCCGCTGCTGCTGCCGCCGTGCAGGGCATGACCCAGGCCGGTGCCACCTTGGCAACGCTGGTGCGAGAGCAGATGCTGGCTAAGGGGGCGCAATATGTGCTGGTAGCCAATGTGCCCGATGTGGCTACCACCCCGCTGGCCTTGGCTTATGACGCCGCCACCCGCCAACTTATCACCACTATGGTGATGGCCTTTAATGCCCAATTGCAGGCGGGCCTGACAGGCACTGCGGTGGTGCAAGCCGATCTTTTTGCCCAGAGCCGGGCGCAGGTGGCCGACCCGCGCCGTTTTGGTTTGACCAACATCACCGATCCAGCCTGCAGCACCAATCCCACCCTCAATCCGCTGAACGGAACGGCGCTGGTCTGTACGGGCTACAGCACCGTGGCCACCAACACGGACGGCTACCTCTATGCCGACGATGTTCATCCATCGCCACGGGGTTACCGCCTGATGTCGGATTACATCATCGAGCGTTTAGAAGTAGCCGGTTGGCTGTGATGCGGCAGTTGGCAGACTACCAACGGGCGCGCAGCTTGTCGTAGGCATACAGGCCCAACTGGCGGTGGGCCGAGGGCGTGAGGTAGACCGCATCGGCAAACACATAGCGGTCGACTTCGGCATTGGCTACCAGAGTGGCCTCGGTACACAGGCTGGAGTTGATCTGGCCGGTGCCGATGCCAATGCCGTTGCCTGCATCCACGGAAGTGCAAACCGGTGTGGTGGCATTGTTGAACGAGAACGATGCTGGGCTGGAGGTGTAGAGGTTCACGTAGTAGGCCACGTCCACATACAACACATGCTGGCTTAGATCGTTCAATGCCACCAACAGACCTTGATTGAAATGGCTACTGGCTTGGCTGAGTAGGTCTTTTTGATCGATGGTCGTGGCCCAAGGGGTGCGGCCTAGGTCATAAGTGCCCGATACGGCCACATGGTTGGCACCAGCGGCGACCAAACGGCGCACCTGTGCTGCCAGGGTTTCGCCATGCTGGCGGGCTTGGGCTACAAACTGTTCGGCACTCAGGGTTCCGGCCCGTACGGCAGCCATGTCGACAATCAGGTCGCTGATGCCTCCATTGACCAACACAATATCGTTGGCCCCTAGGTTTTGGGCAGCCAAAAAGGTGTCGATCTGTTCCGTCAGGGTGCGCGTGCTGGTCTGACCTGCGGCGTCTGGGTGTTGTGTCAGGCGCGCATTGCCTTGGGCCAAATTGACCAAGCCACTGGGTGCGTGGCCTGCCTTCTGGTAGTAATCGAGCAATTGCAGCGTCCAGTTGTTGAGGCTGCCGTTGTTGACGGTGTAGCGGTGTTCACCCAATGCACTGTAGCCATCGCCAAAGGCGATCAGCCGTTCGGGGGCCAGTGCCGACTCGATATTGCTGGAGCCGCATGCGCTCAGCAGTGCAGTTGCCGCGCAGGCGACGGCCAGGGTGGTGCGGCGCATCCAGTTTGCTGCCATGGTGTGTTCTTTCCAGTGTAGATAGGGGCTGAGTGTAGCGATGCCGGACTCAGGCGGCAGCGCGTTGCAAACGGTCACGCACCCCTTCCCAGTCCGGGGTGTTGGGTGGCGTCTCGATCCAGATCAGGCGCGCGCCAGCATCATCCAGGCTGCGCAGGGTGGCAAACAATTGTTGGGCCGCAGCTTCGGGATGGTGGGGCATTTGGCGCAGCAGCACCCTGCTGGAGGCATTGCGCATGGGGGTGCGCGCATATACCGCCAGATGGGCTGCATCAGCACCCAGCACGTCCAACCCCGCTTGCAAGGCTGGGGCATCCATCAGCCGCACCTTGGCATGGGGGGCGTAATGGCTCACCAGCGTGCCAGAGGCGCGCGGCGTGTGTTCGGGCAAATCTTCTTTGGACAGTGGCTGCACACCACAGGCAGCGGCGATTTGCGCACGGGTGATGGCGCCAGGGCGCAGCAACACGGGCACGCCCCGTGTGCAATCGACAATGGTGGACTCAATGCCCACGGTGCAGGCACCACCATCGAGCACCAACAGTGCGGTGCCCAGTTCTTCTTGCACATGCTGTGCCGTGGTGGGGCTGACACGGCCAAAACGGTTGGCGCTCGGGGCTGCCAGCCCCCACACACCCTGCGCTGCACAAGCGTGCAGCACCGCTTGGGCTACTGGGTGCGCAGGGCAACGCAAGCCCACACTGTCTTGACCGCCAGTGGCAGCAGTTGCTGCACTGGGCAGGCGCGGCAAAATCAAGGTGAGGGGGCCGGGCCAAAAGGCATCCACCAGTGCTTGTGCAAACGCGGGCACTTCGCGGGCAAAATGGCTTATCCCGATGGCATCGGCCACATGGACAATCAACGGGTGATCTGCCGGGCGGCCCTTGGCAACAAAGATTTGGGCCACCGCCGCATCGTTGCTGGCATCGGCAGCCAAGCCATAAACGGTTTCAGTGGGCAGGCCCAGCAGAGCGCCATTGCGCAGAGTTTGGGCTGCGGTGGTGATGGAAGCGGGCAGTGTGCCATCCAGAATCATGGTGCTGGCGCTCAGAACGGTGCAATACCCAGCAACGCCGCCGCTTGCAGGGCGGTAGCACGGGCAGCATCTGGCGTAGGGGCAGTGATGTTGAGGTGGCCCATTTTGCGCCCATGTTTGGCCACCGTTTTGCCATACAGGTGCAGGTGCGTGCCGGGCAAGGCCAGCACTGCATCCCACGCGGGCGTTTGTGCGGTGTCGCTGTGCGCAAACCATAAATCGCCCAGCAAATTGAGCATCACGGCGGCGCTGTGCTGGCGTGGTTGCACCAGCGGCAGGCCCGCCAAGGTGCGCACTTGCAACTCAAATTGCGAAACATCACAGGCGTTTTGGCTGTAGTGGCCGCTGTTGTGGGGGCGCGGTGCAATCTCGTTCACAACCAAACTGCCATCGTCGAGCACAAAAAACTCGACGCACAACACGCCCACGTAATCCAGCCCTTGGGCTACCGATTGGGCGGCAGCCACCGCCTGTGCGGCCAAAGCCGCAGGCACATTGCCTTCGTACACCTCGGTCACAGCCAAAATGCCATCGCGGTGCAGGTTGCGTTGCACCGGCAGATGCACCACCGTGCCATCGGCACCACGCGCCACAATCACCGAGCACTCCAGCGCCAGCGGTAGCATTTTTTCTAGCACGCAAGGCACCTGCTCTAGGTGGTGCCAAGCAGCCGCCAGTTGTGCGGCGGTTTGCACGCGCTGCTGGCCTTTGCCGTCATAACCCAAGCGGGCTGTTTTGAGAATGCCGGGCAGCAAGCCCACATCCACGGCTGCCAGCTGTTCTGCGGTCTCAATCACGGCATAGGGGGCGCAAGGCACACCACAGCCGACAAAATGGGCCTTTTCTTGGGCACGGTCTTGGGCCACTGCCACAGCACGGGCCGTGGGAGCAACAAAGCATTGCCCCGCCAGCGCCGCCAGCGAGACAGCGGGCACATTCTCAAATTCGGTGGTGATGGCGTCACTGACATCGGCCAGCCGCGCCAAGCCTTCGGGGTCTTGGTAGCCGGTTTGGATATGTTGGTGGCTGACCAAGCCTGCTGGGCTAGAGGGGTCTTCATCGAGCACCGCCGTAAAGTAACCCATGGCCTGTGCTGCATGCACAAACATGCGCCCCAACTGACCACCACCAAGCACCCCCAGCGTCGCGCCGGGCAAAAGAGGGGCAGATAGTTGCTTCATGCCGATACGGGCGGTAAGGCCATGTTGCGGGCGACTTCGGTTTGGGCCGCACGGAAGGCTTCCAGTTGGGTGCGCAACGCGGGGTTGTCGGTGGCTAACAGCGCCACAGCAAACAGTGCCGCATTGGCGGCACCTGCTGTGCCAATGGCAAACGTGGCTACCGGGATGCCCTTGGGCATTTGCACAATGCTGTGCAATGAATCCACCCCTTGTAGATGTTTGCTGGCCACTGGCACGCCCAACACTGGCACTGTGGTTTTGGCGGCCAGCATGCCTGGCAGGTGGGCAGCGCCTCCGGCCCCGGCAATGATGGCCTTCAGGCCCCGGCCTGCGGCAGCTTCGGCATAGGCAAACATATCGTCGGGCATACGGTGGGCTGAAACCACACGCGCCTCATGGGCGATGCCGAATTGCTGGAGAATCTCCACTGCGTGCTGCATGGTCTCCCAGTCGCTGCTGGAGCCCATGACCACACCGATTTGTATGGGTGTCATAGTGTGTGGAGCGGTGCGCCATACTGGCCGCTGCCGCAGAATGTGAACCCGAGATTTTACTTTTTGCCGCCCCTGTCTGGGGAGGCCCGAGCCCTATGATCGACATCACCCTAGAAAATTTTGAAGCTGAAGTTCTCCAGGCTTCCATGCAGGCGCCCGTTCTGCTCGATATCTGGGCGACCTGGTGTGGCCCATGCAAGCAACTGGGCCCCGTGCTGGAGCAGCTAGAAACCGACTATGCCGGGCGCTTTGTGTTGGCCAAATTGGATGCTGACAAGGTGCCGCAGATTGCTGGGCAACTGTCGCAGATGTTTGGGGTGCGCAGCATTCCGTTCTGTGTCTTGTTTTACGAGGGCCAGCCTGTCGATGGCTTTGTGGGTGCCTTGCCTGCTGCGGAAGTGCGTGAATTCCTAGATCGCCACCTGTCCAACGCCAAGCCGGTGCAAGCCGAAGCGGTTGCTCCACAAACTCCTGCACCCGAGCAACCAGAGGGTGCCCAAGCAGCCCAAGACCGTTTGGCAGATGCCTTGGCAGCCGATCCCGGCAATAACGATTTGCGTTTCGATTACGTCAAAGGGCTGATCGGTTCTGGTCAACTCAACGAGGCTGCGGCTGCTTTGGCCCCTGCAATGGCACAAATTCCGGTAGAGCTGCGCTTTGAGGCACTGAACCAATGGCTCAATGCACTGGAGTTTGTCGCCAACGATCCACGGGGCCGTTGGTCGATGGCACAGTTTGATGAGCTGTTGACCGATAACCGGCGTGACTTTGCCACCCGCTTTGCCAAGAGCCGCCTGCTCATTGCCCAAGGCGAATGGCCGTTGGCTATGGATGAATTGCTCGAAATCATCCAACGCGACAAAAAATGGGATGACGAAGCGCCACGCAAAACCTATGTTGCCCTGTTGGAGTTGCTCACGCCCCCGCGCCCCAAGCCAAGCACCGATGCGTCAGGCAAGTCGGCAACCGGCATTGCGCTTGCGGGCAAGGCGGCCTTGCAAGAAGACCCTCAAGCCATGTTGGTGTCTACTTATCGTCGCAGACTCAGCATGGCGCTGAACTGAGCGTAGATTTAAAGGGTGCAGGCCACAGCGTGGGGTGTGGTCTCGATGGCCGTTTGACGGATGGCGGCCAGCAACGTGGCTGGAGGTTGTGCCCCCGACAATGCTTGGGCACGGTTGAACACAAAAAAGGGCACGCCGGGCACCTCCACCTGCTCTGGCAGTCCTTGGTTGTTGGCAATCCAGTCTTGCAACGCCCGTGTGTCCAGACTGAATTCGGTGGCAATGCTCAGTAGCGTGGGCCACTGGCCGATGTGCTCACCACGCTGGAAAAACGCAGAGAAAAGCCGCTCCATCAGTGCGTCCAGCTGGGCTGGGGCCAGATGTTGGGCGGCATAGGCCAGCAGTTGATGGCCTGGCGCAGTGTTGGGAATGCGGGTGATGCGCTCGAAGTGAATCTCCACACCGGCACGGGCTGCGGCCTCGCGCACTTGCGCTTGGCGCGTGTGTACCATGGCCGCGCTGCCCAAGCGGCGCAGGTAGAACGCAGGGTAGTCCCACCCCTCATCGGGCACCCCAGCAACCAATTGCACGGCATGCCATTGCACAGTCACTTGCAGGTCTGGTTCTTCAGCTTGCGCCTGTGCCAGAGCTTGGCGCAGGTGCTGTTTGCCGATCAAACACCACGGGCAGATGAGGTCAGAGTAGACATCGATATGCACTTGCCGGGGCATGGTGTGGCTCCTGCCTCAGGCCGTCAGTCGGGCCAGAGCTTCGCGGTATTTGGCCGCCGTTTTTTCAATCACGTCTTGGGGCAGACGGGGGGCTGGGGCTGTTTTGTTCCACGCTTGGCCATCTACTTGGGCCTGTTCCAGCCAATCGCGTACAAACTGCTTATCGTAGCTGGGTGGGTTTTGGCCTGCGGCCAGCGCAGCCTCATAGCCTTCCACAGGCCAGTAGCGGGAGCTGTCAGGCGTCAGCACCTCGTCCATCAGTACCAAGGTGCCATCGGAGGTCAGGCCAAATTCAAATTTGGTGTCGGCAATGATCATGCCTTTTTGCAGCGCCATCTCCGCAGCCTCTTGGTACAAACGGATGGCCGTGTCGCGGATTTGTGCCGCCAGCTTCTCTCCCACCATCTCTACCGTGCGTTCGTAGGTGATGTTTTCGTCATGGTCACCCATCTCGGCCTTGGCGGCAGGGGTGTAAATAGGCTGGGGCAGCTTGGCGGCATTGCTCAAGCCTGCTGGCAGTGGCACGCCACATACCGATTGTGATTCTTGGTATTCCTTCCAGCCACTGCCTGCCAGATAGCCGCGCACCACCGCCTCAATCAGCACGGGTTGCAGGCGCTGCACCAGCATGGAGCGGCCTTGCACTTGGGGCACTTCTTCGGGCGTGACAACAGACTCGGGGGCTTGGCCGGTCAGGTGGTTGGGGCAGATGTGGCCCAGTTTGTCAAACCAAAACAGTGCCATCTGCGTCAGCAGTTCACCCTTGCCAGGAATGGGCTCGCCCATGATGACGTCAAAGGCGGACAGACGGTCAGAGGCCACCATCAAGATGCGGTCATCGCCCACGGCGTAGTTGTCACGCACTTTGCCGCGTGCCAGCAAGGGCAACGAGGTCAATGCGGAGGTGTGCAGGGCAGAGGGGCTGGACTGGGTCATGGTGTCGGGGAGATGAAAAACAGGAAGTGCCTAGGATGGCGCGAGGCAGCCCGACGCAAGGCTGCTGGCTGCAAGAGCGATTTTAGGCCGCAGCAGCCCAAGGGTACGGTCACTGGGTTTTGCAGGAGAACCCAACATTGTCCGTGGTTTTGGAGGCAGTGGCGACAAGGGGTTTTCACCCCCTGATTCAGTGCGGTGTATGCGTTGCTTTTCTGTGGGCACGGGCGCATAGTCGGTCTACGTTGGAAGATTTTCACGGGCTGCATCCACAGTGTTTGGGCGGCCTTTCCCACAGCGAACGCAGGAGACAGTATGAATTTGACGATCAGCGGTCACCATCTGGACGTGACACCTTCGTTGCGGACTTATGTCAAGTCCAAGCTGGAGAGAATCACGCGCCATTTCGATCAGGTGGTGGGTGTCAAGGTGCTCTTGTCCGTGGAAAAACAAAAGGAGAAAGAAAAGCGCCAGCGGGCCGAGTGCAATATCCACGTCAAAGGCAATGATTTGTTTGCCGAGTCGTCACACGAAGACCTGTACGCTGCGGTAGATGATCTGGTCAACAAGCTCGATCGCCAAGTGGTGCGGCACAAAAACCGCCTGCAAGACCACCATTCTGATGCGCGGCGCCGCCCAGGCGCATGATGCTGGTGGGGCAGTCTCTGGCGGGGTTGCTTCCCCGCCCTTTCTTGGTCGCCCTAGAGTGGTTTTCGTGTGCTGCAGGACAAGTTGTAAATGCTTGTGTAAGCGGGTGCATAATCTGCGCCAAACCATGAACCGACTTTCCTCCATCCTGCCTGCCGCGCAAGTTCTTGTGGGCGTTGACGCCACCAGCAAAAAGCGCGCCTTTGAAGAAGCTGGGCTGTTGTTTGAAAGCCTGCACGGCCTCTCGCGTGCGCTGATCACCGACAGTCTGTTTGCCCGCGAGCGTCTGGGCTCTACTGGCCTGGGCCACGGTGTTGCCATTCCACATGGTCGTATCAAGGGACTCAAGTCCCCGATGGCGGCGGTGTTTCAGTTGGCACACCCTATTGGCTTTGATGCCCCCGATGAGCAGCCTGTGGGTTTGCTCATTTTCCTGTTGGTGCCCGAGGCAGCCACACAAAAGCACCTCGAAATCCTGTCGGAGATTGCCGAACTGCTCAGCGATGGCAGTTTGCGTGAGACCATCAAGTCCTGCACCGATGCGGTGGAGTTGCACGGTCTGATTGCACGCTGGCAATCCACCCAAGCCGCCTGACAAGTTCGGAGCTGTACCGTGAAACACAACGTGGTCAGCGCCGATGCCCTGTTTGAGGAGTTTCGCACGCTCCTCAAGTGGGAGTGGGTGGCTGGGCTGGGTGCCTCCGAGCGGCGCTTTGATGAGTTGGCCGTGCGTTCGGCCCGATCTGGCGCCGATTTGGTGGGCTATCTCAACTACATACACCCCTATCGTGTGCAGATCTTGGGCGAGCGTGAAATTGCTTACCTGACCAACGCGACCACCGAAGACTGCAAGCGCCGTATTGCCCGCATCGTCACCTTGGAGCCGCCGGTGCTGATCTTGGCCGACGGCCAAGGCCCACCAGAGGGGCTGCTGCAAATGTGCGAGCGGGCGCAGATTCCGATGTTTGCCACCCACGAGTCGTCAGCCTTTGTGATTGACGTGTTGCGGGCCTATCTGTCCAAGCACTTTGCCGACCGCACCACGGTGCATGGCGTGTTTATGGATATTTTGGGGCTGGGGGTGCTGATCACTGGGGAGTCTGGCCTGGGCAAGAGCGAGTTGGCGCTGGAGTTGATCTCGCGCGGCAACGGCTTGGTGGCCGACGATGCTGTCGATCTTTACCGCATCAACCAAACCACCATCGAGGGGCGTTGCCCCGAACTACTGCAAAACCTACTGGAAGTGCGCGGCATTGGTCTGCTGGATATACGGGCCATTTTTGGCGAGACGGCAGTGCGCTGCAAGATGCGTCTGCGCCTGATCGTCCATTTGGTGCGCAAAGAGACTATGGAGCGCGACTACGAGCGCATGCCCTATGAGCCTTTGACGCAAGACGTGTTGGGCGTCCCCATTCTCAAGGTCATCATCCAGGTGGTGGCAGGGCGCAACATTGCGGTGCTGGTCGAGGCCGCAGTGCGCAACACCATTCTCAACCTGCGGGGCATCGACACTTACCAAGAATTTGTCGAACGCCACCGCCGGGCCATGGATCAAGGCCTTTAGCCTCTAGCGTCTCAACACTGGTCGCAGCGGTCGCACACAGCCCGCTGGGTTACGCACTGTGCGCATTCACCATACAGGGCCATGGCGTGGTCGTGTACCAGCCAGCCCTTGCTTTTGGCAATGGCCTGTTGGCGTTTTTCGATTTCGGCATCGTAAAACTCTTCCACCTTGCCACAATGGGTGCAAACAAAGTGATCGTGGTGCTGGCCCTGATCGAGTTCATAAACCGCCTTGCCGCTCTCAAAGTTGCTGCGCATCAGCAGACCAGCTTGTTCAAATTGCGTCAGCACCCGGTAGACCGTGGCCAGGCCTACATCGGAGCGTTCTTCCAGCAGCACCCGAAACACATCTTCGGCTGTCATGTGGCGTTGGGTACCCTTCTGAAAAATTTCCAAAATTTTCAGGCGGGGCAGGGTGGCTTTGAGTCCGGTACTCTTGAGTTCGTCGATATTTGTCATGACAAGGGCATGGGTGAAAAATTTTTCGGCTGCCAGGGGTGCCAGAAGCCTGTGGGCCAGCCGCTACAATGAATTGATCGATCATAGTCCTATGCTTTTGTCCATGCCCGTCCAAGTCCATTGCAGTGCCCGTCTGGGGCTTATCCTGTTGTGGGGCGCCAGTTTGGCCGCCTGCGGCAGTCTTGACGGAACCGGAGAGCGTCTGGCCAGCGTGGTCACGCCATACCGGGTTGATGTAGTGCAGGGCAATTTTGTCTCGCGCGAGCAGGTAGAGGCGTTGCAGCCCGGTATGGGCCGCCAGCAGGTGCGCGATATTTTGGGTACACCCCTGGTCACTAGCCTCTTTCATGCCGACCGTTGGGAGTATGTGTTTACCCTGCGTCGCCCTGGTGTAGAAGCACAAACCCGCAAACTCACAGTGTTTTTCAAGGAAGACACCCTATTGCGCTTTGAAGGGGACGAAATGCCCTCTGAGAGCGAATTTGTCGCTACCTTGGGCAACCGCAAAAAAGCCCCAGAGGTGCCGGTGCTGGAGGCCACGCCAGAACAGCTGGCCCGTTATCCTGCCCGCCCCAAGGCCGATACGGCAGTGCCAGCGGCCCCTGCCCGCACCAGCTATCCTCCGCTGGAGACACCCGAGCGTTGAAGCCATCGTTTTTTGGGTGCCATCGTGCTGTTGTTGCGGTGCTGGTGCCTGCTGTAGTTTTCTCCCGTAATTCAGGAATGGCATGACCACCTCCCTTTCCCCCCGTTCTGCCACCTTTCGCGTGGCTGTTGCCGGCGCCAGTGGCCGCATGGGCCGCATGTTGATCGAAGCTATCAGTGCCAGTGACGACTGCGTACTCACGGGCGCCCTCGACATTGCCGCTAGCCCCAGCGTTGGCTCCGATGCCACAGCCTTTTTAGGCCATGCCAGCGGTGTGCCCATCACTGCCGATATCTGTGCTGGGCTGCAAAATGCCGATGCACTGATCGACTTTACCCGCCCTGATGGCACACTGGCCCATTTGCGTATGTGCGCCGAGCTGGGTGTCAAAGCCGTGGTGGGCACCACAGGATTTACAGAAGAGCAAAAGGCCGAAATCGCTGCCCTGTCCCAGCGCACGGCCATCATGTTGGCACCCAATATGAGTGTGGGTGTTAATGTCACACTGAAATTGCTCGAAATGGCGGCCAAGGCACTGGCTACCGGATACGACATCGAGATCATTGAGGCCCACCACCGCCACAAGGTGGATGCCCCCTCCGGCACGGCCCTCAAGATGGGCGAAGTGGTTGCCAAGGCCATAGGCCGAGATTTGAAAGACTGTGCCGTTTATGCCCGCGAAGGCGTGACTGGCGAGCGCGATCCCTCCAGCATTGGTTTTGCCACCATTCGCGGTGGTGACATCGTGGGCGATCACACGGTGCTGTTTGCGGGTACTGGCGAACGCATCGAAATCACACACAAGTCCTCCAGCCGCACCACCTATGCCCAGGGCAGTTTGCGTGCGGTACGATTTTTGCAAGACCAGAAGGTTGGCCTGTTCGACATGTTCGACGTGCTGGGCCTGAACTGAGCACTCTTTGTTCATGGATGCGCTGCACTGGTTGCGTCAAGGCGACTTTGTTACTCAAGGCACGGCAGCCCTGTTGCTGTTGATGTCGGTGGCAAGTTGGGTGGTCATTGTCTGGAAAAGTTGGCTGATGCACCGCGCCCGTACCGATGTAGCGCGTGGCGTGGCCGCCTTTTGGTTGGCCCCCACTTGGCCGGTGGCCCGCCAACAAATTGCCACCCTAGACCGTGAAGGCTTGGTGTTGCCCTTGGTGGAGGCTGCCGATGCGTTGGCGCAACCCCCCGATGGCAGCATTACTTTGGCCCAAGCAGGTAGCGCCAGCCAACAGCTCACACGCGTGTTGCGCAATGCCCTGCACTTGGTGTTGGGCAAACTGCAATGGGGGCAAGTGCTGTTGGCCACCATTGGTTCCACCGCACCGTTTGTTGGTTTGTTAGGCACGGTCTGGGGTATTTACCATGCACTCACGGCCATTGCCAGTGCTGGACAAATCAGCATCGACAAAGTGGCTGGGCCAGTGGGCGAGGCGTTGGTCATGACCGCCGCAGGACTGGCCGTGGCCATTCCTGCAGTATTGGCCTACAACATCTTTGGCCGTCTGTTGGGGCGTATCGAGGCCGATTTGGAAGGCTTTGCCCGCGATTTGCGCGAACTGGTGGTGGATGCCTCTCCTGTCATTCCCGCCAAACCGTTGGCTAAACCAGCGTGGATACCGAAGTCGGCACCGTCGCCTGTTCCTCCTCCTGCACCTGACTCTGCCTGAGCTTACCCAAGGAGCGAACCATCATGGCCTTTGGCCGTCTCGAACGCCATAGCGCGCCTCAGCCGATCAGTGAAATCAACATGACGCCATTGATCGATGTCATGTTGGTGCTGGTGGTCATTTTCATTCTCACAGCCCCCTTATTGGCTCACAGCATCCGGCTGGAGTTGCCTCGCACGGAGGGTGCTGTGCCGGGCACAGCGCCTCAGTCCGTGATGGTGGTGCTGAACAAAGCCGGTCTGGTGTTTGTGGATGACCAACCCTTGGCCGCAGCAGCCTTGGCAGAGAAACTGCGCGCGGTGGCCGCCACGCAGCCCGATACCGAGGTGCAATTGCGCGCCGACGCCTCGGTGCCCTATGGCCGTGTGGTAGAGGTGATGGGCCAGGCCCATCAAGCCGGGCTCCGGCGCATCGGCTTTGTGGCCGAGCCTGCTGCACAGCCCTGAAATCGTAGGCGCTGCTATGCCAGCGCCTAAAATCCCTGCCAGCGCAGCGCCCAGCCGCTGCATCCGACCGCTTTTCCCGATTTTCCTCTCCATGCAAGACAAATACCAACACACCGAGGTTGAAAGCGCCGCGCAGGCCCATTGGGCTGCCCACGATGCTTATCGTGTTACGGAAGACCAGAGCAAGAAGAAGTTCTACGCTTGCTCTATGTTGCCCTACCCTAGCGGCAAACTGCACATGGGGCATGTGCGCAACTACACCATCAACGATATGCTGACGCGCCAGTTGCGCATGAGCGGCTACAACGTTTTGATGCCGATGGGTTGGGATGCTTTTGGCCTACCTGCTGAAAATGCCGCGCTGAAAAACGGTGTGCCACCAGCACAATGGACGTACGACAACATCGCCTACATGAAAAAGCAAATGCAGGCGATGGGCTTGGCCATCGATTGGAGCCGCGAGGTGGCTACCTGCGACCCCGACTATTACCAATGGAACCAGTGGCTGTTCCTGAAAATGCTGGAAAAAGGCATTGCCTACCGCAAAACCCAGGTGGTCAACTGGGATCCAGTGGATCAAACCGTGCTAGCCAATGAGCAGGTGATTGATGGCCGGGGCTGGCGCACTGGCGCTTTGGTAGAAAAGCGCGAAATTCCGGGCTACTACCTCAAAATTACCGACTACGCCCCAGAATTGCTGGACTTTGTGACGGGCGACAAACTACCCGGTTGGCCCGAGCGCGTCAAGCTGATGCAAGAAAACTGGATTGGCAAGTCTGAAGGGGTGCGCTTTGCCTTTCCGCACGACATTCTGGGTGAAGATGGCACGTTGATTGGCGATGGCAAACTCTATGTGTTTACCACCCGTGCCGACACCATTATGGGTGTCACGTTCTGTGCAGTGGCCCCTGAGCATCCGCTGGCCCTACATGCCGCACGTACCAACCACCATCTGGCCGAATTCATAGAGGAATGCAAAAAGGGTGGCACCACAGAGGCCGAACTGGCTACCCAAGAAAAGAAGGGCATGTCCACCGGACTGTTTGTCAACCACCCCATCACCGGAGAGCCGGTGGAGGTCTGGGTTGGCAACTACGTGCTGATGGGTTATGGCGATGGCGCAGTAATGGGTGTGCCAGCCCACGATGAGCGAGACTTTGCCTTCGCCCTGAAATACGGGCTGGAAATTTTGCAAGTGGTGCAGGTCGATGGCGAAGCCGATTTCGATTTCGAACGCTGGCAAGACTGGTATGCCGACAAGCAACGTGGTGTGACGGTCAACTCCGACAATTTCAGTGGATTGACCTACAAAGAGGCTGTGACTGCCGTAGCCCATGCACTCGAAAAACTGGGCTTGGGCGAGAAAAAAACCACTTGGCGTTTGCGCGACTGGGGCATCAGCCGTCAGCGTTACTGGGGTACCCCCATTCCCATCATCCACTGCCCAGAGCATGGCGCGGTGCCGGTGCCCGAAAAAGACCTGCCCGTGGTGCTACCGCAAGATTGCATCCCCGATGGTTCGGGCAACCCGCTGCACAAGCACGAAGGCTTCCATGCGGGTGTGACTTGCCCGGTCTGCGGCCAAGCTGCACGGCGTGAAACCGACACCATGGATACCTTTGTCGATAGCTCGTGGTATTTCATGCGCTATTGCGATTCCCAAAACAGCGAAAAAATGGTCGCTGAAGGTGCGGATTACTGGATGCCCATGGATCAGTACATCGGTGGCATTGAGCACGCCATCTTGCACCTGTTGTACGCCCGCTTTTGGACGAAGGTCATGCGTGATCTGGGCTTGGTCAAGGTCGATGAGCCGTTCACTAAGCTGCTCACCCAGGGGATGGTGCTCAACCATATCTATAGCCGTCGCACAGACAAGGGGGCCAAGGAGTATTTCTGGCCGCACGATGTGGAGCATGTGCTCGATGATGCGGGCAAAATCATGGGTGCCAAGCTGAAAAACGCTGTGGGTGATTTACCAGTGGGTACGCCGATTGACTACGAGGGCGTGGGCACCATGTCCAAGTCCAAGAACAATGGCATTGACCCACAAGAGTTGATCGAAAAATACGGTGCCGATACTGCACGCCTGTACACCATGTTCACCGCTCCACCTGAGGCTACGCTGGAGTGGAACGATGCCGCCGTGGAGGGGAGCTACCGCTTCTTGCGCCGGGTCTGGAACTTTGGCGTCAAACTCTCAACGCTAGATGCCGTGGCCGCCAACGCCAGTGTGGCCGGTGCTGCCAGCCTGAAAGACGTGGCCTTTGGCAAAGAAGCCAAGGCACTGCGCCTAGAGGTTCACAGCGTGCTCAAGCAGGTGGATTACGACTACCAGCGTATGCAGTACAACACCGTGGTCTCGGGCACTATGAAAATGCTCAACGCCTTGGAAGATTTCAAGGCGCTGGACTGCCCCGGTGCCCATGTTGCACTGATTGAAGGCTTTGGTATTTTGCTGCGCTGCCTCTATCCGGCTACGCCGCACATCAGCCATGCGCTCTGGACGCAATTGGGTTATGCCGCCCACTTGGGCGATTTGCTCGATGCCGCTTGGCCCCAGGTGGATGCACAGGCACTGGTGCAAGACGAGATTGAGCTGATGCTGCAAGTCAATGGCAAGCTGCGCGGCTCTATCTTTGTGCCTGCACAGGCCGACAAGGCACAGATTGAAGCCGTGGCACTGGCCCACGAGGCCTTTCTCAAGCAGGCCAATGGTGCTGCTGCCAAGAAGGTGATTGTGGTGCCAGGCCGTTTGGTTAACGTGGTGGTTTGAGGCATGGCACATCCTGCTCCTGCTGCTGAAGGCCGCTGGTCTCGGCGGGCTTGGCTGGCTCTGCTGCCCGCTTCGCTGGCGCTGTCGGCCTGTGGTTTTCGGCTGCGGGGTGTGCCGCAGTTTGCCTTTCAGTCCCTCTATATCGCGGCACCCACTACATCGCCATTGGCGCGCGAGTTGCAACGCACCTTGGATGGGTCAACCACCGCCTTGCAGGTGTGGCGCGAACCCGCCCGGTTGCCGCAAGCGCAGGTGGTGTTTGAGCTGCTGCAAGAACAGAACGAACGCAGCGTGGTGGGCCTGAACGCTTCGGGACAGGTGCGCGAGTTGCAATTGCGCTTGCGTATCAAGTTTCGCTTGCGCACGCAAAAGGGTGAGGAACTGCTGGAGCCGACCGAGTTGCTGCAAACCCGCGACATCAGCTACAGCGAAACTATTGCCTTGGCTAAAGAGGCCGAAGAGGCACTGCTGCAACGCAATATGCAGACCGATTTGGTGCAGCAACTGCTGCGCCGCTTGGCCGCAGTGCGTTTGCCGTAGTGCCCCCACTGTCTCATGCACATTGCCTTGACCCAACTGGCGGCCCATCTGCACAAAGGGCTGCGTCCGCTTTACACCTTGCATGGCGATGAGCCATTGCTCCAACAAGAAGCGGCCGACACTGTCCGGGCGGCAGCGCGGGCTCAGGGCTATACCGAGCGCAGCACCTTCACTGTAGCCGGTGCCCATTTCGATTGGAGTGCTGTGTTGGCCGCCGGTGGCAGTTTGAGCCTGTTTGCCGACAAGCAAATCATCGAAATCCGCATCCCCTCAGGCAAGCCAGGCAAAGAGGGCAGTGCCGCGCTGCAACAGTTGGCCGAGGCTGCTGTGGGCAACGAGGGTGCATTGACACTGGTTTTGTTGCCGCGTTTAGACAAAGCCACCAAAACGGGCGCTTGGTTTGCGGCACTAGAGAGCCACGGCGTTACGGTACAGATCGACCCAGTAGAGCGGGCTGCCTTGCCACAATGGATTGCCCAGCGGCTGGCAGCCCAAAGCCAGCAGGTGGTGGACGGAGAAGAGGGCCAACGCACCTTGGCCTTTTTTGCCGACAGGGTGGAGGGCAATTTGCTGGCAGCGCACCAAGAAATCCAGAAACTGGCCCTGCTTTATCCCCCAGGACAACTGCACTGGGAACAGGTGGAGGCAGCCGTGCTCAACGTGGCCCGCTACGATGTGTTCAAGCTGTCAGAAGCCGTGTTGTCTGGCCAATTGCTGCGTGTGCAGCGCATGTTAGACGGCCTTGAGGCCGAGGGTGAAGCTGCTGTGCTGGTGCATTGGGCGCTGGCCGAAGACATCCGCACCCTCAAGCGCGTCAAGGATGCTGTTACCGCAGGCCGCCCTTTGCCAATGGCATTGCGTGAACAACGTGTTTGGGGGGCTAAGGAGCGCCTGTTTGAGCGCATTGTGCCCCGCACCACCGATGCGGCGCTGGCCCGGTTGCTGCAATCAGCACACAAGGTCGATGGCATCGTCAAGGGCTTGTCGGTGCCCGATTGGCCGCAACAGCCGTGGCAGGCCTTGCAGCGCCTGGCCTTACAGTTGGGCAAGCTGGCGTTGGCAGCGCGTTGAAACGGGGCGAGGCTTTTTACCAAGGCCCATCAATGGTCGCTGGCATTCATGATGGGAATCGTGCCTGCCGTGCGTTGGCCCTTTGATGCCATCGAGTATTCGCGTTTTGTGAATGCAGTCCCCATCAGCGCAGAGAGCGCAGGGCCATTTTTCTCTATGCGCGTTTTGAACAAAAACTCAAAAAGCTCGTGGAACCAGACTTTACGGCCTATCTGGGTGTACCAACGCATGGCATGTCTGTAACGGGCCTCTGGATGAAAGAGCATTCTGTAAAGCACACGCGGCCTGGCTTGCATCAACACTTCAATGGTTTTGAACCACATAAAAACCCGCCACACGGGCACGTTCTCTGCTTCCAAGACTTGGTGTTTGTAATCCCATTTGGTGGTGTCTTTTTGTACTACCCGCCGATGCTCAACAGACTCATAAAACGGAGTCCACCGGTGTGGTGTGGCATAAAGTAGTTGTACCTGATCCGGGTCGTAAGAAAGCAGATGTCTGTAGGAGTGCCAATAATCAATATCACGCTCTTCATGAAAGCCCAGTACGTAAGTCGCCATCGAGATAATGCCGTGTTTACGCAATAATTGGATCGCCTCTCTGTCTTCGGACATGCTGGCCCCTTTGCGAATGTGGGCAAGGGTTGTCTCGTTGTATGTCTCAATACCCAAAAGAAATCGAACAACGCCAGCCTGTTTGTACAGGTGAAGAATATCCTTGTCTCTGACAATATCCCCTGCCCTGGTAGAGCCTACCAACAGCAAGGGAACATCTTCAGCAATCAAGGCTTCCAAAAAAGTTTTCCATGCCTTTCTGGAGCCAGTAGGGAGTTCATCTGCAAAATTGATCAACTCTACCCCTTCTTCCCGATACAGCCGTCCCAGCTCTTGGGCAAACTTTTGCGGGTCTCGATGGCGCCATTTGCTCCAGAAGCCCCGTTGCCCACAATAGCTGCAAAGATACGGACAGCCCCTTGAGAATTGCACGACCACTGCGCGCTTTCCTCCCCAGTAGGAGTAGTCCTTGTGGTCAATCAGTTCCCATCCAACACGAAATTGATCCAGCTGGTCTATCACCTTTGCGGGCGGTGTTGCTTGGGTGCGGCCGTTCTCACGAAAAACGATGCCAGCCACTTCAGATAAAGTTTGCCCCACCTCCAGCGCCCGTACCAGTTCTCGTGTGGTTTTCTCCCCTTCGCCTCTGACAATGATATCGATGGCTGGTGCTTCCAGCATGATTTCATCCCAGTGGTATGTAGGATGCACCCCACCATAAATAATAATCAATTGTGGCTGGTATTCTTTTATTTTTTGACAAATTTTCAAAACGGTGGAGTGAACGGAGCCAGACCCTGAGTGACCCAACATCAATACATCAGGGGCGTTGGTGAGTATGGTAGACACCATTTCTTCTATGGTCAATAATTCCCTATCTGCATCTACCAAACAAACCGTGTGACCATCATCGATTAAAGGGCCACCCACCGAGAGCAATCCTAAAGGTGGCAGATGCTCTCCAGGAATACGACTTCCTATCGCAGTATGGGGTGGATTCAATAATATGATTTTCATGTGCAATACACGGGCAGAGAGGGCTCACTAACAAGCCCACGGGGAGTAGAAGGCGTCTTCTATTGGAATGCCAGATTAACATCGATGCCCATCCAAAAACCACCTACATCCGAAACAGTCGTCACAAAAGTGCGTGAGGCACACCACCCTCGTGCAAAACAAGATCGCATCGAAAAGCCGAAGACCCTAAGCGACGGGAATAGCAAGGTGGGCCAGTTTGCCCGTTGCAGCATTTGCGCCACATCGGGTGCTTGCTGGCCCTGCCTGCTGTGTGTTTCCTCTGAGTTTCGGTTGCCTACAGCGGCGCTTCTGCCAGAATCTGTTTCCATGAACGCCCTTGATGTCACCGAAATCATGCAGACCCTCGGTTTGCAAGCCAAAACCGCTTCTGCCCTGATGGCCAAGGCTCCGGCAGCAGCCAAGAACAAGGCTTTGTTGGTCTTGGCCCGTCTGCTGCGTGAGCAAACGGATGCCTTGCAGACCGATAACAGCCGTGATCTGGAGCGCGCCCGCGCCGCAGGGCTGGCCGAGCCTATGGTAGATCGCCTCAAGCTCACCCCCAAGGTGTTAGAAACCTGCGCCCAAGGTTGTGAGCAATTGGCCGCTATGCCCGACGTGATTGGCGAAGTCCTGGGCATGAAGCAGCAGCCCAGCGGTATCCGTGTGGGTCAAATGCGGGTGCCTATTGGTGTTTTTGGCATGATTTACGAGAGCCGCCCCAACGTCACGATCGAGGCCGCCAGCCTCAGCATCAAAAGTGGCAATGCCTGCATTTTGCGCGGCGGCTCCGAGGCGATCGACTCCAACAAAGCCTTGGCCCGTTTGGTGGTGCAGGCGCTGCAAGAGGCAGGCCTGCCCGAACATGCCGTGCAACTGGTGCCCACCACCGACCGCGAGGCCGTAGGCCAACTCATCGCCATGCCACAGTTTGTCGATGTCATCATCCCACGCGGGGGCAAAGGCTTGATTGAGCGCATCAGCCGTGATGCCAAGGTGCCCGTCATCAAGCACTTGGATGGCAATTGCCACACCTATGTGGACGACAGTGCCGATTTAGTCATGGCCCTGCGCGTGGTCGATAACGCCAAAACGCAAAAATACAGCCCTTGCAATGCCACCGAGAGTCTGCTGGTCGCCCGCAGCATCGCGGCCCAGTTTCTGCCACAAATTGGAGCAGTGTTTGCCGCCAAGGGGGTAGAGATGCGCTGCTGCCCCGAAGCTTTGGCCCTGTTGCAGGGGGTCGCGGGTGCTACTTTGGTGCCTGCCACCGAGCAAGATTGGAGCGAAGAATATTTGGCACCCATCATCAGCATCAAGCTGGTGTCTGGGGTTGATGAGGCCATCGCCCACATCAACCAGTATTCCAGCCAGCACACCGAGGCCATCCTGACCACCAACCACATCCATGCCCAGCGTTTTCTGCGCGAAGTCGATTCCAGCAGTGTCATGGTCAATGCCAGCACCCGTTTTGCCGATGGCTTTGAATACGGTTTGGGCGCCGAAATCGGTATCAGCACCGACAAATTCCATGCCCGTGGCCCAGTAGGGATTGAGGGGCTGACTTCGCTCAAGTACATCGTGCTGGGCGAAGGCGAGGTGCGCAGCTGAACAAGCGATTGCGGTTGTGAAAATCATCATCTTGGGCGCGGGGCGCGTCGGTCAAAGCGTGGCCGATAGTTTGGTCTCTGAGCGCAATGACATCACCGTCATTGATACCAATGCCCAGCGTCTGCGCGAGTTGGAGGCCCGGTTTGACCTGCGCGGCGTTGTGGGCAGTGGTATCAATCCCAGCGTATTGGCAGAGGCCGGTGCCCAAGACACCGACTTGTTGATTGCTTGTGCCACCCAAGACGAAACCAATTTGGTCGCTTGCAAGGTGGCGCAACTGTTGTTCAATGTTCCCGCGCGTATTGCGCGGGTGCGCTCCTCCGGTTTTGACCCCGGCGGCATTTTGGCCGGGCCAGAGGGTTTTGCCGTCAATGTCATCTGTCCGGAAGCATCGCTGACCCGCTACATTGCCAAGTTGATTGAATACCCTGAGGCCATGCAGGTGCGCGAGTTTGCCGGGGGGCGGGCCTGTCTGGTCTCTACCCGTGCCATGCTAGGGGCACCTATGGTAGGGCAGACCATTGCGCAGGTGCGCGTAGCCACCCCCGATGTGGCTATGCGTTTGGTGGCTATTTACCGGCGCTTTCCTGAGGAGCCAGACCGCTTTGTTCCCTGTGGTGGCAACACCCGGATTGAGCCAGGCGATGAGGTGTTTGTGCTGGCAGCGCGTGAGCACATTTCCTTTGTCTTGGCCGCTTTGCACCGGCGTCCACACCAGCCAGCACGCCCAGTGCGCCGTGTCATGGTGGCTGGGGGCGGTGATGTGGGTCTGCGTCTGGCACAGGAATTGGGGAGTCAGCCTGGGCGGTTTCATGTCAAGTTGGTGGAGGGCCATCCTGAACGTTGTATTGCCCTGGCATCTACCTTGCCTGGCGATGTGTTGGTTTTGCAGGGCGATGCCACCGATGAAGACTTGCTCGAGGCCGAAAACATTGAGGAGGTCGATTTCTTTTTGGCCCTGACCGACGATGATGAGAACAACATCATGTCCAGCCTGCTGGCTAAGCGGTTGGGCGCACGTCGCGTACTGTCGTTGATTACCCGTCGCAGCTACGCTGACCTGATGCACGGCACCGAAATCGATATTGCCTTGTCCCCTGCCCAAGCCATGCTGGGGGAGCTACTGGCCCATGTGCGCCAAGGCGATGTGCAGGCGGTGCATAGCCTGCGCCGGGGCGTGGCCGAGGCACTAGAAATTGTGGCCCGTGGTGACCGCAAAAGCTCCAGAGTCGTGGGGCGCAAGGTCAGTGACCTGTCTTTGCCAGAAAACGTCCATATGGGCCTGATTGTGCGTGGTTTACACGGGCCAGAAGATGCACCACAACCCGCTGGATTGCCCCAAGTGGTGATTCCGCACAGCCATACTGTCATCGAAAGCAATGACCATGTGGTGTTTTTCTTGCCCAATAAACGGTTGGTGCGAGACGTGGAAAAACTTTTTCGTGTCAGTGCCACCTTTTTCTGATGGCATTGGCCACGGTCTGCTGCCATGACAGATGTGCTTGCCGTTCTGCGTGTGTTGGGCATGTTGCTGATGCTCTTTGCCTTGGCTATGGGGGTGCCACTGGCCGTGTCATGGTGGATGCAGGATGGCATCTGGCCGGTGTACCCGGTCTCCATGGCCTTTACCTTGTTGGTAGGGGGCACCCTGGTCGTAGCTTTGCGTCGTTACCAACGTGAATTGCAACCCCGCCACGGCGTCATGCTGGTCACGATGGTTTGGGTGTTGTTGCCTCTGTTTGCTACCTTGCCACTGCTGTTGGCCTATGACCAAATAGGCCGTTCTCTGAGTTTCACCCACGCTTATTTTGAGACGGTGTCTGGGCTGACTACCAGCGGTTCCACAGTCCTTCCCAGCCTCGACACCTTGCCAGTGTCTGTGAATGTTTGGCGCACCTTTCTGCAATGGCTGGGGGGCATGGGCATTCTGATTTTGGCCGTAGCCGTGTTACCTATGCTTGGGGTAGGCGGTGCGCAACTGTTCAAGGCCGAGGCGGCTGGCCCGATCAAAGACACCAAGCTTACCCCGCGCATGACGGAAACAGCCAAAGGGCTCTGGGGTGTTTACGCCTTGTTTTCGTTGGCTTGTGTTGTCGCCTATTGGTTGGTAGGCATGTCGCCTGTCGATGCGCTCATGCATATGTTTGCCACGGTCAGCTTAGGTGGCATGTCTTCCCACGATGCCAGTTTGGGTTATTTTCAATCGATGTGGCTGGAGTTGGTGGCACTGGTTTTTATGCTGTTGGCCAGCTGCAACTTCGCTCTGTATTTTGTTGCCCTGCGTAAAGGGCACTGGCGTGGCTTTTGGCGCGATCCAGAAATGCAAGCCACCTTGGTGGCACTGTTGGGTGGCGGTGTGCTGGTAGCGCTGTTGCTGTGGGCCAAAAATGTGTACGGCCCCTTAGATGCCTTGCGCCACGGTGTTTTTCATGTGGTTTCGGTGGCTACCACCACGGGCTTTGCCACGGTGGACTATCTGCACTGGCCCGTACTGGCCCCTGTTTTCATGCTCATGCTCTCCGGTGTAGCCACCAGTGCCGGCTCTACAGGGGGAGGCATCAAGATGGTGCGTATGCTCATTTTGGTAAAGCAGGCCCGGCGTGAAATGACCCGCTTAGTGCATCCCCATGCAGTGCAGCCGGTGCGTTTGGGGGGGGCGGTTGTTGAAAGTGGCGCCATTTTCTCCATCATGGCTTTCATGTTGGTTTATGGTGGCACTGTCATCGTCTTGAGCATGGTGCTATTGCTCACGGATCTCGACCCGATCACCGCCATCAGTGCGGCCATCGCCAGCGTCAACTGTGTAGGCCCTGGCATGGGGGGAGTTGGCCCTTCAGGCAACTACACCACCCTGACAGATTTTCAGCTCTGGGTTTGTACTTTGGGCATGTTGCTCGGGCGGTTGGAGATTCTCAGTTTTATGGCTTTGCTGACCCCCGCTTTCTGGCGTCGATAAGTCTGTCAGAAACCGCCGGTCAACTCCCTACAATGGTGCGCAACTGTCTTTCAAGGGCAACCTATGGTTCCGCACCTCATCACCGCCCTCACCGGGCCTATCAACGAACTCGAACAGCGCATTATTGATTCAATGCCTGCTACCGAGCGATGGTTTCGCCTGGAGTGGATGGAGCACACTCCACCTTTCTATACCTCGGTTGATATCCGCAACGCCGGATTCAAATTGGCGCCTGTAGATACCAATCTGTTTCCGGGGGGGTGGAATCACCTCACCCCCGAAATGCTCCCGCTGGCTGTGCAGGCTGCTATGGCAGCCATCGAGAAAATCTGTCCCGAAGCGCGCAACCTGCTCATCGTGCCTGAGAACCACACGCGCAACAGCTTTTATCTGAGCAATTTGGCACAGCTCCAGCGCATCTTCAATATGGCTGGGTTGCATGTTCGCATTGGCTCCATCAGTCCTGACGTCAAGAAACCCTTGGTGATGGACTTGCCCAATGGCGAGTCGATTACGCTGGAGCCATTGTTGCGTGAGCGCGGTCGTATTGGGTTAAAAAACTTCGATCCCTGCACCATCTTGCTCAACAATGACCTGTCGGCAGGCGTGCCCGGTATTTTGGAAGACCTGCATGCACAATATTTGCTGCCACCCCTGCATGCAGGTTGGAGTGTGCGTCGCAAGAGCAAGCACTTTCGCAGCTATGAAGAGGTCACCAAACGCTTTGGCAAGGTGCTTGGCATTGATCCTTGGCTGATCAACCCCTTGTTTGGCAAGTGCAGTGATGTGGATCTCACCAGCAGCACTGGCTTGGAGCAATTACAAACCCAGGTCGATACATTGCTGGGCAAAATTCGACGCAAGTACAAAGAGTACGGCATCAACGAAAAGCCCTTCGTTGTTGTCAAGGCAGACAACGGCACCCACGGTATGGGTGTGATGACGGTGCGCGACGCCAAAGAGCTGGCAGCACTGCAACCCCAGACACTGGCATCGATGGCGGTCAGCAAGGATGGGCAAACGGTTCATGATGCACTGATCCAAGAAGGTGTGCTCACCCAAGAGCGAGTCCATGAAGCTGTAGCGGAGCCAGTGGTCTATATGGTCGATCGCTACGTGGTCGGTGGTTTCTATCGCATCCATGCCGATCGTGGCAGCGATGAAAACCTCAATGCACCCGGCGCTGGTTTTGTCCCCTTGGCCTTTCACCACAGCACGCAACTACCCCAGCCCGGTGCGCGTCCTGGGGCCAGCGCCCCCAACCGCTTCTACATGTACGGTGTGGTCGCACGTTTGGCCATGCTGGCAGCCAGTTACGAACTCGAAGCCACTGATCCCAACGCTGAAGTCTACGATTAAGCCACTGGGGCCGTGGCGCCTTGGCAACAGGCGGGCGTTTTCTGCTGGCAAGTCACAACAGCCAGCGCACAATCCCAGTCTCCCGTTCAAGGGTGGCCTATGCCCGACAGGGTGCAACGCTCGGACTATTTCCTGTGCAAAACTCCAAATCTTCCCTTGGTGCGCTGATGCTGGGTGCTGTTGGTGTCGTCTATGGCGACATCGGTACCAGTGTCCTGTATTCAGTCAAAGAGGTCTTTGGCTCCGGTCATGTCCCCTTCACCCCCGACAACGTGCATGGCATCTTGTCCATCTTCTTCTGGACACTGACCGTCATCGTTTCATTGAAGTATGTTGCTCTGGTCTTGAGGGCCGACAACCACGGTGAAGGGGGGCTGGTGGCCATGTTGGCGCTGGCCTCCCAAACCGTCAAAGACCAGCCCCGCTTGCGCCATGTACTCTTGCTGGTGGGCATCTTTGGTACCTGCCTTTTCTATGGCGACGGCGTGATCACCCCAGCCATTACGGTGCTGGGTGCGATGGAGGGATTAGAAGTCATCTCTCCCACCTTCAAAAAAGCCGTGGTTCCTCTGACCTTGGTCATCCTGCTACTGCTGTTCATGGTGCAAAAGCGCGGCAGTGCCAGCATTGGGCGCTTCTTTGGCCCCATCATGGTGGCATGGTTCATTGTGATTGCGGCGTTGGGTATCCTTCACATCGTTGGTAATCCAGGTATTTTGTGGGCCATCAGTCCGCACTACGCAATAGGATTCATGTGGGCGCAGCCAGGCACCACATTCATTATTCTGGGGGCCGTAGTGTTGTGCGTCACTGGGGGCGAGGCCTTGTATGCCGACATGGGCCATTTTGGCCGACGTCCTATCCGTATGACTTGGTTCACCATCGTCATGCCAGCACTCACCCTCAATTACTTTGGACAGGGTGCGCTGCTTCTCAAAGAGCCTGAGGCCGTAAAAAACCCCTTCTTCATGATGGCCCCTGAATGGGCCTTGCTGCCCTTGGTGCTGCTGGCCACCATGGCTGCGGTGATTGCCTCACAAGCCTTGATTTCTGGTGCCTTCAGCGTCACCAAACAGGTCATTCAGCTGGGTTACCTGCCCCGTCTGCGCGTACTGCACACCAGTGTCCAAGAGGCCGGTCAAATTTACCTGCCCTTTGTCAATTGGGGGTTGTTTGTCCTCATCGTGTTGGCTGTAGGCATGTTCAAGTCCTCCAGTGCTTTGGCATCCGCCTATGGCATTGCCGTCACCACCGATATGCTCATCACCACCGTGTTGACTTTCTTTGTCATTCGCAACGCTTGGCATTTGCCCTTGTGGTTGTGTGTGGGAGCCACGGCTTTCTTCTTCGGTGTGGACTTTGCTTTCTGGGCTTCCAATCTGCTCAAACTATTTGATGGCGGCTGGTTCCCGCTGGTCATTGCTGGGGCCATTTTCATCGTCATGCAGACATGGAAAGAAGGTCGCCGCCTCTTGCACGAGGCCATGCAAAGTGATGCCATTGCGCTGTCAGATTTTCTGGCCGCAGTGTTTGTCAATCCTCCTGTGCGCGTGGCTGGCACAGCAGTTTTCCTGACTGCCGACCCCAATACCGTACCGAATGCCTTGCTGCACAACCTCAAGCACAACAAGGTGCTGCATGCGCAAAACCTGTTTGTTACTGTGCGCCATCACGAAGTGCCTTGGGTGGCCAATGAAGAGCGCGTGGAAATGTCCACCTTGGGCAACGACTGCTGGCAGGTTGTGATTCATTACGGCTTTATGGACAACCCCAATGTGCCACTCGCACTGGAACAGTTGGGCGCCTTGGGCTGCACCCTTGAGCCGATGGCGACCAGCTACTTCTTGTCGCGTGACACCGTCATCCCTACCTCTGGGGGGGGCATGGTGGCGTGGCGTGAAAAACTGTTTGCACAGATGCACCACAATGCCAGTGGTGCCGCCGACTTCTTGCATCTACCCAGCAATGCTGTGGTGGAATTGGGCTCCAAGATTGCTATTTGAGTACGCCATCCCATGAACATCCTGTTTGTTGCCGACCCGCTGGAGTCCTTTGTAACCTACAAAGACACCACCTTTGCCATCATGCGCGAGGCACAGCGCCGTGGTCATCAGATCGCGGCATGCCAGCCCCGACAGGTGCGTTGGTTGCGTGGCTCGCCAGTGCAGGCCCAAGTGCGTGACATCACGCTCACAGGCAGTTTGCAAGATTGGTTCCATGTGCAACAGGAACGCACGGTTGCTTTGGCCGATTTTGACGTGGTGCTAATGCGCAAGGATCCTCCCTTCGACAGCGAGTATTTCTATACCACGCATCTGTTAGAACAGGCTGAGCGTGACGGTGCCCGTGTATTCAACAAGCCCCAAGCCCTGCGCAACCATCCAGAAAAGCTGGCCATCTTGGAGTTTCCGCAATTGATCGGCCCAACGCTGGTCACACGCAACGCTGATGATGTGCGTCAGTTCCACACTGAACACCAAGACATCATCCTCAAGCCTTTGGATGGCATGGGTGGCATGGGCATCTTCCGTGTTGGGCCAGATGGTATGAATCTAGGCAGCATTATCGAAACCCTCAACCAAGAGGGTGCACAAACCCTGATGGTGCAAAAGTTTCTGCCCGCCATCGCACAAGGGGACAAGCGGGTACTGGTCATTGGCGGCAAGCCCGTGCCTTTCTGTTTGGCACGTATCCCCCAAGGAGGCGAAGTGCGTGGCAACTTAGCTGCTGGTGGCAAAGGAGTAGCCCAGCCACTGTCTGCCCGTGATTGGGAAATTGCCAATACCTTGGCACCTATTCTCTACAGCCGAGGACTATTGTTAGCTGGCATCGATGTCATTGGTGATTGCGTTACAGAGATCAACGTCACCAGCCCTACCTGTTTTCAAGAAATCCAACAGCAAACAGGCTGTGATGTGCCGGGGCTGTTTGTGGACGCACTAGAACAAGCTCTATCTCTTTAGCCGACCAAGACATGCTCCCTCGTTCTGAGGCTAAATTGGTGCTACAATGCGCCCCTTGCTGCCGATAAGGACCAGTTGTTCACACAACCAACCCATCAGCAACAACTTGAACTCCCCACGGTTTAAGCAGTAGTCGCAAAGATTTCTCAAGTTTTCTTGCCA
>NZ_JBHSHJ010000013.1:0-108688 GCF_042652905.1 Giesbergeria sinuosa | reverse complement strand
CTTGCAGCAGCGGTTCACCGCTACTGTTCTTGACCAGTGGGATATCGGCCAGCGCGCCATTGGGGGTGTTGGGGTCTTCGGCGCGGCTGTCACTGACAGGGGCAATGGTTTGGGTCGTGGTGGTGGTGGTTTGACCATCGCTGCCTGTTTGGGTGCTGGTCTGTGTTTGTACTGTCGTGCCATCGACAGTTTCGGTGTTGGGCGCTGGAGCCGGGGCTGGAGCTGGAGCTGGAGCTGGAGCTGGAGCTGGAGCTGGAGCTGGAGCTGGAGCTGGAGCTGGAGCTGGAGCTGGAGCTGGAGCTGGAGCTGGAGCTGGAGCTGGGGCTGGATCACCCCCGCCCCCACCCCCTGCACTGATGCCTGACACCGTGATACTGTTGTCGACGAGATCGGCCACCGTGGTCTCCGCTTCGGCACCGGCTGCCCAGTCTTCGGCCCCCGCCAGGTTGTAGCTGATGTTGCCCGTGCTGCTACTGCCATTTTTGTTGAGCACGGTTGCCAATGCTGTTTTGTCGGTAGCATTGAGGGTGACGCTAAAGCTGGTGCCATCGGTGATCTCGACACTGCTGGAAGTGAGCGTGTAGGCGGTGCTGTCACCGGTGATGGTCAATTTGCTGACATCAATGTCATTGGTAGCGCCGGAGCGTTTGAGCAGGCCGGTACCCGTGACAGCCAGCGTGCCAGTGCTGGCGTTGTAGGTGGCACTGGTCAGGGTGGGGGCAGGGACGTTGCTGACAGTCAGGGCGTTGCTGGGGTCGGCGTTCCCTGTTCCGTGCCAGTCTGCGGCAGCGTCTAGATTGAAGGTGGTACCACCGGTAGAACCGGTACCTGCCTTGTTCAAAATCTGGTTGAGCGTTGCTTTGTCCGTGGCATTGAGGATGATAGAGATGCTGGTGGCACTGCTGGCGGTAATTGCACCGGTCTCGGTCAGGGCGTAGGTACTGCCGCCTTCGCCGGTGATGGTCAATTTGGTTTCATCGACGGCATTGCCGCTGGTGAGGTTGGTGCCGGTGATCGTGAGCACGCCCGTGCTGGCATTGTAGGTAGCGCTGGTGATGGTGGGGACGCGAGCTGTAAGGCGAATGAACTCACCATCAAGGATAAATTCTTCGGGGGCGAAAGTGCCCGTGAGCTTGATCTCTACTTCTGGCGCATCATCCACGCCATCAGCATCAATGTAGAGGGTAGTCACACCACTGGTGGTAGTGGTCTGTACAGAATTCGCTGCAACGGCTGTGCCTGTGCCTGTGGTCACCAGCCCACCTGTGGAGGCCCGCCCCACCACTTGGATGGCATCACCGGTGCTGAAGTCGGTGATGGTATCTATATCGTTGCTAGTCGCCTCATACTTGAAGACATCGCTGCCGCTGCCCCCCGTCAAGCTATCGTCACCCGCGCCACCAATCAACGTGTCATCGCCACTGCCACTGTTGATTGTGTCGGTACCTGTCCCGCCCGTCACTTGGCTAGGTGCAATACCCGTGTCAGTGAAGCTGTCTCCATTGTCCTGAAGCACAAAGACCAGCTTCCCGCTAGCGTTGGTTGGCACTGTGCTCGCCTGCGTTATGGTCAGTCTATTGGTGGTTGTTATCGATGATGGTGAAAGATAAAAATCAATGGCCTGCTGGGTGTCTGTAAAGTTATTGTTGCTGACCTGATGAGCCAACCCCAATGTTGTACTGCCATAGTGTTCGAAGCTAATGCCGTAGGCCAGATTGGCAAAAATGTTGTCGTGGATATTCACGCCAGCCAAGGGTGTCATGACGGTCACGCCAGCAGTCTGATTGGCAGTCTCTTCGCGTGCGCCAGCCCCAAAGTTGTTGTTGGCAATTTCAACTACTCCAGCATTGGACAGCACCACACCCGACGACAGATACCCATTGGCGTTGGCGGTATCCAGCCCTGTGAATGTATTACCTGTCACTGTGCCGGTGGTGCCCATCCGGTCTGAATTGAATGAGCCAATTTGGATGGCGTTTTGCACGGTCAGGCTGCTGACCCCCGTTCCTGTGAAAGTGTTGTCCAGAATGTTGGCGTGCAGTTTGGCTCCCCAAGCAATGATACCGGTACGTTGGAAGGTCTGGAGCGTGGAGTTCTGAACAGTGACAGTGACCGGTGTGCTCAGGGCTGCATCAGCCTCGGCCACGATGCCAAAATTCTCATCGGTGTCGGCATACGCACCGCTGCTGCTATCAGCCATGTTCTTGACAGTAACTTTGTCAATGACCGCGTTAGTATTGAACACACCAATACCCACCAAGTCTTTGTTCGCGGCATCCCCGTCTACCACCGCCTGATAGCGCCCATCCACGGTGATGTTTTTGACCGTTACAGTGCCTGAACTTGGTGTGCTGGTTTGCAAATCTAACACGGGCATGCGCCAGCGCCCGTTGTTGCTCAAAAAGTCCTGTGCAGACTTGACCAGATCGGCTGTGTCCGGTGCCTCCAGCGTGACACTACCACTGGCACCTCCAAGCGCATCAATGGTCACGGCCTTGGTAGCGACAAACTGACCCCGGTACGTGCCATCGTGAATCAAAATACTGTCACCGTTTTTGGCAATAGCCAATGCTTCTTTCAAGTTGAAACCATCGGCCGCATCACTGTCAGCATCCAACACGGTTTGATCGACGTGAATGATATTGCTGGTCACCGTCACATCGGCGTTGGCAGTGCTGCTGCCATCATTCAACGCCATACGGATGATGGCATCGCCATAAGGCCGGGTGTTGCTGTACCCCACATGGCGCACCACGTCTTGCACCAAACTGCTGCTGGCGTTGGCATTGAAGCTGATATCGAGCGAGCCCGTAGAGCTGGTGTAAGTCCACGAAGCAAATGCGCTTCCTCCCGAGGTCAAAGTGCCATTGCTGTTAGTGCCTTGGGCCATTGGGCCACCCGTGACGGTGAAGGTGGCTCCTGAGGTAAAACCAAACACATCATGGGCGCAGCCATCGGCCATGCCACCGGCTTTGACACGATGCACGCTCAAAGTGCTGTTGTTCCAATTGCTGGCATCCAATTCAGCATCGCTGACAACGGCAGCGGCGCTTACCAGGCCATTGGCGGCATTGGCCAGCGTGATGGTGTTGCCTGTGCCTGCTGTGCCAGAACCGTTTAAATCGAGAACGGGGCTGGCATTTTCATCGTCGTTGATGGTGCCCGTAGCTGTGGCTGTGCCAATGGTGGCATTGGTTGCGTTGGATAACGTAACGGTGAATGTTTCATTGCCCTCCTGTGTGGTATCGCCCAGCACCGGCACAGTGAAGGTCTTGCTGGTATCGCCGGGATTAAAGGTCAGGGTGCCACTGCTGGCGGTGTAATCTGTCACTGCCGTGGCACTGGCGTTGTCACTGGTGGCGTAGTCCACCGTCACGGTCTTGCCCGAGGCTGCGCCCAATGTGACCGTAAAAGTCATGTTGCTGCTGCCGCTGTGGCCTTCCGTCAGGCTGGCGTTAACGATCGACAAGCTAGGCAGCGGATCGTCATCCATAATAGTGATGGTAGCTTGCTGAGTGCCGCTTTCGGTTGCTCCTCCTCCCCCCGTGACCGTGGTGATTTCAAGGATTACTGTTTCATCTGCTTCGTTCAGTGCATCTGGCACAGTTACCACCGTGGTGGTTCCTGTAGTCTCGCCTGCCAAGATCGTAATGGTGCTGCTACCCAGGGTGTAATCGACCCCAGAACTGCTGGCTATACCGCTCTGGCTCAGAGTAATCGTAGTGTCTGTTGAAGCAATTGCGCTCAGGGTGGCGGTGATTGTGGAAATGCCAGCTGATTCCGTAATGCTAGTAGCTGAAGCTCCCAAAGTCACACTAGGGACAGGTGGCCCAAAAGATCCTGTACCGGTAACAAAATCATCAGAAGTTAAGTTTTGACCTATATTTTTCACTAAGATGGTTACTTTATGCCCATTCCCATCATCTAGTATCACCGATCGATCTGAATTGCCTGTGCCAGATGTGATTTGATCAGCTAATAATCCGCTGAGCGTAGCACTCGAAACGGCGTTACTATTGATGAGTAGCTTTATCTTGTCGATGCCCTGCTTAAAATCTAAAATGGTATCAATGTCGTTACCACCTGCATCATTAATTTCGGCCTGAAAAACATCGGATCCCCCCATGCCGATTAGCTGATCAGAGCCAGCACCGCCATCTAGGGTGTCATTCCCACTCCCCGCAGCACTAAGTAACGACGTGATTTTCCCGTTCACCAAATCTGTCATAACTTGGGTGTAGATTGCACCATTGTTATCAGTGAAACGATAAACAGCAGTATCACCTACAGCCCCATCAACACCATTTCCACCAGATCCACCGTCTCCTCCGTCTCCGTTACCGAAGCCTCCCCCCCCACCACCACCAGAATTGTTATTAGCACCTCCTGTACCGCCTTTACCTTTATTCGTGCCAGCACTACTGGAATAGCCATTTCCACCAGCTGCGGCTGAAGAAGAACCAGCTGCCCCCCCTTGCCCAAAGTAACCACCACCGCCACCACCACCACCAAAAGTGGACACGTAAGTACTATCCTGTAGAGCCGATCCTCCTGATGCTGCCAAAGTTATGGAGGCATTTGCACCTACAGTGGCACCTTCACCTGCTGCGCCACCACCACCACCACCGATTCCACCTGATCCTGCATTGGCTGCGGCCCAAGATGGCCCTCCCCCAGAAGCGCCACCTCCAGCACCAATTCCTCCTTTGGCATTCGGGTTATCAGGTCCAAATGCACCACCGCCGCCTCCCCCACCATAACCGCCATAGCCACCTTGAGTATCTGTTTTACCTGCTCCACCATTAAACCCATCACCAAACAAGATATCGTTACCAGCGCCACCGTGGATTGAGTCAGAGCCTTCACCACCTAATCCACCAATACCTACACTGGTTGAGCTGCCACCATAACTACCGCCGCCACCACCTGAGCCGTCCCCAAAGATGACGTCATTGCCTGCTGTGCCAGTCAGTGTGTCAGCGTCACCTCCACCTGCACCACCAGCTCCGCCATTCTTACCTCCAGCCGCACCACCGCCACCGCCGCCTGAGCCATCGCCAACAATGAAATCGCCATTGGCTAAAACATACTCATAGCTGCTGAACGCTAACGCTCGGCTATCAATTTTCCCCGTTGACCTCTCCAGCACCCAGTCTCCACCGGATGTGCGGCCACCTGTCAGATTTTCAGATGCTGCAACATCGGTAGATGTTAGTTTTGCCAGTTTTTCAATGAAATCAACCCCAGTGATTCCATCTGCCACCTTGCAGCCGTACAGCAACAAGTCACCATCTTTTCTCAAATAAGAAGCAATTTTTTCTAACGCTGAAGAATTAATTTCGAGATTTTCTGATTTCAACTTTATAGCGCCGAACTGAATTTCACCAGAATCACCATGACTTAGTATATGAATAGCATCTAAACTATGAATTTCTCTTGATGAAAGATAGTTTGAAATTTCCAGCAGTCCATTGTTTTTTGCATTAATAACAACTAGATCTGTCTTGGAGGATATGGAATCAACCAAACCTCCCCATTCATTTAAATCATCAAACACAAATACCAATTCATTGTGTTCTTTGTCATCAGTGGAGCCTGAAAAATAGTCTTTTTCTTTTTTGTCAACAGAGAATAACATTTTTGAATCCCAATTCTAAAAATAAATTAAATTAATTATTTAGAGTCTAATCTAGAGTCCAATAATATTTAATTCAATTGCACGAGATATCATCTGCAATCGCGTATTTGCACCTAATTTTTGACGTACATTTTTTAAGTGAAACCGTATAGTTCGAGTATTTACATCTAGCCGCCATGCAATTTCAGCATCAGCAAATCCTTGTGCCGATAAATTAAGGCATTGGATTTCACGTGGGCTAAGCTCTGCATGGTGTGGCTTTGGCTTAATATTCAGCAAACGGATAACGGCCTCATGCATATAACAACCAAGCAAATGGCCGCAAGCCAATGATTTTACTGATTCTTCAAATAACTTATCAGCATCCCCTGGTTTTGAATATCCAAAGCCAGCAAGATCTTTTTGTTGCGTCACAATTGGGCATGTCACTCCAGCAGAAATACCAAATTGCTTTGCTTCTTCATACATTTTCCTTGCTTTTGCTTCAGAAAACGTAGCATTAGACCAAGGCAATGGGTAGTGGTGTTCACGAATATGCCTCGCAGTTGGGTCAACCAAATGATAATCCATTTCTAAATATCGATTTAGCCATGCATCTGGATAGGTAGCGACAGAGAACAATCGAAAATTATCCTGCTGCATGTCATCTTGTTGGCTTAACAGGTACATGTAGTGCTTGAATCCGAGCATTTCAATCACTTGCTGAGTTTGCTCCTTGAGCTGCTCCACCGATGTTGCGTTCAAGACG
The DNA here is from genome assembly GCF_042652905.1 of Giesbergeria sinuosa. Lineage (NCBI taxonomy): Bacteria > Pseudomonadati > Pseudomonadota > Betaproteobacteria > Burkholderiales > Comamonadaceae > Giesbergeria > Giesbergeria sinuosa. Next base: position 102,302 of record NZ_JBHSHJ010000013.1, on the reverse strand, counting down.
CGCAGCATAGACTCATAGATAGACATATCCATTATTTATCCTCAGATCTAGATGAATTGTCATGAAAAAAACCACTAAAGAAAACTGTCACTTGTGACAGTAGGACAAAAATGATCCTCTGGATCATGGAAAGATCATTGACCTGTCAAAAGACGCAGTAGCATGTTTCTAATTTTCTTGCTACATTTAAATTTCTGACTTTACGTCTAAGAAATTCGTCTGCTCAGTCACCAGAAAAACAATTTTTTTGGCTCATTTCAGGCAAAAAGTACCAAATTAAAACTGCTGTGAACTTTTTGATTGGCGTGATAATTCCGCACCGCAACCGACACTGCACCCACCCCGGCGGGTTTACCTGCCGCCATCACTCATGCCCGTCAGACAACAGTAATGCCTGCAAGTGACCCCTTATGTCCCTCGAAACTACCAGGCAATCCTCTGGATACACACGAAACACGGCCGCACTGTAAGAGCCAAAAACAGATGGCCGCACACCATCACCATGCAGACTATCGTCACCGTACCCTAGGCCTGCAGGTTTTGCAATTGGGCCACAAAATGGCGAACATTTACGAATTGCTTTAATTGAACAACCAAATGCTGTACAGCTAGACCAAAACCTACAGACCCGAGGGCATGGTACGTATTAAGCAAGCAGCCCTTGATAGACAAGTGGATGTTATGTACGGACAAGACAGATATGGACTACTAGCTCGATTGGATGGATGCTAGTCGCAGTCACAGGCGCATCAACGTGCTGAAGGCATTGAGCTAGGTTACGGGGTCAAGACCACAGGCACTATACGGAGTTTCTGGACAAGCCGACACACTACAGCGATTCGTATAAACGGACATTTGCGGTGATGGATAACGCCAGCATGCACCATAACCTCAACAACCGAATGCGCGAAGAATGACTGGCGGGGTATTTTTTCCGTTGAACTTGTCTGTCGGACTATAGCACGGGGCTCAATCTGATAGATATCATCGAGAAATAAGCTAATTACCACTGATTTTTATTCTAAATTTTGGCGGAAACGGCATATTTACCGATGCTAATGAATTATTTAATGAGTCAGGTACTAAATATCATTCTTCAACAATCTATTTATATAATTCATGAGTTTATCAAGCCAGAAACAATCAATAATATCAGAAAATAATGGCCTGCAAGCTAAATCATGTGGGGTGTATGATAATTCTCACAGTACGCATAAAAACATATGTATAAATCTTAAATTGCATCCAAATGATTATAAAATAATCGAAACTGCGGCAAAATTCCGAGGCATAGGAATAGAAGATTTCATTGAAATAACTGTTTATTTATGCGCAAAAGAAATAATTTTTCAAACCCATCCATTTATTGATATATTAAGTCAACAAGATACTGAACTGAACCAACGTGGAGAAAATTGAACATCTGCGAGCGCCAATTCAGCGATTTGCATATCTGGGCAACGATATTGAACCGATTCACTGAGCTGGGCAGCCCTCAGACAGTAGTCCCGGCATAGCACTAGCTAGGCTAGCGTGTTATGAACTCAGACTTGGTCTGGCATCGGGGTAAATTGTGGCCATGTCCCGCAAACCCTACCCCACCGATGTCCGTGACGAGGAATGGGATTTCGCTCTACCGTATTTGGCACTGATCACCATCGAGGCGCCCCAACGTCACTACGATCTACGCGAAGTCTTTAACGCCCTGCGCTGGCTCGTGCGTGCTGGAGCCCCTTGGCGCATGCTGCCCAATGATCTGCCTCCCTGGGAGGTGGTATGCCAGCAAACACGCCGCTGGCTGCAGGCCGGTTGCTTTGACGCGATGGCCTCAGCTCTGCGCTCCATCATTTGTGTCGCTCAAGGCAAACAAGGCCAGCCCAGTACGGTGATTCTGGATGGACGCACTCTGCAATCGAGCTGTGAGAGCAGCCCTCGGGCCGGTTATGACCGTTATAAGTGCAGGCGTGGCAGCAAGGTTCACATGGCAGTCGATACGCTGAGGCATTTGCTGGCCTTGCATGTGACACCCGCCCATGAACAGGAACGCGCGCAGGTGCAGGTGCTGTGTGAGGCTGTGCAGTAGGTCACGGGGGAGACAGTGAAGTTAGCGTGGGCCGATCAGGGCTATACGGGAGACAAAGCGCGCAGTGATGCCCAAGGACATGGAGTGCAGTTGGAAATCGTGAGGTTGCCAGAGGCAAAGAAGGGCTTTGTATTGTTGCCTAAGCGTTGGGTGGTGGAGCGCAGCTTGGGCTGGCTGGCGAGGTTTCGCCGGTGAGCGAGAGACTACGAGCGGTTGCTGCAGGTGTTTGCACTTTTTGGTGTTTGTGGTGCTGATGTTGCTAGCGGCGAGCCAGATATTGGCTGCTGCTGGGAGTTCATAATACGCTCTAGATGGATTCCTCTCTCAGCCTCTTATTGGTGATGAGGCTAGGTTCTGTGGTCTTGTGATACAGGGCCTTTTTATTTCTAGAAACCCTCGCCTCTGGTGAGGTTGTCTTCTCCTGTTTTGGCACGCAATGAACCCGTTTTCCACCCTGCATCTGCCTACCGACCCCACCATCACGGCTCCCGATGGCTCCGATGTGCGGGTCTTGCTTGGCCTGTCTGGTGGCGGCATGGCACATTTTGAGCTAGCTGCAGGCAAAGTCGCCAAGGCTGTGGCCCATCGCACGGTGGAGGAAGTGTGGTTCGTTCTGACAGGCCGTGGCGACATGTGGCGCAAACAAGGTGACCGGGAGGAGATCATTGCCCTACAGCCCGGTGTCTGTCTCACGATCCCCTTGGGTACACATTTTCAATTCCGTGCATCTGCGTCGGAATCTGTGTCTGCTGTTGCAGTAACGATGCCCCCTTGGCCCGGAGAAGATGAGGCCGTATTTGTTTCGGGGCCATGGCAGCCATCCATGTAGAACGGATCACTGGCATCGGTGTACCCGTGCAGTGAATTCTTTGCAGCCACCATTGACATCGTCTTGCTTGAACTGGTGGCTGGATTCTCCCACTTTCTCAGATGTTGGCGCCTCCTCAGTGCCCGAGGTGGTGCAGTGCGAGGGTGGATGCAAGACGGCAGCCTACAGAGAGAGCAACGCCAATCCCCCCAGTGCCTGAGCAACCCCGTGGAGCAGGAGCAGGCGCACCGAGCAATCCAGCATCGGCTCAGACCGATGCTAGGATGGAAGTCGTTTTATACAGCAAGGCACCTGATAGCCGGTATTAAGACCATGCACATGATTGCCAAGGGGCAGATGAACTGTGAGATGAGGGACAGCATTTCAACCGCTGAGCAGTTCTACCACTTGGCCTCATAACCGCCACCGACCTTATTACGACAGAACCAATCATTGAATCAATATGACCCATTCGATTAAACAACTTTGTTGCGCAGCTTCTCTCCTGCTGCCGGCCTTGGCCGGTAGCCAGGAGTTTCCTTTCTTTACCGCTGCTCAAAACGGCTTTCGACTCAGCATTCCCTATCTGGAATACAACGGCGGTGTCAGCAAACAAGGATTCCGGATGGCGTTGACCACCAGCGATGGCGGACTCTTTCAGTTGGAGCCGAGTTCGGTTGGTAGCGTGAGCACGGTCACTCCGGCGGTGAACGCCACCACGATCGCTGAGGTAAACGGTGCTTTCAAGCTGAACATCCCCTATTTAGAGTATGCCAACGGCAGCGTCACCCGTGCCTTTCAGGTTGCACTGAGTTCCACCGACCTCAGTGTCTTTAGGCTAGATCCGGCATCGGTGATCGAAGTAGCGGTGGAAGAATCGCCCTACGTCAAAGACGACCCCACCGTCTATGCGGTCGAAGAAGCGAAAGTATTGAGCGCAACCGTGGTCACGGTTGACGGGACTTATACTTTTGCCGACGTGAATGCCGATGTGGATGACAGCGACGCGATCGTTCCAGAAGTGGCCGCTCACTTCATCGTCGATGGCTATCCCGATGATGGCAAGGCTACCAACGCCACGCTGCGCTTACGTGGCCATAGTTCACGCCTCGCAGCGCAGAAATCCTACCGGATCAAACTGGCCAATGATGCCGCAGCCTGGCGCAATGAAAAAACCTTGCAGTTCAACAAACATCCGTATGACCTGACCCGGATGCGCAACAAACTGGCTTTTGACCTGTTTCGAGACATTCCACACATTCCCAGCTTGCGCACCCAATTCGTCCGCATTGGCATCACCAACAAGAACGCCAGTGGAGTCAGTTACGCCACCGGAGACTTCGGACTTTTTACCCACGTCGAAAAAATGGGCAAGGAGTACCTTAGCAAACGTGGTCTGCCCACTGATGGCAATATTTACAAGGCTGAGGATTTCGACTTCCGCTTGAGTCCAAAGCTCGCCCTAGACGGCAACGGTAAGCCGCTCAATAAAACCGAATTCGAAAAGGTGTTAAGTCTGGAGGCTGATAACGGGAATCATGAAAAACTGATTGCTATGACCAACGCGGTCAATGATGCGAGCACGGACTTCGATACCGTATTCACTCAATACTTCGATCGGAAAAATTACCTGACCTGGTTAGCCACAAGCATCTTGATGGGTAACCGGGACACCATCAACCAGAACTTCGCGCTTTACCAACCCAAGGCCAACGACAAGTTCTACTTCTTGCCCTGGGATTATGACGGCGCCTTTGGCTTTGAAGACCAACCGAGCCAAAGGGCCGCCGGCCCGCTTTATGCAGCCTACCAGAAAACCGTAGCCAATTGGTGGGGCGTTCCCCTGCACCAGCGATTTTTGAGCGATCCTCAGCACCGGGCTGAACTGGTGGCAATGGTGAATGAGCTTGCCGATCGTTACCTAACCGAAGCCAAAATCAAGGCCAAGATGGATGCTTATCGGCCATTGGTTGAGCCATCGATTACCACTTCTCCAGATCTCGACCATCTCCCACTTGTCAGCAATGCTGCAAGCAGCGAATGGGATGCCGAACGCACCCGAATCGCCAAAGTGATTCAAACGAATCTCACCAACTTCACCAGTACGTTGGAAAACCCGATGCCTTTCTGGCAGTCGGCTACCAGCCAAGGCAATCAAATTCAGTTGAACTGGGGTCAATCGGTCGATTTACAGGGCGACCCGGTTCGTTATACCGCAATGATCTCGGCAAACCCCGACTTCTCCAGTGTCAAGATGCAAAACGATCTGACCGAGAACCAATGGCTGGTGCCAATGCTCCCTGATGGAACCTGGTATTTGAAGGTATTTGCTACTGACAGCAAAGGAAACACCCAAGAAGCGTTTGATGTTACGGAATCGGCAAATAATCGCTATTTTGGTGTGCTCACTTTTGTGGTCAGGGGAAGTCAAATCGTGCAGCAGTGATCGATAACTTACCATAGCAGATCAGCGGTAGCCCAAGGCAGTAAAGCCTAGAGCCTTTTATGAACTCGGAGGGTGCTGGACAAGGGTAACTTTCCCATCATGTTCCGCATGCCATCCCCCTCCGATGTCCGTAATAAAGCACGGGATTTTTCCCTGCCGCCCTAAAACGGATCACCACCGCGTACATCACAAGCTTTAGCGGTCAAGGGAGATGGTATGAAATTAGAAAAAAATAAATAATAGAGTCAAGACTGTATGTCCCCCAAGCACAAATATTTGATCTCTAGATAATCATCTATGCCGTGGTGGGAGCCTTCTCGGCCCAAGCCAGATTGCTTGACACCACCAAACGGTACGTGTTCAGTGGCGAGCAGGCCCACATTGACACCCACCATGCCATATTCCAAGGCCTCACCCACACGGAAAATTCGGCCAATGTCGCGGCTGTAAAAGTAACTGGCCAGACCAAAATCGGTGGCGTTGGCCGCCTCGATGGCTTCTTGCTCGGTTTGAAACCTGAATACGGGTGCCAGTGGGCCAAAGGTTTCTTCGCTGGCACACAGCATGTGGGCAGCAGCATCGGCCACCACGGTGGGCGCAAAAAACTGGCCGCTGCCCAAACCAGACAGGCGTTGGCCGCCAGTCAGTACCCGTCCTCCTTTGGCGATGGCATCTTCCACATGGCGCTGCACTTTTTGCACCGCAGCCTCTTCAATCAACGGCCCTTGGTTGACACCCTCGTCAAAGCCATTGCCCACCTTGGCCGTCTGCACTTTGGCGGCAAACTTGTTGACAAACGCGTCATAGACTCCATCTTGGACATAGAAGCGATTGGTACAAACGCAGGTTTGGCCCGCATTGCGGTATTTGCTGGCAAAGGCACCTTCTACGGCGCTGTCAATGTCTGCATCATCAAACACAATAAAAGGCGCATTACCACCCAGTTCCAGCGCCAGTTTCTTCACGGTAGGCGCACATTGGGCCATCAGAATGCGGCCTACCTCGGTGCTGCCGGTAAAGCTGAGGTGGCGCACGGTGCTGCTGGCGCACAGCACCTTGCCAATGGCAATGCTGTTGGCACTGTCAGCCGTCAATACATGCAACACCCCTGCCGGAATGCCTGCGCGCAGCGCCAGTTCAGCCACCGCCAGCGCCGTTAGCGGGGTGAGTTCGGCCGGTTTGATCACCACTGGGCAACCCGCTGCCAGTGCTGGAGCTACCTTGCGGGTGATCATGGCCAAGGGGAAGTTCCAAGGCGTGATGGCAGCGCAAACACCAATGGGTTGTTTGAGTACCAGCAGGCGTCGGTTATTGTCGAATGGGGGCAAGGTTTCGCCGTTGACGCGTTTGGCTTCTTCAGCAAACCACTCGACAAAGCTGGCACCGTAGGCGACTTCGCCTTTGGCCTCTGCCAGTGGCTTGCCTTGTTCTGCGGTCATGATGCGGGCCAAGTCGTCTTGGTGTTGCATGAGCAAATTAAACCAACGCCGCAGCACCATGCTGCGCTCTTTGGCCGTGGTGTTGCGCCATGCGGGCCAAGCAGCGGCTGCGGCTGCAATGGCGGCTTCGGCCTCTTGTGGCCCCAGATTGGCAACCTGTGCCAACAGGGCACCAGTGGCGGGGTCGTGTACGGCAAAGCGGTCGCTGCCGCACACCCATTGGCCGTTGAGCAGAGCGTTGGTTTGAAGCAAGCTGGGGTCTTGGAGCAGGGCGAGGGGGGAAGTTGTCATGGAGAATGAGTGCAGAAAAAGGGGGATAGGCGTGAGACGGGATTGAAGCAGAATAGCCAAAACCTTGCTTCCCAAGGACACGCCCATGCTCATACTTTTGTTGACTGGCCGGGCGGGTTTGGTGGTCGATGCAGATGTGACCCTAGCAGGCAAGGCCAAATCTATAATCTCTGGCTATCCTCCAAGGGTAGGGCGCTGGTTGACCTGCCCTCCTGAATACCCCCTCACACACCCCATGAGCACACCCATTTTTACCGTTGCCGACATCCGCAAGACCTTTTTGGATTTCTTCGCTTCCAAGGGGCACACTGTTGTGGCGTCCAGCCCGTTGGTGCCGGGCAATGACCCGACGCTGATGTTCACCAATTCCGGCATGGTGCAGTTCAAGGACGTGTTTTTGGGCACTGACAAGCGCAGCTATGTGCGCGCGGCCTCGGTGCAAGCGTGCTTGCGTGCGGGCGGCAAACACAACGATTTGGAAAATGTGGGCTACACCGCGCGCCACCACACCTTTTTTGAGATGCTGGGCAATTGGAGCTTTGGCGACTACTTCAAGCGCGAAAGTCTCAAATGGGCTTGGGAGCTGCTGACCGAGGTTTACAAGCTGCCCAAAGAGCGTCTGCTGGCCACGGTGTATGCCGAAGACGATGAAGCCTACGATATTTGGACTAAAGAAATTGGCCTGCCCCCAGAGCGCGTGATTCGCATTGGCGATAACAAGGGTGCCCGTTACAAATCAGACAATTTCTGGATGATGGCCGACACTGGCCCCTGTGGCCCCTGCTCCGAAATCTTTTATGACCACGGCGAGCACATTCCCGGCGGCCCTCCGGGCAGCCCCGAAGAGGACGGCGACCGCTTTATTGAAATCTGGAACAACGTGTTCATGCAGTTCAATATGGCCGAAGACGGTTCGGTCACGCCGCTGCCTGCACCTTGCGTGGATACCGGCATGGGGCTGGAGCGTTTAGCTGCCATCTTGCAACATGTTCACAGCAACTACGAGATTGACCTGTTTGATGCCCTGATTAAAGCGGCCGCCCGCGAAACGGGTTGCACCGATCTGGGCCACAAGTCGCTGCGCGTGATTGCCGACCATATCCGCGCAACGGCTTTTTTGGTCAGCGATGGTGTCATCCCTAGCAACGAAGGCCGAGGCTATGTACAGCGCCGCATTGTGCGCCGCGCTATTCGGCACGGTTACAAACTGGGCCAAAAAACCCCGTTCTTCCATAAGCTGGTAGCCGACTTGGCACAGCTCATGGGCGATGCTTACCCGCAAATCCGTGCCCAACAGCAACGCATTACCGAGGTACTGAAGGCCGAAGAAGAACGCTTCTACGAGACCTTGGCCAACGGCATGGAAATTTTGGATGCGGCCTTGGCCGATGGTGCCAACACGCTGCCTGGCGAGATCGCCTTCAAGCTGCACGATACCTTCGGTTTTCCGTTGGATTTGACCAACGATGTCTGCCGTGAGCGCAGCGTGGCCGTGGACGAAGCCGGTTTTGCTGCCGCGATGGAAAAGCAAAAGGCCCAGGCCCGTGCCGCAGGCAAGTTCAAAATGGACAAGGCGCTCGATTACACGGGCGCAGGCAATACCTTTACCGGCTACGAGCATGTGCAAGAAGGGGCCGCCAAAATTGTTGCCCTGTATGTCGATGGCGTGAGCGTGGCCGAAATCAAATCCGGCCAGAGTGGTGTGGTGGTGCTCGATACCACACCGTTCTATGCTGAAAGTGGCGGCCAAGTGGGCGACCAAGGCCGTATTACCAGTGGTTCGGCACAGTTTGCTGTGGCCGATACCCTCAAAATCAAGGCCGATGTGTTTGGCCACCACGGCACACTGGAGCAAGGCACGCTCAACGTGGGCGACCATGTCTGCGCCCAAGTGAACACTGTGCTGCGTGCCGCCACCGTACGCAACCACAGTGCCACCCACTTGATGCACAAAGCCCTGCGCGAAGTGCTGGGCAGCCATGTGCAACAAAAAGGCAGTTTGGTTAATGCCGAACGCACCCGCTTTGACTTTGCCCACAATGCGCCGGTCACGGATGCTGAAATTCGCCAGATTGAAGCCTTGGTGAATGCAGAAATTTTGACCAATGCCGCTGCCCAAGCGCGGGTGATGGACATTGAATCGGCACAAAAAACCGGCGCGATGATGCTGTTTGGCGAAAAGTATGGCGAAACCGTGCGCGTGCTGGACATCGGCTCCAGCCGCGAGCTGTGTGGCGGCACCCATGTGCAGCGCACGGGCGATATTGGTCTGTTCAAGATCGTCGCTGAAAGCGGCGTGGCAGCAGGTGTGCGCCGCATCGAAGCCGTGACGGGCGACAACGCTCTGGCCTATCTGCAAGCATTAGAAGATGCCGTAGCCCAAGCTGCATCGGCCTTGCGTGCCCCTACAACAGAGGTCAACAGCCGCATCGCCCAGACGTTGGAGCAAATCAAGGCGCTAGAGAAAGAGGTGGCGGCGCTCAAGGGCAAGCTGGCCTCTAGCCAAGGCGATGAGCTAGCCACCCAAGCCACCGATGTGAAAGGCTTGAAAGTGCTGGCCGCAGTGCTGCCCGGTGCCGATGCCAAAACTCTGCGTGACACCCTCGACAAGCTCAAGGACAAGCTCAAGACGGCTGCTATCGTGCTGGCCGCTGTGGATGGCGACAAGGTGCAACTGGCCGCTGGGGTCACTGCCGACAGTGTGGGCAAAGTCAAAGCTGGCGAGCTGGTCAACTTTGTGGCCCAGCAAGTGGGGGGTAAGGGTGGTGGCAAGCCCGACATGGCGATGGCTGGCGGCACCAACGCCGCCCAATTGCCCGCTGCGTTGGCGAGCGTGCAGGCTTGGGTGGCTGAACGCCTTTGATGGCTGACTGAGGGGCAGGCTATGTAGTCTGCCCAAGGGTGCGAGAAGTGGAGCCGCAACAGCCGGACGGGGCCGGGCCACAGCAGCCCTGCGCTGCTGGCGTGGTGCTTGCCCCCAACATCGCAGCTGCAGCCAGCAGAGCGGCTTGCACAATCACGGCCTCTGGCACGGCCTCGTAAGATTGTCCGGCCAATTCCAAGGTTCGGCAGGGCGCGCCTTCGCAAGCAGCGCAACAGTTGCTTTGGCCGGTAGCGGCACCTAGCCAAGTTTCCAACGGTTGGCCGCCAATCCAAAGGCGGTTGGATTCGGCCGGTTGTGTCCGGAAGCTGTCTAAGGGGATTTCTTGGGTGTCTAACACTGGCTGCAACCCCAGTGGGGCCAGTGCTGTCTTTAACTGGGCCACGGCTTGCAGCAGGTTCTGGTGGGTACTGTGGCAGCGTTGACAGGTTTGCCCATCGGGGGTGACCAAGCGTTGCCAGACAATCGGCAGCGATTTCATACGGCAGTTTGCAGCCATTGCTGCACATCGGCTTTGTTTGGAATGCGTCCGCTGGCAACCAGCTTTTCATTGATAACCAGCCCTGGTGTTGAGAGCAGGTCATAGGCCATGATGGCCTGCATATCGGTTACTTTGACAAACTCGGCTTCAATGCCTGCCTCGGTGGCCGCTTCGCGGGCCACGGCTTCAAGTTTGCGGCAGTTAGAGCAGCCAGAGCCGAGGATTTTGACAGTCAACATAAGAATCTCCTTGCGGGTTGAAAAAACCATTCATAGCGGTGTGCGTGCTGCTTGTAAGCGATGCAGCCAGACCAACAAGCCAGCCAACATAGTGACAAAAATAGCCAAGCCCAAGGCCAGCGTTTGCCACGCTATGCCGTCTACCCAAGCCCCATACGAAAGCCCAGCCAGCACACTGAAAATAGCCACCAGCCCCACATAGGCAAAGGTTTTTGGGCGGCCAATCACCGCTATCACCATCAAAATGCTTTGCAGGCTTAACTCTGGATCGGCCATCAGGTAGGCCAATAATGGCCCTGGGTGCATGCCCAAGTCCAAAAACATCTTGGCTACTGGCACTTCGACCAGCGTTGGGAAATACATAAACACACCAAACAGCACAGCCACCATATTGGCCGCTATGGTGTTGCTGCCGGCCCAGCTTTCAATCCATTCGGGTTGAATCACTTGGCGCACCATGCCAACGATAAAAACACCAATGACCAACAGGCCAAAAATTTGTTTCACAAAGCGCCAAGCCTCCCAAAGCCAAGCTTGGCGGTCATCCGCCTCCAAGGCTTGCAGGTAATGCCAAACGGCCCACAAACACAGGCCCACGCCAAAGAAGCGCCCGGTCAGCGCCAATTCCAGCCCCTGGGTGTTGGGGGTCAGGCGCAAGGCTGCTATCAGCAGCGTGGCAGCGGTCAGGCCCAACGTGACCCATGTCCAACGGTTGGCCCCTTCAATGATGTTCTCTAGCCCCTGCCAAGCGGTGCTGGCAATGAACAACAGCAGCAGAATTAACACCGAGCCTTGGAAAGTGACCCCTTCTTCGCCTTTCGCAGCATCGTAGGGAACCCATTGGAACAAGGTGTCTTGCCAATCTTGTGCCCACGCCAGCGGCAACGTGATGGTGCCCAGGGTGCTGGTTAAAGGCCACAGTTTGAGCGTGCCAGCTATCAGCAGTGCCACCATCGATAGCAGCAGGCCGGTGGCCGCAGAACCCACGCGGGCTTTCTCGGCAAACAGGGCATCGGTTTGGGCATCATGGCTGGCATCATCACGCCAAAACAGCATGGCCATGAGCAGCCCGATACCCATGCCAAACAGCAGACACAGCACAAATCGTGCAGCAGCAAACTCCAGCCCCAAAATACTGCCGGTGTAGGCCAGAGCCATGATGTTCCCTGCTGGGGCAAAGAACAAAAAAGTGATGGCGGGGCCAACACCCGCCCCTTTGCGATAAATACCGGCAAACAAAGGCACGATAGTGCAAGAGCAGACCGCCAGCAGTGAGCCCGCTGCCGCCGCTGCTGGGTACGATATATGAACTGGTGTATTGCGGCCTAGCCAGCGTGTGATGCTGGCTTTGGGAATGAGTGCGGCCATAGCCCCAGCAATAAAGAAGGCAGGCAACAGGCACAACAGCACATGGGCTGCCAAATAGGCCGCCAAGTTGCCTGCACCACCTTCAAGCAATTGCAGAAAGTACGCCATCACATTTCCCTTTTTTAGACACCACAACAGCCACCGACACCCACACGCAAATTACAGCACTGCGCGTAAGCGGGGGGCTCTACCTGCAAGGTGGCATGGTGGATGTCGAAGTGCGTATGCAATAGATGTTCTGCTTGGTGCAGTATGGTTGTTACATCAGTTTGGGACGATTGCAAGACTACATGGGCGCTGAGTGCTACCTCGGAGGTGCCCAGCGCCCACACATGCAAATCGTGTACGTCAGTCACGCCCGGCAGTGCGAGCAGGTGCTGGCGCACTGCCGTGGTGTCGATGCGTTCGGGCACGCCATCCAACAGCAGATGCACCGATTGCCGCAGCAGATCCCAAGTGCCCCACACAATCACCACGGCAATCGCCAAACTCATCACTGGATCAATCCAGCTCCAGCCCTGCCAGAGATAAAGCCCGCCCCCCAACACCACCCCTAGCGACACCAGTGCATCGGCTACCATGTGCAAAAAAGCGCCACGGATGTTTAAATCTGTGGCCCGCCCACGCATAAACAGCAAGGCTGTGGCGGTGTTGATGACAATACCCACCCCGGCCACCGCAATGATGGCCCAGCCTTCAGTGGCTTGGGGTGTGCCCAAACGGTCAATGGCTTCCCAAGCCAAAGCCCCCATGGCCAACAGCAACAGCAGGGCATTCAGGACTGCTGCCACGATGGAGCCACGCTTCCAGCCATAAGTGTGGCGGTTGTTGGGGCGCAGTTTGGCGGCCCAAGCCCCTGCCCAAGCCAGCACCAAACCGGCCACATCGCTGAGGTTGTGCCCCGCATCGGCCAGCAGAGCCAGAGAGTTGATGCTCCAGCCATAAAAGGCCTCGATAGCCACAAAAGCCAAATTGAGCGCAATGCCAATGGCAAACGCTCGGCTAAAGTTGGCTGGGGCGTGGCTGTGGCTGCTATGGCTGTGTGCTGCACCCATCAGCTACCTTGTCGTGGTGGCTCGCGCAAAGCCCCATTGAGTTGATCGACCAGTTCGGCCCAATCGGAGTCTTGCAACAAGGCTTCGCGCAAGAAGGCGGCTTGGGCGCTACTCCAGAAGGGGGCATCTGCCAAAGAAACATGGCTATCAAGCGGACGGTGGGCGGCTAAAAAAGCACTGATGCCCTCTGTATCGGCAGGCAGGCCCAACTGGGCGAACAAATCGTGGAAGCGATGAACCGAGTTTTCCATGACGCAACTCCTGACGGTAAGAAAATTTCAGATGGTGTCACGGTCTTGTTATAAACCCCGTTGAAGGCATCGGTAAAGTAGCGGTTGACTATGCCCATGACAAAAACGATGCCTATCATGGGCATCAGCGAGCATGGCGGGCCGATTTGTCAACGGTTTTCTTGAGTTTTGTGTGGATGCCAAGCATTGACTAAAGCCACCAGTGATAGCATCACTGGCACTTCCACCAGTACGCCCACCACCGTAGCCAGTGCTGCACCCGAGTTCAGACCAAACAGAGAAATTGCCACTGCCACGGCCAATTCAAAGAAGTTGGAGGTGCCAATCAAGCACGCAGGCCCGGCCACGTTATGCGGTAGTTGCAGCCAGCGCGCACCCCACCAGCCAATAAAAAAGATACCGTAGCTTTGCACTATCAGGGGCACGGCAATCATGGCAATGACCAGCGGTTTAGCCACAATCGTTTCTGCCTGAAAACCAAACAGCAGCACCACGGTGGCAATCAGCCCAGTAACCGACCACGGCTTAATCCATGCGACAAAATCGGCCACGGCGTGCGCCGAACGTTGCTGCAATACATGGCGCGTTGCCATGCCCGCCAGCAGCGGCAACACCACATAGAGCACGGTCGAGAGCAACAGCGTTTCCCAAGGTACGGTCACGTTGGTCACGCCCAGCAAAAAGGCAGCAATGGGCGCAAAAGCCACCACCATAATCAAGTCATTGACAGAAACTTGCACCAGCGTGTAATTGGCATCGCCCTTGACCAATTGGCTCCAAACAAACACCATCGCCGTGCAGGGGGCTACGCCGAGCAAAATCATGCCAGCGATGTATTCACGGGCCGATGAGGCATCTACCCACGGTGCAAACAGATACTGAAAAAACACCACCCCCAGTGCCGCCATCGTGAATGGTTTGATCAGCCAGTTGACTGCCAAAGTCAGCGCCAGGCCTTGCGGCTTTTTACCTACATCCTTGACGGCAGCCCAGTCAATTTGGATCATCATGGGGTAAATCATCACCCAGACAAATACGGCCACCACCAAATTGACTTGGGCCACTTCCAGTGCCGCAATGGCTTGAAACAGGCTGGGCAGCATCAGGCCCAAGGCAACGCCAGCCCCAATGCCCAAGGCGACCCAAAGGGTCAAAAAACGCTCAAATAAGCCCATGCCTTGGCCCCATCAGTCGCAGGTATGGCCGATATGGCCCAACTCTTGTTGCAACGAGAGCTGATCGAGCTTGGCTAATGGCAAACTCAAAAACAGCGAGATGCGCCGATGCAACAGACGGAACACCTCGCTAAAGGCTTTCTCCACATTGTCGGGGCTGCTTTTCACGTTGGCTGGGTCTTGCAAACCCCAATGGGCTGACATGGGCTGGCCCGGCCAGATGGGGCAGGTTTCGCCAGCGGCTTGGTCGCACACCGTGAGTACAAAATCCATCGGTGGTGCATCGGGCTGGGCAAACTCTTCCCAATTTTTGCTGCGCAGCCCTTCGGTGGGGATTTTGTGGCGTTGCAGCAGGGCCAACGCTTGCGGATGCACTTGGCTGGTGGGGCGGCTACCAGCACTGTAAGCACGAAATTTGCCACCACCCAATTGGTTGAGCAAGGCTTCGGCCATGATGCTGCGGGCAGAATTGTGCGTACAAATAAACAGCACGTTGTAGACGGGACTGGACATGGTAAGAACGCTTTCTGGAGTGGATGGAGCTTCACAGGCCGTGCAGGCCAGCAAAGGTGTTTCTAGGCACGCTTCACCTTGGCAACAATGCGCTGTCAGGTAAGACAGCAATTCATTCATCGAGGCAATGGCGGCGCGGTAGATTTGGTGTCGGCCTTGGCGCTGCACCTGTACCAAGCCAGCAGCGTGCAACTCTTTCAGGTGAAAAGACAACACCGTGGCCGAGGCTCCTAAGCACTCAGCCATGCTGCTGGGGGTCAAGCCTTGCGGCCCAGCCACCACCAGCAGCCTAAACAAACGCAGCCGGGTCTCTTGTGCCAAAGCGCCCAAGGCGCGCACCACTTGTGCTTCATCCATGGTTGTTGCTGGTTTCTTTTGATAAGGGCAGGGCCAGCGTTGCCAACCAACACAGCCCTAGCATCAGGGCCGAGCCTATCAGGGCATAGAGCAAGCCGCCCCATTGGTAGAGCAGCCCCGACAGCAACGTGCCGACAAAACGCCCGAGCGCATTGGCCGCGTAATAAAAGCCGACATCTTCTGCCGCCTTCTCTGAACCCGCATAAGCCAAAATCAAATACGAATGCACCGAAGAATTGACGGCAAAAGCAAAACCAAACAGGCACAGTCCGCCCACCACCACCCACTCCAAAGCGGGTGCTTGGAATGCCACGGCCAAGGCCAGCCCCATCGGGACAAAGGCCAGCAAAGCCGACCACCAGCGCGCCGCTGGCACTTCACTGCTGAGGCCATCGCTGCTGCGCCGCACTAAGTGGGGGGCCAGTGCCTGCACCAAGCCGTAGCCGATAGTCCAAGCAGCCAAAAAACTGCCGACCATAGTGAAGTTCCAACCCGCCGAATACAAAAACACCGGCAAACTGACCACAAACCACACATCGCGGGCACCAAATAGCACTACCCGGGCTGCTGCTAAGGCATTGATACCGGCATTTTTGGCAAACAATTCTTTGGCCGAGCCAGAGGCTTTGCTCTTGCCCATCATCTGTGGCAACGAGGTGACTACGCCCAGCAACACCAGCCCCAGCAATGCCGCCATCGCCCAGAGCGAGGCTTGGAAACCCAGCGTTTGCAACAGCAAGCCGCCCAAAAAGAAGCCAATGCCCTTCATGGCATTTTTGCTGCCAGTAAACCATGCCACCCAGCGGAACAACTGGCCCGTGCCCTGTTCTTTGGCCTGTGCTTGCGTGACTTTGATGGCCGATTTGCTAGCGGTTTTGGTCAAATCTTTGGCTACACCGCAAACGCCCTGTGCCAGCACCACCCAAGCCACCGACATGGCTGCCGTCCATGCAGGGTTCAGCAGCGACAGCAGGGTAAAGCCGGTAATTTGCGTCGCCAACCCCACCGTCAACATGCGGGTAATGCCGTAGCGCGTAGCCAGCCAACCGCCCAGCAAATTGGCCGCAATGCCAGCTGCCTCGTACAGCAGAAACAAAAAGGCCAGCGTGACGGAGGAATAACCCAACTGGTAAAAATGCAGCAGCACCAACATGCGCAAAGCACCATCAGTGAGCGTGAAGCCCCAGTAGGAAGCTGTGACGATGGCATAGTGGCGCTCGGCGGCATTCATGCTAGATGCCTACCTGTTGCATGTGGCAAGCCAAATCGACCATGCGGCAGGCATAACCCATTTCGTTGTCGTACCAAGCGTAGACCTTGAGCAAGGTGCCATCTGTGACCAGTGTGGACAGGGCATCGACAATCGAGCTGCGCGTGTCGCGGGCGTAGTCGGCACTGACCAGCGGGCGCTCCTCGTAGCCCAAAATACCGGCCAGTGGCCCGGCTGCGGCTGCTTTGAACAGGGCATTGACTTCTTCGGCGCTGGTGGCGCGTTGCAACTCAAACACGCAATCGGTGAGTGAGGCATTGAGCACGGGTGCGCGCACCGCATGGCCGTTGAGTTTGCCTTTCAGTTCGGGATAAATCAGTGCAATGGCGCTGGCGCTGCCGGTAGTGGTGGGGGCCAGACTCAGCATGGCACTGCGGGCGCGGCGCAGGTCTTTGTGTGGGGCATCCACTACCAAATTGGTATTGGTGGGGTCGTGGATGGTGGTGATTTGTCCATGCCGAATGCCAATGTTCTCGTGTACCACTTTGACCACTGGGGCCAAACAATTGGTGGTGCAAGAGGCTGCGGTGACGATCTGGTCGCGCGCCGGGTCGTATTGCTGGTGGTTGATACCAACCACTATGTTGAGCACCCCGCCCACCTTGACCGGCGCTGCCACGATTACCCGTTTGGCCCCACGTTGCAGGTGGCCTTGAATGGTCTCGGGGGTTAAAAATTTGCCGGTGCATTCCAGCACCACCTCGACCCCCAAATCTCCCCAAGGAATATCAGCGGGTTGGGCATGGCTGCTGAAGGACAAACGTTGCGCGCCAATAGCCACCGCTTGTTCCCCTTCGGCATGGATGGGGGTGCGCCACGGGCCTTGCACGCTGTCAAAGGCCAACAGGTGCGCGGTGGCAGCAGCCCCGCCTTTGATTTCGTTCAGGTGCACCACCTCTAAGCGGTTGCCTGCGCGTGGGTCATCCAAGCTGCGTTCTGCCGCCCCCAAAGCCGCACGCAGTGCCAAACGCCCAATGCGGCCCATGCCGTTGATGCCCACTTTCATCGCAGTCTTGCCTTTCTGGTGCAAATGATTTGATATTTGTTGAAATATAAAATCATTTTATGACAAACCTGTGTCGCGATATACTGAAGTTGGGTGCCAAACCGTGGGGGTTGGGCAGGTTCATGCGAAGGTCGGGCCGCCTCGCGGTTCCTCTTCGTCTTTTTATATGCCCCCTACGCTGATCCACGGTATTGGTGCGGTGCTGTTTGCTTTGGCAGTGCTGCACACCTTTTCCACCAAATTTTTTGAACGCTTAGCCCACACCCGACCCCGCCATGCGGGTATTTGGCATTTGCTGGGTGAGGTGGAGGTGGTTTTCGGTTTTTGGGCGATGGTGCTGATGCTATGGATGTTTGGCATTGAAGGCGAAGACAAGGCCGTGGCTTATCTGGATTCCAGAAACTTTACCGAACCCGTGTTTGTCTTTGCCATCATGGTGATGGCTGGCACCCGGCCTATTTTGCAGTGCGTGGGTGCGCTGGTGCGCTCTATAGCACGCTACACCCCATTGCCTTCTGGCATGGCCTTGTATTTTCTGTTGCTCTCGGTGGTGCCGTTGTTAGGCTCCTTCATCACCGAGCCTGCGGCGATGACCCTGGCCGCTTTGATGTTGCGCGATACCGTGTTGGCGCGTTCAGTATCTACCCCGCTGAAATATGTCACTCTGGGGGTGCTGTTTGTCAACATCTCGATTGGTGGCACCTTGACGCCTTTTGCGGCACCACCGGTCTTGATGGTGGCTGCTGTATGGAACTGGGACATCTGGTTTATGGTGGCCCACTTTGGCTGGAAGGCAGCGGTGGCCGTTTTTATCAATGCAGGCTGTGCAATGCTGCTGTTTCGCAAAGAGTTGGTGCATGTGGCTACTACACCACCACATGCCCAAGACCCGGCTGTGCCTGTCAGTGTGGTGCTGGTGCATCTGGTATTTTTGGCGCTGGTGGTCGTTTTTGCCCACCACCCGGCGGTGTTCATGGGCTTGTTTCTGTTCTTTTTGGGGTTTTGGACGGCCTATCAGCGCCACCAGACCCCGCTCATTTTGCGCGAGGCCTTGCTGGTGGCCTTTTTTCTGGCGGGGTTGGTGGTGCTCGGTGGTTTGCAACAATGGTGGTTGGAGCCGTTGTTGATGGGGATGGACGCGAATACGGTATTTTTTGGCGCAGTGGCGCTGACGGCCATCACCGACAACGCCGCCTTGACCTATCTGGGATCTTTGGTCGATGGCCTGAGCCTGGAGTTCAAAACCGCCTTGGTGGCTGGGGCTGTCACAGGCGGTGGTTTGACCCTGATTGCCAACGCTCCCAATCCCGCCGGGGCCGCTATCTTGAAAGGAAAGTTCTCTGATCAGTCCATTCAGCCTTTGGGTTTGCTGATAGCCGCCCTACCGCCAACGCTGGTAGCCATACTGGCTTTCCGGCTACTTTGAAACAACTGACAAAGGAGATATGGATGATGAAAATAGGTGTGTTGGGTTATGGCAGGGCTGGCAAGGCGGTAGTGAACGTGCTGTCCAGCGACCCACGCTTTGAATTGCGTTGGGTGATGCGGGGCCGCGCTGCCACAGCTACACCGCTGGAAGGGCTGGAGCAAGCTCTGTTGGTCGGGTTAGAGGGCTTGGATTTAGAGCAGTGGTTCGATCAGCATCCCGTCGATGCCGTGGTCGATTTTTCGCAGGCGGACGCGGTCTACCGCTATGGCGAGCTGCTGCGCGAGCGCGGCATCATGTTGGTCAGTGCCATTTCTGCCTATAGCCCCGAGCATCTGGAGTATCTGCGCCAGATGGGCCAAGACACCCGGGTGATGAGTTCACCCAATATCACCTTGGGCATCAATTTTCTGTTGTTGGCAGCCAAGATGTTGCGTGAGATCGCGCCGTTTGCCGATGTGGAAGTGATAGAGCAGCATTTCCGTGACAAACCAGAAGTGTCGGGCACTGCCCGCAAAATTGCCGAAACCTTGCATTTGGAAGATGACCGTATCACCTCCTTGCGCTTGGGGGGCATCGTGGGGCACCACGAAGTGGTGTTTGGTTTTCCGCACCAGACGGTGCGTTTAGTCCATGACTCTATTCGGCGCGAGGCGTTTGGCACGGGTGCAGCGTTTGCTTTGGAAGAGCTGGCCCGATGTGACAAGGGGTTCTACAGTTTTGACGATCTGTTGATGCAAAAAATTCGCCATCAGCTTTTGAACATGGGCGGGTAATCGGCGGTGTTTTAGAAGAATTCGACATCGTCGTGGGCGATCTGCACCACCAGATCGCCACTGGCTATCAGATCGTCATAAAAGCAGACTTGGTTGCGGCCATGTTCTTTGGCGTAATAGAGTGCCTGATCCGCTTGGCCCAAGATTTCTACCGGGGCACCGTGGGTAGCATTGACAAAGCCGATGCTCACGGTGACCTGCCCTACCTGTGGAAAGGGGTAAACCTGCACAGCTTCCCGAAAACGGTTCAGGGCGTTGCGTGTTTCTTCGAGGCTGATCGAGCGCAGCAGCACCACAAACTCTTCGCCGCCAAAACGGAAAATCCGGTCGTTTGAGCGAAAAGAGCTGCGTAACACGTTGGCCACCAAAATCAGCACTTCATCGCCATACAGATGACCAAAACGGTCATTGACCTGTTTGAAGTGGTCGATATCGATCACTGCCAGCCATTGCTCTGCCTTGTGGGGCGTATTGTCGCTGGCGCTGCTGTAGCTTTGCCGGGAGAACTGCTCGTCAAAGGTCTTGCGGTTGTACAAATCTGTCAGGGCATCGCGCTCGCTGTAGTCCAGCAGGCTTTGGTAGTTTTGGTAGACATTGAAAATGCCCGTGATGACCTCCAGCCGATGCACTGAAAAAGGGCGTTTTTGGCTGATTTCCAAACAGGTACTGACTTTGTCGTGCATCCATACCGGTAACCACAGCACATGGTAGCCCCGCCGGGGAGAGGCAATCACATGGCTTTCGTGGCCGCGCACACAGGCAGCCAGCTCGGGCAGGTTTTCTAGGGGTTGCTGCTGCGGGTCTTTGCTCGGCTCCATATCGGTAGACACCCAGTCTTGGGGGCCTTTCCAGGTGCGGGGCCGCAGGTGCATCACGCCATCGATGGTGAACAACTCCAGCGCACGCACTTCTACGATGTTGGAGAGCTTTTGTAAGGTGGATAACACCGATACTTCCAGGCGCAGGTGGTCGCGCTGACCTGTCATTTCGACCAGATTTTGCAAAATGGGCTTCATGGTGTCGGTGTGCCTTGAATGGGTAATTTCAGGAGCGGCGCAAAAAAACCAGATCCCAAACGCCGTGGCCCAGACGCAAACCCCGGTTCTCGAATTTGGTCAGAGGGCGATAGTCAGGCTGGACAGCATAGCCATCGGTTTGGTGGCTGCTGTTGTGCAGGAGTGGTTCGGCACCAAGCACCTCTAGCATTTGCTCTGCATAGGGTTGCCAGTCGGTGGCGCAGTGCAGATAGCCACTGGGCTTGAGCCGTGCAGCCAGTTTAGCAACCAGAGGGGGTTGAATCAGGCGGCGCTTGTTGTGTTTTTTCTTGTGCCACGGGTCGGGAAAGAAGATATGGATGCCATCCAAGCTGGCTGGGGCCAGCATGTGGTCAATCACTTCTACGGCATCGTGTTGCAGGATGCGGATGTTTTGGATGTCTTGTTCGCCAATGCGCTTGAGCAAAGCGCCCACGCCGGGCTCATGCACTTCGCAGCACAGAAAGTTGTCGTTGGGGCGCACATGGGCAATATGTGCAGTGGCTTCGCCCATGCCAAAGCCAATTTCCAGAATTAAGGGTGCGTTGCGGCCAAACACAGCAGGTGCCTCTAACAGCTGGCCGCTGTAGGGCAGGATAAAGCGTGGCCCCAACTCTTCAAAAGCCTTGGTTTGGCCCGAGGTGGTGCGTCCGGCGCGGCGTACGAAGCTCTTGATGGTTTTGGGGTAGGCCACGCCAGCAGGAGCTTGGGGGCTGGGCTGGGAAGCGGCAACAGAAGTGGCATCCATGCCAAGAATGGGGGTGGGGTTGGGGGTTGCAGTCACAGGGGCTGATTGTAGAGATGCGTCCAAGCCCTGATCCACAGGGCCAGGGCATCTGACAGTGTAGCCTGCTCTGATGTCACTTTGGGTAGTTGGAGCACTTGGGCGGCTGCTGACAAGGCCTGTAAGGGCGAACGCAGATCGAGGGCAGGAGCGCCGTGCTGTTTGGAGAGCTTTTCTCCATTGGCTGCACACACTAGCGGGGTGTGCAGGTAGTGGGGGGTGGGCAGGCCCAATGCCTGTTGTAACAACATTTGGCGTGGCGTATTGTCTGCCAAATCTTCTCCACGGACGATGTGGGTAATCCCTTGGGCGCCGTCGTCCACGACCACCGCCAGTTGGTAGGCCCACAGCCCATCGGCCCGCCGCAGCACAAAGTCCCCCACGCTTTGGGCCACATTTTGCTGTTGTGGCCCCAGACGCCGGTCGTTCCAGGTGACGGTAGGCGCGTCCTGTGTGTTGAAGCGCCAGGCACGGGCCGTGCGTCCATGCAGACCTTGACGGCAGGTGCCGGGATAAGGCATGAGGGCATGCCGTTCGCGGGACTGCCCCTGCGCAGCGTGGATTTCGGCAATGTCTTTGCGTGAACAGGCGCAGGGGTAGGCCAAGCCTTGGGCGGCCAATTGATCCAGTGCCTGTTGGTAGGCTGCCGAGCGGCTGGATTGCCGCAGCGGTGGCGCATCGGGTTGCAGTCCACAGGTAGCGAGCTGGTGCAGGATGGTATCGGCTGCACCAGGCATGCAGCGCGGTGTGTCTATGTCTTCGATGCGCACCAGCCAGCGCCCGCCCCGTCCTTGATTCCAAGCGCGGGCATCGAGCCAACTGGCCAGTGCTGCGACCAAGGAGCCTGCATGCAATGGCCCTGTGGGGGACGGGGCAAAGCGGCCCACATAGACAGGCTGTATGTTCATGCGCCTGGAGGGATGGCCTTCATGCTCTCGAGCATGCCTGTGGCGATCTGCTGCTGGAAGTTGACGCTGAAATCCACGGCCAAGGCCAGTTCCAGACCAGAAAGGAAGGCGTCTTCTAGCCGGTGGCCCAAACACCAGTCGCCGCAAGCGCCAATGCCCATATGGCTGTCCAACAGGTGGCTTCTGCCTAAGGGTTGGGTGGTTTGGGCGTGGCGCCAGCGGCGCATTTCAACATAGCCGGGTTGGGCATGGATGCCCGTGACTTCGGCAAAGGCTTTGAGCAGTTTGGCTTGTACCCGACTGCTGTCATCGTTGAGGTGTTCATGCGACCAAGCTGGGCTGGCCTGTACGGTCCAACGCTCTACGATACCGCGTTGGGGTTTGGAGGATTCACGCGCCAGCCACGCAATGCGGTGGTGGGTGCTGCGGGCTGCATTCCATTGTGGCCCTAAGGTGGTCAGGCCGGGACGTACTGATTGTGGGAATGCCAGCATCATCGTCCAACAGGGGGCAGTGATAACGCCCGCAATTTCTGCCACCAAAGGGGTTTGAATGCCCGACTGGGTCAGCAGCGATCTGGCGGGATCGGCAGGCTGTGCCAGCAGCACGGCATCAAAGCCTGCTACTACCTGTTGGGCGCCGTCTGGGCTTTGGGCACGCACCTGCCAATGCTGTGGTTTGACCGGATCGCGCTCAATGGCGACGACATGGGCATTGGTGTGCAAGTGGCCGCCTTGGCGCAGAGGCTCAGCCCAAGCATCGGCCAGGGCGGACATGCCCGGTGTGGCTACCCAATGGGCTTCTCCAGGGGGTTGGCTGGCAGAGGCTACATGGCCTGTGGCGTCGAGTACCCGAATGGCATTGGCACTCCAAGGCCGGAACACGTTGGGCGCGGTGTCCAGCGCCAGTGCAAAGCGTTCATCGCGGATAGTGAAGTATTGCGCCCCAGCATCGAAACTGCCAAATGGTGAATCGTGGGTGGCAGTGCGCCCGCCCACTTGGTTGGATTTTTCGAACACTGTGACTTGGTGGCCTGCTTGCAACAGTGTGCGGGCGCAGGCAATGCCTGCGACTCCGGCACCAACCACAGCAAAGTGGCGTGGACTCTGGGGAGAATGGCTGCTGTGCAGGCGGCTGGAGCGAACAGAAGAAGTGGCAGGGGTACGGCGAGGCATGGCAGACCTTTCAGCAAGCGAGGGGGGAAGCAGACCTTGGCACTCTACACTGCCCGCAGGCAGATTCTGCTAAAAGTGATGGTGGTTTTCCAGTAGGGCTATTCGGGTCGCACGGCTGCGCAGTTGTTCTAGCCACCATTGCAGTGCCCGTCCCGGTGGTTTGGCACTGCCCTTCCAGGCATAGTGCAAACGCACATTGCGCTCAGAGCGGGCAACCCGCCGCGCAACCAGCCGACCTGCCTCAAGATAGGGCCGGGCCATCGCGATGGGCAGAAAACCACAGCCTAAGCCCCGCAGTTGCACCTGAAGTTTGGCCTGCATCGAATCGACGGTCAGCACATCTTGCCCACCCAGCAGACCGATGCTGGTGTTGTCGCTGTGGGCTGAGTCGGCCACTGCCACCAGCCGGTGTTGTAGCAAGTGGGCATCACTGATTGGCTCTGGCGTATGGGCCAATGGGTGGTGTGGTGCCACGGCAAACAGAAAGGTGCTGTCGCCCAGCACCTCTAACTGCAATCCGGCTACATTGCTCGCATTGACTCCCACACCAATAGCCAAATCTGCCCGTCCTGAGGTCAGGGCTTCTAAGGTGCCCGAGAGAATTTCATCGCGCAGTTTGAGCCGGGTGGGGGGATGCAGTGCGTAGAACGCCTGTACCAGCTCCAAGATGGTGTGGGGGGAGATCACGCCGTCGATGGCGATGGTCAGCTGTGGCTCCCAGCCGGTAGCAACACGACGCACCCGGTGGGCTACGGCATCGATGTCTTGCAACAAGCGTTGGCCTTCGCGCAGTAACTCGGTGCCTGCCGGGGTAGGGCGGGCTTGGCGGGAACTGCGGTCAAACAGCAGTACATCCAGAGCCTCTTCGATTTGGCGTACGCGGTAGGTTAGTGCACTGGGCACAAGCCCTAGTGTGCGAGCCGCAGCGGCAAAACTGCCAGCCACCGCAATTTCATGCAACATAGCCAGGCTATCGGGCGTCAGGACATCGCGTGGATTTCGCATGGTGGCGGGTTATTGATTGCAATTTTTTGCATTATCCCGTCAAGTGGCCTGCACGCCAACGCAGGCGCTGCCGCCTACAGTCAAGGCTTCTAATCGATGAGAGGAGAAATGCCATGTTGGTTATTCGCAAATCACAAGATCGAGGCTATGCCGACCACGGCTGGCTGCGTTCTTATCACAGCTTTTCTTTTGCGGGCTACTACGACCCAGAGCATATGGGTTTTGGCAATCTGCGCGTGATTAACGAGGATTGGATTGCCCCCGGCACCGGCTTTGGTGCCCACGGCCATCGAGATATGGAAATCATTACCTATGTGCTGGCGGGGGAGCTGGCGCACGAAGACAGCATGGGCCATGTTCGCACGGTCTCTCCTGGCGAGGTGCAGCGCATGAGTGCAGGCAGCGGTGTGGTACACAGCGAGTTCAACCATGCTGCGGGGCAGCAAACCCATCTGTTGCAAATATGGATCATGCCGCATACCCGTGGCATGGCACCAAGCTATGAGCAAAAACGGTTTGAGGCTCAACGTAAACAGGGCCGTCTGTGCCTGTTGGCATCACCCGATGGCGCACAAGACTCGGTACAAATCCATGCGGATGCCTCGTTGTATGCGGGGCTCTTAGATGGCCATGCCGAGGTGACGCTGGCGCTGAACCCCACGCGCAAAGCCTATGTCTTTTTGGCGCGTGGCAGTTTACAAGTGAACGGACAGCCTTTAAGCGCCGGGGATGCCGCCTTGCTCAGTGCAGAAAGCCATTTGACGCTGAACCAAGCGCAAGCGGCTGAAGTGCTGGTGTTTGATCTGGCCCCCTGATACCTTAGAACAAGGGGCTGGGCGGCGGTGGTATTTAGGCAGCGCGTGCCAGCAAGGTCTCGACGATTTTGTTGGCTAATTGCGATACGGCCAATGCCGCCGGACAGCCGGGAGTGAGCAATTGCAGCAGTTGGCGGCGCATCACGGCCTCGCGCACTGCGGGGTCGGCAGGGATGTCACCCATGTGGATCAGGCGCAAAGGCCGCCCCGAATCGGTCATGACAAAGCGGTCAATGACCTGCTGCAACTGGCCGGTAATGGCACGGCCATCACCGGGGCGTGCTGCCTGGTTGACGATCATGCGAACATGCTGGCGTTTTTGCTGCATGGCCAACACCTTGATGGCGGCATAAGCGTCGGTGAGCGAGGTTGGCTCTGGTGTAGCCACAATCAGCACCTCAGAGGCCAACGAGATAGAAAACAGCACCACTTCGGAGATGCCGGCACCAGTGTCGAGCAAGATCACATCGAAGTAGGGGGCCAGCTTTTGCACGGCATGGTAGAACTGGCTGCGCACCTCTTGTGTCAGGCGCGAGTATTCGACCATGCCCGAACCCGCCAATAGCACCGAGAAACCACCGGGTGCCGCCACGACCGCTTCTTCAAGGCGTGCCTTACCAGTGAACACATCGTGCAAGGTGAGTTTGGGATGCAGGTTGAGCACCACATCCAGATTGGCCAAACCGAGGTCGGCATCAAGTACCAGCACACGTTTGCCGCGCCGGGCCAGGGCAGCGGCCAGATTGGCAGAAACAAAAGTTTTGCCCACACCACCCTTGCCACTGGTCACGGCAATGATGCGGGCACCGGAGTACCGGGACGCCTCAGGGGCGTCTGCATGGAGGGTTTGGGTGGACGGCGCGTCGCTCATCTCGTCGCTTTCAAAAGGCGCTGTCGGTCGGGTTTTGGGGAGACGGATCATCCCAGCCGGACGGCGGGTAAAGCGTGCCAAACAGCAGGCCTTTCTCTTCTGCAGTCACGGTGCTGCTGGGTTGTTCTTCTATGTGTACGCGGTTGCGCCCGGCCGATTTTGCTTTGTAGAGTTGCAAGTCGGCCCGATCTACCCACAGCGAGGCCGTTGAACGTATCCATTGCAGTGCAAAGGCACCGCCTATGCTGATGGTGACATGCACTTCTTTGGAGGGGGCAATGCGTATGGGGGTGGCCTCGACAGCTTGCCGAATGCGCTCGGCCACGGTGTGACCAAAAGCCGCCTGACAGCCAGGCAATACCACCGCGAATTCTTCGCCGCCGTAGCGGGCCAAGGTGTCCATAGGGCGCACACAGGTGCTGAGGATGCGGGCAATTTCCTGCAACACCCTGTCGCCGGCCAAATGGCCGTGGTTGTCATTGACTTGCTTAAAGTGGTCAATATCCAGCAGCAGCAGCAGGGCGGATTCGCCTGAGCGGGCCACACGGTCGATTTCGCATTCGACCACGTTCAGGAAGTGGCGCCGGTTGGCCAGCCCCGTCAAGGGGTCGCGCAGCGATAGCTCACACAACCCATCAATCATGGATTGCAGATAGCGGGTGGCGTTGGGGGGGGCTGTAGGTTGCGCCGTGACCGGGCCTACCAACGCCCGCGCCTCGTCCAGACGCAGATCGTGCAGGTCAACGAGGTGGGAAGGTGTAGCAGGTGACACGGCAGGTGTAGGCACAGTGCGTTAAGTGTAACCCCGCGCAGTGACCTACTGCGCCAGACAGCCCCCAAATCCTCTGGGGCTGCACAGGGCTACCGTCAGTACGGCTCAGGCCCGTTGGATAATACGATGCTACGACCTTCCCTCCCGGCGTTGCTGGGCCGCTGTCAGGTGCGCAGCTTTTTGTAGCGCAGCCCTAGGGCGTCCCAGCCCGCAACAAAAAGATTTGTGCATGACAAAACCACCTCCTTCCCTGATGGGGCGCATTGCGCTGGCTATCAGCAGTTTTTTTGCCATCATTGCCCGGCCTGATTTTGCGGCCAGTGTGGCGCAGTTGCGCGATGGCGTGCCAGTGGCTGCTCCAGTAGCGCCTGCCCCTGTAGCCACACCTGTGGCACCAGCGCCTGCCGCCCCAGTATGGCAGGCACCGCCAGAGACGGCTGCTTTGCAACTGTTGGGCCTCTTGCAGCGTGAAGCACGGTTTGTCGATTTTATGGAGCAGGATGTGGCCGCATTCTCGGATGCTGAGATTGGTGGTGCAGCCCGTGTTGTGCATGAGGGCTGTCGCAAGGTATTACGTGAGCATTTCACCATTGCCACGGTGCGCACTGAGGCTGAAGGCAGCCGCATTACGTTGCCTGCCGGTTTTGATGCAACGGCGGTGCGTGTTACAGGGAATGTGGTGGGACAGCCACCCTTTACGGGTACGCTGGTACACCAAGGCTGGCGCGTGAGTGACAGCCGTCTGCCCCAACTGGCCCAAGGCCATGATGCCCGTGTGCTGGCCCCGGCGGAGGTAGAACTGTGAGCTTTGCCCCCTTGAACCAACCCCCCCGCTATACCGTGGGCATCGACTTGGGCACCACCCACTGCGCGTTGTCTTGGGTAGATACCCAAACCAGCGATGGCGAAAAAGTGGCCCAGGGTGTGTTAGAAATCCCGCAACTCACTGGCCCCGGTGCGGTGGAGGGCAAGACGTTGTTGCCCTCGTTCATGTATCTGCCCCATGCCAGCGAGATGGCCTCTGGTGATTTGGCCCTGCCTTGGGTGGCAGCACAAGACTTTGCCGTGGGTGAACTGGCGCGCAGTCGGGGGGCGGCCACGCCCATTCGTTTGGTGAGCAGTGCCAAAAGCTGGCTCTGCCATCCCGGTGTGGATCGGCGTGGCCCAGTTTTGCCGGTAGATGCGCCCGAAGAGGTGCAGCGCGTCTCGCCGTTAGAGGCTTCTATCCGTTACTTGTCGCACCTGAAGGCTGCTTGGGATCAGCAGCATCCCGAGGCGCCGCTGGCACAGCAGGAGGTGACCGTCACTATTCCAGCCTCATTTGACCCGGCGGCCTGCGAATTGACTGCAGAAGCCGCCCAGTCTGCTGGTTTTCATCACCTCACCTTGTTGGAGGAGCCTCAGGCGGCGTTGTACAGCTGGATTGAGCGCAGTGCTGGTCAGTGGCGCAAGCAAGTGCGCCAAGGCGACATCATTCTGGTGGTGGATGTAGGCGGCGGTACCACCGACTTGTCGCTGATGGCGGTGCTCGAGCGCGATGGCAATTTGGAGTTGCAGCGTGTGGCGGTGGGTGAGCATATTTTGCTCGGTGGCGACAACATGGATTTGGCACTGGCCTACGGTGTAGCGCGCAAGTTGGCCGCTGAGGGCAAACAGTTAGACCCTTGGCAGACGCGGGCTTTGGCCCATGCCTGCCGCAGCGCCAAAGAAACCTTGTTCAGCGATGCTACCGTGATGGCCGTGCCAGTGGTGGTGCCTAGCCGAGGCTCCAAGCTGATTGGTGGCTCTATCCGCACTGAAGTCACGCGCCAAGAGTTAGAGCAAACCTTGCTGGAGGGGTTTTTCCCGTCCGCAGCGGTGTCGGATCAGCCTATCAGCCGTGCCCGTGCCGCCTTGACGCAATTGGGCCTGCCCTATGCGCAGGATGCGGCTATCACCCGGCATTTGGCGGCCTTTCTGACCCGTCAACGCGGTGCCACGGCGCAATTGGAGGGCTTGGGCAGCAGCTTGCCAGAGGCCGCTACCTTCTTACACCCGACGGCGGTGCTGTTCAATGGCGGTGTGCTCAAGTCGGGTGCGATTGCTGATCGCGTGCTGGGCACCCTCAATGGTTGGTTGCAAGCCGAAGGAGCCGCCCCAGCACGTTTGTTGGCTGGTGCTGATTTGGATTTGGCCGTAGCCCGCGGTGCGGCCTACTATGGCTATGTGCGCCGGGGCCGAGGCGTGCGCATTCGGGGCGGTACGGCACAGGCTTATTACGTGGCTGTGGAGTCTTCGATGCCTGCTATTCCGGGGATGGAGCCGCCGATTCAGGCGCTGTGCTTGGCGCCCTTTGGCATGGAAGAAGGCAGTGAGGCTACCTTACCCGGCCAAGAGTTTGGCTTGGTGGTGGGCGAGTCGGTGCATTTTCGCTTCTTCGGCTCTTCGGTGCGCCGCCAAGACCAAGTTGGCACAACGCTCGATTTCTGGGCACCTGATGAGCTGCACGAATTGCAAGCCATTGAAGCCCACTTGCCCACCCAAGGGCGCACGGCTGGCGAGGTGGTGCGTGTGCGCCTCCACGCCCGTATCACCGAAGCGGGTGTGCTGGAACTGGAAGCCCTGCCCGTGGGGGGCACGGAGCGTTGGAAGGTTGAGTTGGACGCTCGGGGTGAGGCCCAGCCCGCACAGCCGTGAGCGCACGCTATAGCGTTGGCATTGACCTGGGCACGAGCCACACGGTAGTGGCTTATGCCGCCTTGGGCCGGGCCAAAGATGCCGCAGGTGTGCAGTTGCTGCCCATGAAGCAACTGGTGGGGCCGGGGGCACTGGCCGAGCAGGTGCTGCTGCCCTCGGTGCGCTACCACCCAGCACCGGGAGAGCTGCCGCCCGTGGCCTTGCAGCCAATGTGGTTAGAGCCGCAGCACCAAGGTCAAGCCCAACAGCCACCTGCTGTGCTGGGGCGCTATGCCCGTGATTTGGGGGCACAGGTGCCGGGGCGCTTGGTCAGCAGTGCCAAAAGTTGGTTGTCCCATGCGGGGGTGGATCGCATGGCGGCTATCTTGCCTTGGGGGGCGGCGGACGATGTCCCCAAAATATCGCCAGTGTTGGCCAGTGCCAGTTATTTGGCCCATGTGCGTGCGGTATGGAATGCGCGTTTTCCCAAATCGCCACTAGAACAGCAAGACATCATCCTCACAGTGCCGGCCTCCTTTGATGAGGGGGCACGCGCCTTGACGCTGGAGGCTGCCTGCCACGCCGGTTTGCCCACAGTGCGGCTACTGGAGGAGCCACAGGCGGCTTTTCAGGACTGGCTACTGCGCCATGCCCAGCATTGCGCAGATACGTTGGCACAGTCGCGGCTGGTGCTGGTGTGCGATGTGGGGGGCGGTACCACCGACTTAACGTTGATTCAGGTAGAGCATGGCCAGGGTGCTGTGCCCCAGCTCACGCGCATGGGGGTGGGTGACCACCTGATGCTGGGTGGCGATAACATGGACTTGGCGCTGGCGCATTGGGTAGAGCGCCGTTTGGGGGGCACAGCGCCGCTATCGGCCACACGTTTGGCGCAATTGGTGCAGCGGTGCCGGGTGGCTAAAGAACTGCTGCTGGGGCCAGACGCCCCTGAACGCGCCACGGTCACCTTGTTGGGTGCGGGTTCGCAATTGTTGGGGGCGGCCCGTTCGGTCGAGATCAGCCGTGCAGATCTGGAGCTGCTGGTGGTCGATGGCTTTTTGCCGCACGAGCCTGCCAGCGCCCGGCCCCAGCGGCGGCGGTCGGGCATTGTGGAGTTTGGTCTGCCCTACCCGGCTGATGCCGCTATTACCCGCCATTTGGCTGATTTCTTGGCCCGCCATGCCGAACTAGGGCTGCCCGATACCTTGCTGCTCAACGGTGGTGTGTTTCGCGCTCCGGCCTTGGCACAGCGGCTGGAACAGGTGTTGGCCTCTTGGCGCGGCGCACCGTTGCAGGTGCTGCACAACGATGCGCCCGATGTGGCTGTGGCCCGTGGTGCGGTAGCCCATGCACTGGTGCGCGCTGGCCGGGTGCCTGCTTTGGGGGCTGGAATTGGTGGTGGGTCGGCGCGCAGCTATTTTTTGCTGCTCGAACATAGCAACCCAGACACTAAGCCACAGGGCATTTGTGTGCTGCCACGGGGCACGCCAGAGGGTGTGCCAGTGCATCTGGCCGATCATGTTTTTGCGCTGCGCTTGGGGCAGGCCGTGCGTTTCCATTTGCTGTCGTCCTCGGCCAGCACACCTTGGCAAGCAGGAGATGTGGTCTTGCTCGAGGGCGATGATGCAGCACAGTTTGTGCGGCTGCCGCAATTGTCGGCGGTGTTGCCCTGCCCCGAAGGTCAACGCCGTCGGGAGGTGCGAGTGCAGCTCACAGCCAGCATCACCGAAGTAGGTACTTTGGAGATGCATTGCACGCAGGCAGATGACGCAGCGCAACGTTGGTCGTTGGCTTTTGAGCTGCGTGGCGGTGTGCAAGGCGCTGATGCGCAGCATACTGCCGCCACAGCACCACCGCACCCACGGCTGCCCGAGGCACTGGCGCAGATTGAGCGTATTTTTGGCACCGGCACCCACAAACCCGAGGCCCGTGAGGTGCGCCAGTTGCGCCAAACCCTAGAGCGCCTGCTGGGCCGCCGTGAAGAATGGAGTCTGCCCCTGCTGCGTGGTTTGTTTGATGCCCTGTGGGCTGGTGCCAAGCGCCGTCGCCGCAGTGCCGAGCACGAGCGTGTTTGGCTCAATTTGGCAGGTTACTGTCTGCGGCCGGGTACTGGCGCACCGTTGGACGCGTGGCGGGTAGAACAACTTTGGACGTTGTTTCCCCAAGGCATCCAGTATGTGGCCGAAAGTGGCAACTGGTCAGAATGGTGGACACTGTGGCGCCGTACTGCCGCAGGCCTGAACGAGGCCCAACAACTGCAACTATTGGAGCCATTGGTCGGCCATTTGGAAACCATCGCAGATGCCCCGCGCAGCAAGTCTCCCCTGCATGGCAGCTATGACGACATGGTGCGCTTGGCCGCCACGCTCGAGCAGGTGCCGGCAGGGCATCGGGTGGATATTGGGCATTGGTTGCTCGACCGCTGGCAGCGTCACCCTGAAAAAGCCCACACTTGGTGGGCGCTGGGGCGTTTGGGCGCGCGTGTACCGTTGTATGGCAGTGCCCACCATGTGGTGCCTGCCGATACAGCCCTACTCTGGTTGCAGGTGCTGCTGGGGCTGGATTGGAAACAGGTAGAGCCTGCCGCTTTTGCTGCCGTTCAGTTGGCCCGTTGTAGTGGCGACCGCGCCCGCGACCTGCCTTGGCCGGTGCGTGAGCAGGTGATGGCACGTTTGCAAGCTGCCAAGGCTCCCCCGGCGTGGGGGGCGATGGTGCGCGAAGTGCTGGCGCTGGACGAAGCCGACCAACGCCGCAGCTTTGGTGAGGCGCTGCCGCCGGGTTTGCAGCTGCTCCATACTGGAGCTGACCAGCTCGGGTAACATTCACACCTTGAATCGTTAGGCATGGTGACATGCCGGGCGGTGTTGGCCGCGTGGCCCTGGCGGCTGCGCCAGCGGCGCGGTGTTACAGGGTGATCCGTGCGTCTCAATTCCATTAAGCTCTCTGGCTTCAAATCTTTTGCTGAACCCACCCATTTCATGCTGCCGGGGCAGTTGGTGGGCGTGGTCGGCCCCAACGGCTGTGGTAAATCCAACATCATGGATGCTGTGCGCTGGGTGTTGGGCGAAAGCAAGGCCTCAGAGCTGCGCGGCGAGTCGATGCAGGACGTGATTTTTAACGGTACCACCCGGCGCAAACAGGCCAGCCGCGCCAGCGTAGAGCTGGTGTTTGACAACGATGACCACCGCGCGGGTGGCCAATGGAACCAATACACCGAGATTGCCGTCAAGCGGGTGCTCACCCGCGATGGCAACAGTAGCTACTACATCAACAACCAGCCTGTGCGTCGGCGTGATGTGCAAGACGTGTTTTTGGGCACCGGGCTGGGGCCACGGGCTTACGCCATCATCGGCCAAGGCACCATCAACCGCATTCTGGAGTCCCGCCCCGAAGACTTGCGTCTGTTTTTAGAAGAGGCTGCCGGGGTTTCCAAGTACAAAGAGCGCCGCCGTGAGACCGAAAACCGCCTGCACGACACCCGCGAGAATCTGATCCGGGTAGAAGACATCCTGCGCGAACTCAACGCCAACCTCGAGAAGCTCGAAAAACAGGCCGAGGTCGCACAAAAGTACCAAACTTTGCACGCCAGCGCCACCCTCAAGCAGCAGCAACTTTGGTTTTTGCGCCGCGCAGATGCCCAAGCTGATCAGGCCGCTGTGCAGGCCCAAGGCTTGCAGGCCGTCAATGAGCTGGAAGCACAAATGGCCGCCTTGCGCCACCTAGAGGCGCAATTGGAAACCATCCGCCAAGCCCACTATGCAGCGGGCGATGGTGTCACCCAAGCGCAAGGCCAAGTTTATGAGACCAATGCCGAGATTGGTCGCCTAGAGGCTGAAATCCGCTATGTGGTGGAGGCCCGCCAGCGCGTGCAGTTGCGCCTAGGCACGCTGGCCGAACAAATCAGCCAGTGGGAGGCGCGCAGCGAAGAGGCCCACTTTGAACTCGAAAATCTGGCCGGTGCCGGGTTAGAGGCCGAAGAACAGACTGAACTGCTCCAAGCCCAACTGGAAGAGCAGGCCATGCGCCTGCCCGATCTGGAAGAGGCCCTGCGCCACAGCCAAAGCCGGGCCAACAGCCAGCGGGCCGTGGTGGTACAGGTGCAGCAGCAAATCCAAGTGCTGGCCGCCGAGCAACGTAGCATTGAGGAGCAAAGCCGCCAACTGCAAAGCCGCTATGAGCGCCTGCGCGCCGAGCGCCAAGCCTTAACTGCCCCCGATGCCAGCGGTGTGCAGCATTTGCAACAGCAACTGCAAGCGGCGCAAGAGGCGCTAGAAACCACCCAAGCCAGTTTGGCCGAAGCCCAAGAGGCCGTGCCGCAACGTGACGAGGCCCGCCGCCAATATCAGCAGGCTTTCAATGCCGAAAACGCTCGACAGGCCGAGTTGTCTGCTCGGCTCGAAGCGTTGCAA
Organism: Giesbergeria sinuosa; assembly: GCF_042652905.1. NCBI lineage: Bacteria > Pseudomonadati > Pseudomonadota > Betaproteobacteria > Burkholderiales > Comamonadaceae > Giesbergeria > Giesbergeria sinuosa. Next base: position 68,009 of record NZ_JBHSHJ010000013.1, on the reverse strand, counting down.
ACCCTGCAAGAAAAGCTCAAAACCGATGGCAAGCTGCATCCTTGGTTGCAGCGCCACGGCTTAGACGACTTGCCCGCTTTGTGGACTCGCCTGCATATCGAGCCGGGTTGGGAAAACGCCCTAGAGGCCGCGCTGCGTGAACGCCTGTCTGCGTTGGAGGTGGGTAGCCTAGACCGGGTGCGCGGGCTGGTTGGGGCCACGGGTGATGGGCCACCTGCCAAATTGGCTTTTTTTAGTGCAGCCCAACCAGCCGTGTTGCGATCTGCGGGGGCCGTTTTGCCGCAGCTGGCCGACCACTTGCGCTTGCACGATGCCCGCTTGCAGGCGGTGTTGCAAGATTGGCTACAGGGCTGCTATACCGCCCAGACGTTGGATGAAGCCCTGAACCGGCGCGCACAACTCCAGCCCGGAGAAACCTTGTATGTGCCCGAGGGCCATGCTGTCACCTTGCACAGTGTGGCCTTTTATGCCCAAGACTCCGAACAAGCTGGGCTGTTGGCCAGAGCGCAAGACATCGAGCATCTGGACAAAGCACTGCGCGCCCAAACGCTCATCACCGAAGAAGCCCGTACCACCTTGTTGCGTGCGGAAGCGGCCTATGCCGATACGGTGCAGCAGCTCACCACGTTGCGCCGCACCGCCACTGAGGCCCAAACCCAAGCCCATGCCTTGCAGGTAGAACATCTGCGGCTGGCGCAATTGCTAGCGCAAACCCAAGCCCGCAGCGCGCAGATTGGTGCCGATCTGGATGAGGTGCAAGTCCAACTCGATGACTTGCAAGAGCGCCGCGTCACCGCAGAAGCGCGTTTTGAAACCTTGGATATGCAATTGGCCGACAGCCAAGAGGCCCATGCACAATTTGACGACCGCGTGCTTGATGCCGAACGCCGCTTGAACCAATGCCGCGAACAGCAACGCAGCCTAGAGCGTCAAGCCCAAGAAGCACTGTTTGCCCAACGCAGCCTAGAGGCCCGCCGGGCCGAGTTGTCGCGTACTTTAGATACCGCCCGCCAGCAAGCCACCACGCTGGCCGATGAGCGTGTGCGCGCCCAAGCAGAGCTGGAGCGCCTGTCTGATGCTGCTGCCCAGGGCGGTTTGCAAGACTTGCTGGCGCTCAAAATGCAACGCGAACACCACTTGGCCGCTCAGCGCAGCCAATACGATGATCTCACTGCGCAATTGCGCAGCACCGACGAGCAGCGCCTGCAACTGGAGCGCGCCCTGGAGCCGCTGCGCCAACGCATCACCGACTGCCAGCTCAAAGAACAGGCCGCTCGGCTAGGGTTAGAGCAATTTAGCACCTTGCTGACCGAAGCCCAAGCCGACCTAGAGGCCGTGGAACGCTCCATTGCCCAAGGCCAAGTGCGCGCTACGGGCCTGCAATCTGAGATTGACCGCCTGCACCGCGAGATTACGGCGCTGGGGGCTGTCAATTTGGCAGCATTAGAAGAATTGGTGGCTGCCCGCGAGCGCAAAACCTTTTTGGATGCCCAGACCACCGATCTGACCGATGCCATGCAGACGCTAGAAGATGCGATCCGCAAAATCGACGGCGAAACCCGTGACCTGCTCTCAGGCACCTTCGATGCCGTCAACCGGCATTTTGGGCGTATGTTTCCAGAACTGTTTGGCGGTGGCAATGCACGCCTTATCATCACGGGTGATGAAATTCTGGATTCGGGCGTACAGGTCATGGCCCAGCCGCCGGGCAAGAAAAACCAGACCATCCACCTGTTGTCTGGTGGCGAAAAAGCCCTCACGGCCATTGCCTTGGTGTTTGCCATTTTTCAACTCAATCCAGCCCCGTTTTGCCTGCTGGACGAGGTGGATGCCCCTTTGGACGACGCCAACACCGAACGATATGCCAAACTGGTGTCCAGTATGAGCCAGCAGACCCAATTTCTGTTCATTAGCCATAACAAGATTGCCATGGAAATGGCCGAACAATTGATCGGTGTCACCATGCAGGAGCAAGGCGTCTCGCGCATTGTGGCCGTAGACATGGAATCGGCCCTGTCGATGGCCGATGCCACCTGAACCATTTACCCGCACACCACTCTCATGAGCAACTTGCAAATCAGTCTGGCCGTCATCGGCGCCGTGTTGCTGGCCCTGATCGTCGCCTACAACGCCTGGACCAACCACCGCAACACCCCCAAAAAGCCGCGGCCTGCCGAACCGGGCACGCCTGCCGAGCCGGCATTGCGCCAAGAGCCTGCCTTTGACCACTTGTTGGATCAGGCGCTGCATGGCACGCCACCTGCGCCCCCGCCAGTGGCATCGGCGTCAGAGCACGACCATGACCATGACACCCCATTCCCTGAAAAACGGGCAGAGGTGCCCAGCACTCCGGTGGCCTCTGCCCCTGCTGAAGCAGCACCAAAAGCTGCTGCGGCACCCACTGCCAAACCCAACGCTGCACCTGATCGCCGTTTGGGCTTGGACAAATTGATTGATGCGCTTGCCACTTTGCATTGCGAGCAGGCGGTGCCCGGCGATGCGGTGTTGGCTGCCCTGCCCCCTACCCGCCGGGTCGGCAGCAAGCCCTTTGCCATAGAGGCTTGGAATGAGACCAGCCAGCAGTGGGAACACCCGGTAGCGACCCAACGCTACAGCCGTTTTCAGGCGGGCGTGCAGTTGGCCAATCGCACGGGAGCACTGAACGAAATCGAATTCTCCGAGTTTGTGCACAAGGTGCAACCCTTTGCCGACATGCTGCACGCAGCCGCAGAGTTTCCTGAAATGCTGCACGAAGTGGCCCGTGCTAAATCCTTGGACGATTTTGCCGGACAACACGATGCCCAACTGGCTTTTGTGTTGCGTGCCCGCCAAGCTGCTTGGAGTGCGGGTTATTTGCAGCAAAACGCCTCCCGGTTGGGTTTTTTACCCGGCTCAATGGCAGGCCGAATGCTACTGCCAGCCCCCACCGCGGGCTTGCCACCGCTGCTCACGCTGGCCTTTGATACCCAAGCGGCCCTGGCGGAAGACTTGGAGCAATCGGCGGTACGCGATTTGATGTTGAGTTTGGATGTGGCACAGGTCAACCGTTCTGAGCAGCCATTTACCCGCTTGCGCGAGATTGCCACCGTACTGTGCCGTGTCATGGATGGTGTGCTGTGCGATCAAAATGGTCAACCACTGCCTGCTATGGCTATGGACCCCATTGCCACCGATTTGGAGCTGCTATATGACCAGCTCGACAGCCACGGGCTGTCTGCTGGCTCGGTATTGGCTCGGCGCCTGTTCAGTTAACGTCTAGGCTAGGTAGGCTGTTGTGACCCAATCTCTTGATCTTTTTCCTACACCACCAGAGACAGCCCAGACCAACGCACCAGCCCCCGCTGCTGAAGAGGTCGCTCGCTTGCGAGCCTGTCTGCACCGTTGGGCACACCAATATTACGTGCAGGACGCACCAGAGGTGCCTGATGCTGAATACGACCGGGTCTATCAGCGTTTACAGGCACTAGAGTCTGAGCACCCAGAGCTGGTCACTCCCAACTCACCCACGCAGCGGGTGATTGGCGCAGTAATGGACGGACTGGCCCCCGTGCGCCATGCTGTGCCCATGCTCTCTATCCGGACTGAAACTGATGTGACGGCGGCAGGCGCCGAAAAGTTCGAGCAGCAATTGCGCTCCTATCTGGCCACAGAACAAAAGCGGGCCGAACGTGGCGAACGCCCCGCCCTGTGCCCGCTGGCGCTGGAAGTGGTGGCTGGAGCCCCTATCGGCTATGTGGCCGAGCCCAAATTTGATGGCTTGGCAATGAGTCTGCGCTATGAAAACGGCTTGCTGGTGCAGGCGGCAACCCGTGGCGATGGCGAAGTGGGCGAGGATGTCACGCACAACATCCGCACCATTCGTCAGATACCGCTGGTTTTGCCCGCTGGCGTGCCCCCTGTGCTAGAGGTGCGCGGCGAGGTTTACATGGCCCGGGCCGATTTTGACCGCCTCAACCAAGAACAGCGCGCCCGTGGGCAAAAGACTTTTGTTAACCCACGCAATGCGGCCGCCGGGGCTGTGCGCCAGTTGGATGCAGGCATCACGGCCCAGCGGCCCTTGCGCTTTTTTGCCTATGGCGTGGGTGAAGTAGCCCCGCTGGCTCAAGGCACGCCACATTGGCAGAGTCATTATGGGTTGTTGCAAACCCTCAAAAGCTGGGGCTTTCCGGTGGCCGAGCAGGTACAGCCGGTGGTGGGTGCTGAGGCATTGGTTGCGTTTCACCAGTGCGTTGGTCAGCAGCGTGATCAGCTGCCCTACGATATTGATGGTGTGGTCTACAAAGTAGACGATCTGGTATTGCAGCAGGAACTGGGTTTCAAAACCCGTGAGCCACGTTGGGCCGTAGCACACAAATACCCAGCGCAAGAGATGATGACGCTGGTCGAGGGCATCGACATTCAAGTGGGCCGCACTGGCAAACTCACGCCTGTGGCGCGGTTGGCTCCAGTGTTTGTGGGGGGGGTGACCGTCACCAATGCCACTTTGCACAACTTGTTTGAATTGCGCCGCAAAAAGGTGCGTGTAGGCGATCAAGTCATCGTGCGCCGTGCTGGCGATGTGATCCCTGAGGTCGTTGGTGTGGTGCCGCCTGTGGTGAGCCCTGCTGGTGATGGAGCATGGATTGCCCGCCAACCCTATGTGGCTAACTTTCGTATGCCCACCGCCTGCCCTGTGTGTGGCAGTGCTGTGGTGCGCGAGCCGGGCGAGACCGAATACCGCTGCACGGGTGGCCTATTTTGTCCAGCGCAACGCAAAGAAGCTATTTTGCATTTTGCCGCCCGCCGGGCGATGGACATCGAAGGCTTGGGCGGCAAATTGGTCGATCAATTGGTTGATGCAGGTATCGTCCACACCCTGCCCGATCTGTACCGATTGGGCCTTACTGCACTGGTAGCCTTGGAGCGCATGGCTGAAAAGTCGGCGCAAAACATTCTGGCTGCGTTAGAGCAATCTAAGCAAACCACCTTGCCCCGGTTTTTGTTTGCCTTGGGTATTCGCCATGTGGGTGAATCCACGGCCAAGGACTTGGCCCGTCACTTTGGCCGCTTAGATGCCATCATGGATGCCACGGTCGAGCAACTGCTACAGGTCAATGATGTGGGGCCAGTAGTGGCGCAAAGTATTCGCTTGTTCTTTGACCAACCCCATCACCGTGAGGTGGTGGAGCAGTTGCGCGCCTGTGGCCTTGCGTGGCCCGAAGGTGCGCCATCTGAACGGGCTTTACAACCCTTGGCTGGTCAAACCATCGTCTTGACGGGCACGCTACCCACCCTCAGTCGTGATGCTGCCAAAGACATGCTAGAGGCTGCGGGTGCCAAGGTCTCTGGTTCAGTCAGTAAAAAGACCAGCTATGTGGTGGCTGGAGCCGAAGCAGGCAGCAAATTGACCAAGGCCCAAGAGTTGGGCGTGCCAGTGCTGGATGAAGCAGGCTTGCTGGCGCTGTTGGCGCAGCAACCCTGAGCGTGCCTTGACGAGTCTGGGTTGATGCCTCCTTTTGTGCTTTCCATGTGGGGTCGGTTGTCTGGAGTGGGGAGATGGCTGGGTCCATCACTCATGCAACATCTGCACCGCCCCAACCGCCGTACCTTGTGGGGGTTGCTGGCCGCAGGCCCAGTCCTGCTCCTGTTGTATACCCTGCTGCTCATACCCTTTACCCCCGCCATCAGCGACATCCGTAAAGCCAAGACTGAACAACCAGCCCAAGTGCTATCGCGCGATGGCAAACTGCTGGCCGAATACAAATGGGCCCACCGCCAATGGGTGCCACTCAAGGGCATTGCCCCAGCCGTGGTGGATGCACTGATCGCTACCGAAGACCATCGCTTCTACCAGCACTGGGGCATGGACGGACGCCGACTGGTTGGCGCTGCCTTGGCCACGTTTTCTGGAGACCGCCAAGGCGGCTCTACTATCACCCAGCAATTGGCCCGTAATCTGTTTCCAGAAGAGATTGGCCGCGCCCCCACGCTCACGCGCAAGCTCAAAGAGGCCATTACAGCCTTCAAGATTGAGCTGCTCTACTCCAAAGAAGAAATTCTGGAGACCTACCTCAATACGGTTCCATTTCTGTACAACGCCTATGGCATAGAGATGGCGGCCCGCACCTATTTTGATACCTCGGCAGACAAGCTCACAGTATTGCAAAGCGCCACCCTGATCGGCATGCTCAAGGGCACCAGTTACTACAACCCCGTACTCAACCCAGAGCGGGCACAAAACCGGCGCAATACCGTGCTGGCGCAGATGGTCAAGCGTGACAAACTCAAACCTGCACAGTTCGAGGCACTCAAAAAACGGCCGCTGCGCATCGAGTTTGAGCGCCAAGCCGAGCCCCAAGGCCCAGCACCCCATTTTTCACAGCAGTTGCGAAAATGGCTGATTGCCTGGGCTGATCGCAATGGCTACAACTTGTACACCGATGGATTGGTCATTCACACCACTATCGATTCTCGTTTGCAAGCTGTGGCCAATCAGGCTGTGGCCCGTCAGGGCCGTCAGTTGCAGGCGGTGGCCGATGCGGCTTGGAGTCAGCGCAATGGCTGGCAGCCCCGCAACCCCTTGGTAGAAACCTTGGTGCGAGAATCCACCGAGTTTCGTGCCGCTGTTGCCAAGGGCCAAACCCCTGATGAGGCCGCCAAGGCTTTGCTGGCCGATGTGGCTTTTTTGCGCACACTGCGTCAGACCAAAGTGCGGGTGCAGGCCGGATTTTTGGCATTGGAGCCAGAAACAGGGCAAATTCGGGCCTGGGTGGGCAGTCGGGATTTTGCTCAAGATGCTTTTGACCATGTGCAGCAAGCCCGCCGCCAGCCCGGCTCTACCTTCAAGCCTTTTGTTTATGGTGCGGCCTTCGAGCAGGGCTTGAACCCCACCGATACACTGATAGATCAAGCCGTAGAAATCAAGCTCCCGGGCGGTGAGGTCTGGCGTCCCAGTGATGGTGGGCCGCCCAGTGGTCAAGCCATGAGCTTGCGCACAGCATTGGCACAGTCCAAAAACACCATCACTGCCCAATTGATGCAGCAGGTGGGCCCCGAGCGGGTGGTGGAGCTGGCCCGTGTCATGGGAGTGCGTGACAGTAAACTCGATCCTGTACCGGCCTTGGCATTGGGTACTAGTCCCGTGACGCTCAAAGAAATGGTGGCTGCCTATGGCACCATTGCCAATACGGGGCGCTATGTAGAGCCACTGTGGGTCACCCGCATCGAAAATCGCCGTGGTGAGCTGTTGCAGGAATTTGCATCGGCACGCCCCCAAAAAGCCATGCCCGTGCAAGCGGCCCAAGATTTGCGCAATGCCTTGCGCGGTGTGATTGATCAAGGTACGGGGCGTGCCATCCGCACCCGTTATGGCATTCAAGCGGATGTGGCAGGCAAAACAGGCACCACCCAAGACAATGCCGATGGGTGGTTCATCTTGTTGCATCCACAACTGGTGGCGGGGGCTTGGGCAGGCTTTAATGATAGCCGTATCACGTTGCGCAGTGACCATTGGGGCCAAGGCGCCCGCAGTGCGCTGCCAATGGTGGGTGAGTTTTTTCAGCAGGCTTTGCGCAGCAAACAGATTGATGCCCAGGTTCGTTTTGTCGATACCCCGCGTTCACGTTGGTGGCAAGACTTCAAGGAGCGCCTGCGCGATTGGCTACAGGACTGGTGGGCCAGCCGTCCTGTGCCAGAAAAAATAGAAACGCCACCAACGCGCCCAGCAGTTCCAGTGCCCGCTCCCGTGCTGCCCACAGCACCAGAAATCACCGAGTCGACCGCGGTGTCTGGCCGTTCTGGCGCTTTGCCAATAGAAACCAGCCCAGTGCCTGCATGGCCAGATCCCCCACCGATTCAGGAGGAACCACCACTACAACCCCTAGAAATGCAGGAGCTAACACCCTCCCCCGCCTTGCCTGCATCGGGGGAAAGTAGTTTTTGATGATTGTTAGAACCTAGGCAGGCCGTGAGAGCGATAGCCGCTATGATGGTTCAAATCATCATCAGAATGGATGAGATGTTTAGGCCGGAGGAGAAAATGTGACCGTATCTGCCAAACCGAAGCAAAGTCGAGGGGTTGTCATGGCGGGACGGGTGTCTCGTTGGGCGGCGTTGCTGTGTTGTCTGCTGGGTTTTGTGGGCGTTGCTTCGGCACAAGAAACGAAGGCCAACAAGACCATTTTGTGGTTGCTGAATGATTTTCCGCCTTTCATTTTGGTCGACAAAGAACTGCCAGGGCTTGGCTTTGTGGATGCGGCGGTCAAGTACTTTGTCAAGCACATGCCCGATTTCGAGCATCGGTTCGAAGTGGCTGGCGTTGCACGCTTACAAGGGCTGATGGCACAGGGCGCGCCAGTGTGCCATCCGGCGCTGTTGCGCACCCCAGAGCGAGAAAAGTTGGCTTATTTCAGCAACCCAGTGCATTTTGCGCTCACCCACCATGTGGTAATCCAACGCAAGAATCTGGCACGCCTGCGTGAGCACATCGGCTCCGATGGCAAAGTCGATGTGCAGGCTTTGCTGTCCGATTCCAAGTTGAGCACCTCATTGACGGAGGGGCGTGCCCTGGGCACCGAAATCGATGCGGCGCTGGCACGGCACCAAGGTCAAGCCCATCTCAAGACCACAGGCGTGCATTTTGATGCCCCCTTTCGCCACTTGGCTGCCGGATGGACAGACTATGTCTTTGCCTATCCTGTGGAGCCAGGCTATTACAACATGCAGGGCCGCATTACTGCACCGCTGGATTTGGTCTATCTGCCAATTGCTGGCACCAAAGACTACACCGTGGGGCATGTGGTTTGCACCAAAAGTGCTTGGGGGCGTGAAGTCATTGCCCGAATCAATACTGTTCTGGCACAGGCTGGCCCTCGGCCACCTTGGGTGGATACACAACTCTCGTATATGGACGCAGCCAGCATCAGCCGTTTTGAGCAATTGTTGGCCCGACACAGTCCTTTTCATAGCACCACCAAGCCATGATTCGGTTTGATCAGTTGTTTGGTGTGTTGGGCAAGCGCCTGCTGCTTTGGATGCTGCTGATCAATGGTGTCAGCGCGTTGGTGGCCACCTCTGTCCAACTCTACGCCAACTATCGCCAAGACGTGGTGGACATGCAAGACGCCTTGGACTTTATTCGCATCAGCCAGATTCCTGGGCTGGCCCAAGCGGCTTGGAACTTTGACCGCCAGCAACTGCATGCGCAGGTCGATGGCATTGCCCGCTCTTCGTGGGTGGCAGGGGTCATGTTACGTTACGGCTCCAGCGACAAAGAGGTGATTCAGCAAGGCCGTCTGGATGCCAAGCATTTAGCAGCGCATGAGCTACCGCTGGTGCATGGCTCTGGCGAACATGCCATTCAGGTGGGCAGCATTGTGTTGGTGCCCAACCGCCAGCAGCTCTACCAAAAGAGCTTTGATCGTTTAGTGGTGGTATTTTTGACCCAAACGGCCAAAACCACAGTGATCTCTTTGGGTTTGCTCTGGCTGGTGTTTTCGATGGTGACACGCCACCTGATACGCATGGCCGATTTTGCCAGCCAGTACCAACCCGGAAGCAGCCAGCCCTTGCTGGTACTCCATCGCAGCCCAGCCTACCAAGACGACGAGTTGGGGCGCTTGCAAGACAGCCTCAACAGTGCCTATCTTCGACTGCAAAACGCCCACGAGGCAGAGCAGCGCCACATCGAGGAGTTGGAGTTGCGCGTGGCTGAACGCACCAATGCGTTGCGTGTGGCCAATGCGCAGTTGGTGGAACACGCCTACCACGACCCCCTTACCGGCTTGGCGAACCGGATGCTATTGGATGAGCGCCTGAAGCAGGCCATTGCCAGAGCGCAACGCTATCAACATGAGTTGGCCGTGTTGTTGATCGACCTCAATCGATTCAAGCCTATCAATGATCTGTATGGTCACGCGGCTGGTGACGTATTGCTGACAGAACTGGCGAAACGGATGCGTTCGGTATTGCGCGAAACAGATACATTGGCGCGCATTGGGGGTGACGAGTTTGTGGTCATCTTGGAAAACCTAGAACCAGGTACCTCTGTGGCCCGTGTGCAAGACAGTTTGAAAGACGTTCTGCGACAACCTTGTGCTTGGCAAGATGAACTGTTGCAAGTAGGTGCCAGTATTGGTGTTGCACGCTATCCTCACGACGGCACCCAGGCCCACGACCTGTTGCGCGTGGCAGATGCGCAGATGTATGTCGACAAGCGGTCGATGCAAGTGGTGGACTCTTTCCAAATTTGACCGCACAGTGCGGGGTTCATGCAAATCCCCATGTTAGGGGAGTTCATCAACTTCAATTTACACTTGGTGACATATCGTTTCCAGGTGTTCTGAATCAGCTGCGGGCGCATGCCTGTAGTGAAGAAAAGGCCAAAGCTTATGCAACATTTTTTGATCTCTCGTCGGCATTGGGGTGTGGGGCTGCTGGCCTCTGTCATGTGGGTAGGGGCGGCTTGGGCCCAATCTCCCAGCCACACGGCGTATCGTTTTTCACCAGTCAACCAGTATGGTATTCAGCTCACGGCTTCCTACTGGAATCCCATCATCGCGTATGTGTCAGAAAAAAGCGGTGTCAAGCTCGAACTCAAGATCGGGCGCACCTCTGCAGATACCACTGCTTATGTGCTGGCGCAGGAGGTCGAATTCGTCTTCAGCAACCATCTTTTCAGTCCAGAGCGTGAACAATTGGGCTGGAAGGTGTTGAGCCGGCGCCAAACTCCCCCTATTCATGGTCAGATCATTGTGCCTGCCGATTCACCCATCACCAAACTGGCACAGTTACAGGGCCAAGAGGTAGCCTTTCCAGGGCCAGAAGCCTTGGTGGCGTACAAATTTCCTGCGGCGCAGTTGATGGCCCAGAAAGTCAATGCCAAATTTGTCTTTGGAGGCAATATGGATGGTGCTTTGGCACAGCTTTTTAGCGGCAAAGTGGCTGCAGTGGGTGCCAACTCACAGTTGGCCGAGGGTTACGCTCGGCGTGAAGGAAAAAAATACCGTGTGCTGTGGTCGTCTCCCCCTTTGCACGACTTGGCCCTGATGGCATCTTCCAAGGTGCCAGACAAAACACAAAAGGCGGTGGCACAGGCTTTTACTGGCATGCACAAAGACCCAGTGGGGCGCGAGATTTTGCAAAAAGTCTCTGAGCAGGTCGGTCTCAGTGATCAAGCGTATTTCATACCATCAGACGGCAGCGAATACGCGCCCTACCGCGATTTTTATCGTACCGCTCCGGCTGCACTGCGCTGAAATTTCATGGCATGGTTGTCGCCGTTGTTGCCCCGGTCTTTGGTCGGGCGGGTGTTCATGCTCTACACCATCACGCTGGCAGGGTTTGTGTTGGCGGGGTTGGGCCTGTTCTACCACTACCAATTGGTGGTGCAGCTCGAGCATGAACAAACCTTGGCCGACAGCCTGGGGCGCATGATCGCTCCGACCATCCTCGACAGTGCGGTGATTGGTGACTACGACACCATTTTGCGCACCTTGCAGAGTGCCGTAGAACATTCTGATTTGGCATCGGCACGTTTCATTGATTTGGCTGGTGGCATGGTACATGCCCCCCACAACAACCGGCCCGACACCCAGCCGCCTACTTGGTTGCGCAATCAGGTGGCGGCACGCTTGTACGACAACAACACCGCCATCCAAGTGGGCGGTAAAGACTATGGCATTTTGCGTCTGAGTTTTGATGCTGATGCCATTGCGGGGCGTTTGTGGGAGCAGATGCGTTTTGCACTGGTGCTGGGGCTGGTCGCCATTGGGGGGGGGTTGGCGCTCATCCGTTATCCCTTGGTGCGTTGGTTGGGCAATCTGAGCCGTATCCAAAGTATTGAGCAGGCCGTGCAAAGTGGCGATGCTTCCCAAGCATGGCGGGCTGCCGAAGATGCACCCTCTGAATTCCGCGAAACCTTTGCTGTGCTAGGCCGTGCCGCTGCCAGCTTACAGTCGCAGCGGGTGCAGGCAGCCGTCACCCTAGGGTCGATTGCCGATGGCGTTCTCACCCTGAACGTGCAAAAACAGGTGGTGTTGGTCAATCCTGCGGCTTGCGAGATCTTGGGGCTGCCGATTCAAACCGTACTGGGCGAGACCATCAGCACATTATTTCCAGCCCTACTGCCAACCCAAGAACAGCCGGTGTCGTCGTGGACAGGCCGCCGCTATACCCTGCACAATTCCCATAAGCAATGCACTGTGGTGCTAGATACCACCCTATCGCAGATTTGTGCGCCCGATGGCCAAGTAGCTGGTTACGTGTTGGCTTGTAGAGATGTGAGTGAGCAACACGCACTGGATCAGCGCCTACATACAGAACTGGCCGCACGGGAGCGGGCGATGGTCTCATTGCGTACGGTGCTAGAGGAGTTGAGCAGTGAAACCGCTGCGACCCATATCACCGCAGACACCGACGACCTGGCTGCCATATCCGCCATGATTTCGGCTTTGGTGGAGCGTTTGCGTACCCGCAATGAGCAGCTCAATGCCATTTTTGCCCTGAGCCCAGATGGCTTTGTCTCTTTTGATGCACAGTGTCGGGCCAACTATGTCAGTCCGGGTTTTATTCGCCTGACGGGTGTGAGCAAAGTGCAGGTGCTAGGCGCCAGCGAAGGGGATATAGAGGCACTGCTGCACCGGCAGTGCAGCCAGAACCTGCCGTGGCGCAGCTTTGAGGCATTGCGCCAAGACTTACAACACCAGAGCGAACAAGGCCATGGGCCCAGACACGACCGCATCGAGTTGTTGCGCCCGGTTCGGCGTGTGCTTGAAATTGGGTTGCATGAAAGTGCTTCAGACGTGATCTCACAGGTGTTGTCATTGCGCGATGTGACACATGAGTCAGAGGTCGAGCAGATGAAGAGTGAGTTTCTCAGCACGGCTGCCCATGAGCTGCGCACGCCCATGACCAGCATCTTTGGTTTCATGGAGTTGATGCAGATGCGGCCCATGACACCTGAGCAATACCAACCCTTGCTCGCCACCATGCGCCGTCAGGCTGAACTCATGATTGCTATCCTCAACGAGTTGCTGGATTTATCACGGATCGAAGCCCGTAGGGGCAAAGACTTTATCTTAGAGACCTTGGATCTGCGTTGGCTGGTACAAGATCTGCTGCATGACTTTAAGCCACCTAACGGGCGCACACCGGCAACGCTGACACTAGAGATGGAGCCAGCTTGGGTACAGGTTGACCGCAACAAGATATCGCAGGCCGTCCTGAATGTGTTGTCCAATGCCTATAAATACTCACCTGCTGGAGGGGCGGTGTTGGTGCGTTTGGTGCGGCAAGGAGATGCCAATGCCCTAATGGTGGGTATCGAGGTACAAGATCATGGCATAGGCCTAAGCCCTGCACAGTTGGCTCGGGTGAGTGAGCGGTTTTATCGAGCCGATGAGTCAGGCACGATTCCTGGCACAGGATTGGGCATGAGTATCGTCAAAGAAATTATCGAATTGTTGGGCGGTTATCTGGCCTTGGCCAGTACACAGGGCAGTGGAACCACCGTGACCTTGTGGCTGCCTCAAAGCCATGCCCCATCAGAACCAACCCCTATACCCTGATGAAAAATATTGCTTCTTGGTTTGAGCCAGTACGCTGGTGCAGTGGTCTGCTGACAGTGGCCGCCGTAGTGGCTCTGCCCCAGCCATTGATGGCACGGGAGTTGATTGCACCACCTGCCACGGTGGTGGCAGCCGGGCAACCGCTAGAAATTCCCAATCGTCTGTTTGCGTTGTCACACCCGATTGGGCAGCAGCGCCTGCTCCAGAGCGATTATCGCCAAGCCTATTGGCCGCTGGCAACCTACTTTGAAACCCAGCGCAACCAAGCCTATTGCTCGGTAGCTACCTCTGTCATGGCGCTCAATGCCTTGGGGGTGCCTCGTCCGGCCACTGTGTTGTATCCAGATTTTCCTTTCTTCACACAGGAAGACTTCTTTGCCAATGTAGACCGGCGTATCGCCGACCCCGAGGTGGTGGCTAGAAAAGGAATGACACTGGAACAGTTAGAGGCTGTTCTAGGCCACTATACAGTGACAGTCGAGAAAGTGGTTGCCGATACATTGGATGCCAGTCAGTTGCGTGAGCTGCTCAAAAAACATTTGCGCGAGCAAGACCGTTTTGTGCTTCTCAACTTCAACCGTCGTTTGATTGGTCAAGCGGGAGGCGGCCATTGGTCGCCGTTGGCCGCATACCATGAAGCGAGTGATTCGGTGCTGTTGATGGATGTGGCACGGTACAAATATCCACCAGTTTGGGTGCCACTGGTTGATTTGTTGCAAGGCGCACAAAACCATGACAGCGTCAGTGGGAAGGCACGGGGATTGCTGATCGTCACTAAGAAAAATTGATGCAATATGAATGCAGACTGTGTCCTGTTCTGATGCAATCAATGTAACTTACATAATTTTTAAGACAAGTAAAAATAATTACCTTTCAAAAACATTTGATCAGATAACCATGCTTGTAAAATGGTAAATTAAGCTATACACACAGAACACATGAATCTGAATCCAAGAAGACTTGGAGCCTTTCAAATGTCAGCATGGACGCATGTCTTCACGTTGTTCTGGCTTTTATGGCTCCCATATTCAGCATGGGCTGCAGAACCTTTGCTCATTGCCCACGTTGCCCCTTCTAGTGGGCGCTTTGCTTTGCACGCCGAAGCCGACCGGCGAGGCGTAGAGATGGCCGTCGAAGAATTCAATACCCGTGGCGGTGTGCTGGGTCGTGAAATCATTCTCATCTCCCGCGACCCCACCTTAGATGCGCAACAAGCAGCACAGGTAGCCAAGACTCTCATTCGTGACAACCAAATTGGCTTGATGATAGGCGCCATTGCTTCTAACGTAGCAGCCAGCATGTCAGAAGTGTGCCAACAACATGGCGTGCTCTTCATCAATACCAATTCATCAGCCCCCTCCGAGGCGGTAGAAAATGCCCACCGCACCAAATTCGTCTTCGACGCCAACGGAGCCAATTTCAATCGGGCACTGTTTCGCCATGCTTTAGCCCAACGTGCATCACGCCGCGTACTCTTATTGATCGAAGACAATGAAGCTGGGCATAGCAATGCAACGGCAATGCGCCCTTACATCAGCCGCTATGGTGGTCAAGTAGTGGCAGAAATCCTAGCCCCTGAGAACCTCACAGACCCTCTAGGCATTTTGAAACAAGTTGCCGCAGTGTCTGCTGATGTGGTGGCTGTTGTCATCAGCGGTGGCAATCAAATCAAACTTTTTTCTCAAATTGATCCCGAAATATTTGAGCGCCAACTTTGGTTGATTGGTGAAGTAGATTGGGAAGAGCTCTATCCGGCACCAGGAACTGCCCGTCCTTTGTTTGGCACAACTTGGGCTTGGAATCTTGACACCCCAGGAACCTCTGATTTTGTAGCACGCTACCGTAAGCGGTATGCACACACCAAATTGAATTACCCAGGTGATGTCACCCATGCAGCGTACTTGGCAACCAAGGCACTATTACAGGCGATCATACGGGCTGGCACTACCGACAACCATGCAGTCATTGCCCAGTTAGAGCAATACCAAGCAACGGCCAAAGAACGCATGCAGCACCACACTGCCAAGATGAACCCGCGCAGTCACCATGTGCAGCAAACCATTTATATTGCCCGCTGGAATCCACACATTTCGGCACCAGAACAGCGTATTGAGATCGTAGCCATTGTGCCCCCAGAAGAAGCAGAGTACGAGCTAGAACGCCAGACTAAATTGGAATCTCTGGCACAGACCCCTCGCCACCGTCCTTAATAAAAAACTGTACCACCATGCCCAGCATTGGTTTAATTCCACGTATTGCCTTGCTGGTGGTGTTGGTCGAACTGGTTTCGTTCAGCGTCTTGGTCTGGTATTACACAGATCGGTTCAGCCATTCTGCTGATCAACGTTTGCGCGATGGCCTGCAACAGGTAGTACGCATGATAGAGAGTGAAGAAATCTCTATCAGTGCGGTAGCTCGCCAAAATCTAATGGGTGATTTATTAGGGGCACCTTATATCGATGGATTGGTGATTGGTGGCAATCGCCGCGTGATCGTATCGCACGATCCACGCCATTTGGGGCGCCAAGTATCAGAATTACCAACTTACGACAATCGTTGGTTCCAGACTAATGAACTTAGGCAAGGAATATTTGTAGCAGATCAAGATCGGCTGACTTGGGTTCAGCCCTTTAAGCACCATGCAGATGGTAGCCCCTTGTACACCATAGTATTAACAATTAGCACAGTAGAAATTCAGGCTGAAAAACAAGCAATTTTTCGTTGGGGTTTGGCAGTATCCACACTGTTTATTTTGCTTAGCTCAGCTTGTTTGGTATTGGTAGCTCAACGGATTGTGGCACGCCGTGTAGAAGCTTCGCTGCGTATGTTAGAACAGGTGGCACATGGGCAACTAGATGCCAGAATTGATGTATTGTCCAACGATGAACTGGGGCAGTTGCAGCATGGAATCAATGCCATGACCCAAAAATTGGGGCTGTTGCTGCAACAACAAGTCCAAGATGCCAAACAACAGCAAGCGCATAAAGAACTATTGCAATCCGTCCTAGAGCATGCACCGTTTCGGGTTTTTTGGAAAGATCGTGATTTACGCTACCAAGGGTGCAATAGTTTATTTGCCGCAGATGCTGGATATACCCAACCACATGAGTTGACAGGGCGTCATGAAGACGAATTGCACTGGCGCCACGAGCTTAATCAAGAGTTAGCACAAGAACAGAATTTGCTGGCAGCAGGTGTTCCCTTGCTAGAACATGAAATCAACCTGACATTGGCCAATGGTCAAAAGATGGTTGCCAATGTTTCCAAAGTGCCACTGCGCAATGCGCAGCAGGAGGTTGTGGGTTTGCTAGGACTGTACAGTGATATCACTGCCCGAAAGCAGACAGAAAGTGAATTGCGGCTATATGCCAGCATCTTCTCGTACAGTGCAGAGGCGCAATTGATATGCGATCCTGAACGGCGCATCCTCGCAGTAAACCGTGCATTTACTCAATTGACAGGATATACATTAGAAGATGTACGGGGTAAAAATCCAGGAATACTTTCGTCAGGACAAAATACACCAGATACTTATAAAGCCATGTGGGCTGATCTGAACCATAGTGACCATTGGCAAGGAGAAATTGTAGATCGTCGCAAAGATGGCTCTGTGTATCCTAAGTGGCTATCCATCTCCGTAGTGCGTGATTCAGAAGGAAATTTAACGCACTATGTAGGTGGATTTATGGATATTTCTGAACGCAAAAAAGCAGAGAATCACATTGCCTATCTCGCCCACCATGATACGCTCACTGGATTGCAAAATCGCTACAGCCTGCTGAACAAGCTTGAACAGGCCTTAGCCACAGCACGTCGGGCTGGTCGCATGCTGGCTGTCATGTTTATTGACCTAGATCGATTTAAAACGATCAATGATACGCTCGGCCACGCATGTGGTGATGCCTTGCTGCAACAGGTGGCCGACCGTCTACGTGCCAATGTGCGAGACAGCGATATTGTGGCCCGTTTTGGTGGTGATGAATTTGTGGTGGTTCTCAGTGATGTAGAAGATGCAGCCGCTACCTCGCGGGTAGCCAATAAACTTCTCGAAATTTTACGTGTTCCCTATCTCATCAGTCCTCATGAGTTGCATTCCAGTCCGAGTATCGGGATTGCGTTATTTCCTTCTGATGGAAATGAACCTGATATTTTGATGAAGAATGCCGATGTGGCGATGTACCATGCTAAGCGTGAAGGGCGCAACAACACCCAATTTTTTACTGCTGCACTGAATGAATCTACGGCAGAGCGGTTGGAATTAGAGCGTGAATTACGTTTAGCGATTGACAATGGTTTGCTTCAATTGCATTATCAACCTCAAATTTGTGCAGCCGATGGCAAAGTACATGGTGTAGAAGCATTGGTTCGCTGGGCACATCCAACTTTAGGGGCAGTTTCTCCTGCCAAGTTTATTCCAATCGCTGAAGAATCAGGATTAATTTTGCCATTGGGAAGCTGGGTGCTCGATACTGCCTGCCGCCAGGCTGCACGCTGGAAGGCCGAAGGAATTGAAGGGCTGACAGTAGCCGTCAATTTATCGGCACACCAGTTGCGCCAGCCAGAGTTGATCGAACAGGTGCAAACTATACTATGCCGCTATGCACTGCACGGATCAGATCTAGAGTTAGAGATTACCGAATCAGTCGCTATGGAAGATCCCCAGTACGCTATCAAACAGTTGCAAGCTTTGCGGGGTTTGGATGTGCAGCTTTCTATTGATGATTTTGGTACAGGGTATTCATCGTTGGCATACCTCAAACTGCTGCCTATTCAAACCCTCAAATTAGACCGTGCCTTTGTGCGCGACATTGAAACCGACCCCAATGATGCTGCGATTAGTACCGCAACGTTGGCATTGGCGCATAGCCTAGGTTTACAGGTGGTCGCTGAGGGGGTAGAAAACGAAGCACAGCGCAGCTTTTTGGCTGCACATGGCTGTGACCGTTTACAGGGCTATTTGTTTAGCCGCCCTGAACCAGCTGAAGTATTGAGCCAACGCTGGAAACAAGAGGCCATTGCAGTAAAAACGGGAGTGTGAAAAATCTCAAATAAATGGATTTTTTACTACTTTGGCAGCTTTTTCTTCTATAGATTTTGGAAGTTTTTTTTCTTTTTCCAAAATTTTAACGATGCGCCCAGCTAGAATTCGTAAATCATTAGCCAGTGCCAGCCCATTTTGATCTTTGGTTAATACTAAATCGCCTGTGATAGCCACCCTGTCTAGGCGGTTCTCAATTTCGAAACCGCCAATGCGAATGACATCTTTCTCATTGCTGTAAGGCTTGAATTCTTGCATGGTAACCTTGTTCCAAAAAGTACGTTGTTTATTTTTGGATTACACGCTGAATAAAATCTCGTACACCGTGTAGTAAATCTTTGAGTTGATACTCATCTTCAGGGGGTTGGTTTTTGTTCTGTGAATTACCGCCGCGCTGTGACACTGGTTTTGGAAGATTCATTCCGCTTTCACGTACTTTGCTTGGCAAAGTGGGCAATACATTGATGCCAACCATTTTTTCAAGATCCGCCATGCTGATCATGGCATAGTCTTTGGTGTCATCATTGGTGATCAGATAGGCGCCTGCCCGTTGCTGTTTGGGGCTGTAGATTGCTTTCCAAAGGTGGGTTGGTACCAACACATTACCGATTTTCCGAATGTCGTTACCCACAAAAGCGGGGCCACTGATCACATAGAGTTCACCTTCCTCTATAGCCAGCTGCCGTGCAGCCGCTTCAATGCCTGCCCATACCCCCGCATTGTTGGCATGGACTTGAGGAACCATATTGGCTAACGAGAAAGAGTCCCTCTGAGACTCACGGGTAGGCATGTCTGCATTGGGTGCCAGATGGCCCCGGTCATAACCGCTGCGTTGGTAATCTTCTAACTCTGCACGGTCTGAGGGGGGCAGCGCCGACTCGGCACGAAACGAATCCTTGCGCGATAGCTTCTTTGCCAATGCCAAATTGTCGCGTGTTAAGTGCTCTGCCGCATAGAGAGGTGTTCGGCTGACGCCCGAATGCAGCACAGCGAATGAAATAAAACACAGTTCTTGGGTGCGTGGCTTGAGCTTGGCCTGGACGAGCACGGGCGGCTGTCCCCCCACAAAATGTTCAGGACAAGCGGTGGAAGCCGCCAAGGCCGACCCCGACACCACCAGCAGCGCCAGTGCCAAGCCACTAGAGGAAATAGACATAAACATAGGCCCACATTGTGCCCCTTGGCGTGCAATAGTGGGTGTCTTTCTGCACACAAGGGCTATGCGGCCAAGACGTCTATGGTTCCTGTAGCATGGCGATAAAGCAGGGCCATCAGTTGGCTCACATCCAAGCATTGGATCAGCATTTGTCCCGGATGGGCTTTGATCAAGTGGGTGATCAGTTTGCCAGCCACACCAGATAATGCAGGTGCTTTGACAATGCGTTGGTGTGCAAATGTGCCAACACCATGCAATTCACTGACCAGCAAACCAACGCATTGCTGACCATGCTCCAACACAATGACTTGGCTTTGTTGCGTCCAGACAGAGGCTTGCCCAGAGAGCAGGTGGCCCAAATCAAACACCCAGACATACCCAGAGATACTGCCTTGGGCTTTGCGTGCCAAGGTGCCTACGCAATAGGGCCGTCGTCCAGCAGATACCGGGGCAATGGCGCTGGCCGGTAATGCTTCCAGTACGGTTTTGGCCTCCAGTGCCATGAGCGAGGAACCCACAAAAAATGTGGCCATCTCTACCCCTTCGGTGGCAGGCACTTCGGTCAGCAATGCGGCCCGTTGTCGGTGTACTGCATCGACCGCTGTGCTTTGCAAGGCACCCAGACGCTCAAAAGACACTGCCAGCACGTCCTCGCGATAGCCATCGCTGCGTTTGAATTCGCGATAACCCGATGATGCCGAACAACCAACGATGCAATAGTGCCCATCCATGACCATCACCCGCGACAGGCTTTGTCCGCGCTCAAGTTGCAAGAGGTCTGGGGGCAAACCCAAGCTACTGCCCGTTGGATAACTGGCGTGGGTGCTGGAAAGAACGTGCCCTTGGCGGTTGATGAAGGCGGCTTGAATCCCCGGCTTGTCTAATGTGCTGCCATGCAGCATGGCAACAAATTCTTGAGGTGCGTTAAACACAATCCCAATACCCCCCACCACTGCTGCATGGGAGCCTGGCGCCCGAATGGCCGCATGGTAGGTATAGGTAGCTTGCCCATCACACAGTGCCGAAACATGCCACGGGCTGACATGGTAGGCTTGGGTGTTGGGCAGCGCCAGCACTGCGGACAGTGCTTCTGCTTCAATCTGCATGTCGAGCACACTGCTGCCATCGGCCAAATGGGGGCGGCTGGCCGCCACAATACGGCCTTGCCGGTCGTACACCACTAAGCGGGCATAAACGGTATAGAGAGCATGGATGTGCTCAAGTATGGCCGTGATGCGTGCCAAGGCGTCTTTTCCGGGCTGTGGATGGGCCAGCAAAGTGCCTAATTCTGGGGTCTGCGCCCACCACCGGCAGTCGTTGGCCCGCTCGTAAAGGTTGCGATCCAGCAGATCCACCAGCAAATGGGTTAGCAATTCACTGTCGCGGGTACGGGAGCTGAGCACCGTGCCATACAAATCACGGATAGATTGGTTGAAAACTTCATTGGTTCGGGCGCCAGTTTGACCAATCTGTTCTAGTACGGCCTTGAGTTTTTGCTCACTGCCCCGTTCGGTGGCTGTCATGACCTGACCGTTCCACACCACACGCCGGATGGTTTGTGCTGCCAATACAATTTCATTCAGCGGCGGGCAAAACGTTTGAGCATGGGCCAACAATCCCAGTGCGACCGATGGTTCAAGGCGGTCGATGGTCTGGCTTGGTTGGGTGGAGAAAGCCAACTCAATAGGAACCATGACTTGTCCTGCCCAACCTTGGGGCCCAGGATAGCCTTGGTAGCCTTGGGCTACCGCTGTTTGCACCAGATAGGTGCGGCCACCACACACCATTGGTTTTGGCGCACCACTATGGTTCACAGGGACAGGGGCACCCACCGGAATCCATAAAGGGTCGCTGCTGGCAATCACCCGTTGCTGGGCATCTAGTAGCAAGGCAATGCTGTGGTGATCTTGGTGTTGATGGGCTTGAAAGATACCTTCCATCTCGCTACCAAAGGCAAAGCTCAGGCAAAGCACGCCCACGGCTTCTCCGTTGCGGGGATCTAACATCCGATGGGAATACAGCAGTGCATGGGTTTTGCTGGGACGCAAATTGCTTGCCCGAAAAGTCTCGATGTAACCTCGGCCTTGCAAGGTCTGGGCAATCAACGGGTCGTGACTGCCTTCGATGCGGGAGTCGGCATCTGTGTGAACTAGCACGGTGCCTTGTGCATCAAGCAGCAAAATCTCGTCATATACCGTGTATTTGTTGCGATATTCCTGCAAACGCTCAAGAACGGGTTCTGGGTCGGTGTCAATACCGGCCACAAATCTGCACAAGTTCTGATCGGTAGCCAAGAAGCCCACATCGGCAGTGCGCTCGTACAGGTTGCGCACCACAATATCAATCACATGGCGCGCACTGGTGCCAATCTCGGCCATCACTTCCTGAATGGATTCTTGTACCAGTGAAGTCACCAGTTCGCTCTCGAGCCGCTGGAAACCTTCACGGGTGGCACTCATCATGGGCAATAGGCTTCGGGCTTCCTCAGGGCAGTTCATTTTGGCGGAAGCCTCAATCAGCCGCCACATCAGGTTGAGTTCGCGCAGTGCATTTTCACAACGTGCAACATCGCGCATGAAGGGGATGAAGGTGTCCGTGTGGACAGTGGCACTTGAGGACATGGCGGACTTCGCTTTCTGGACAGGGCTGTGAAACAGAATGCAAAAGCTGGGCCATGTCTCAGCGTGTCATGGTTGTTGCCAAGGCAGTGGCGCTTGCCAGCGCCCCACCCATTCAATGAACTCCTCTATAGGCATGGCTTGGGCAATGCAATACCCTTGTGCGAGATTGCAACCCATTTGCAGCAACATGCTGCCTTGGGCTACCGTCTCTACACCCTCGGCAATCACGCGGTAGTCGAATGACCGTGCCAATCCAATGACACCCTGCACGATAGCCAGATCACCAGCATCATCGGCCATGCCTCGCACGAAGCTTTGGTCGATCTTGATGGTCTCTAGGGGCAAACGGCGCAGGTAGGTCAGGGAGGAGTAGCCTGTGCCAAAATCATCCAATGCAGTACATACGCCCATTTCCCGCAGCTGTAAGAGGGTTTGTGCCACAGGCTCTAGGTTGTAAAGGGCGGCCGTCTCAGTGATTTCGATGCGTAAGCTGCCTTTGGGGAGTTGGGGATAACAGGCCATCCGCTGGGCCAACCAATCAGCAAAGTCTGCCTGCTGCAAATGCGGTGCCGCAATATTGATACTCACGGGCAGCAGCAAGCCGTGGTTGTGCAGTGTCACCGCCATATCGAGCGCGGTGTCTACCACCCAGGCACCAAATATGGTTTCTAAGGCGGTGCCTTGCATTTGCGGCAAAAAACTGCCAGGGGCCAACAGTCCCTTTTCAGGATGATTCCAGCGCACCAAGGCTTCGGCACCAATCACCGTGCCTTGGCGCATATCAACCTTGGGTTGCAGGTAGAGCACAAACTGGTGTTGGGTCAGGGCTGTGTGTAGGCGAGCGGTATGGGCCAGCACTTGCTGTGCCGCGCGTTCAGAAGCTGCATCAAACTGAAAGAAGCGATTGCGCCCCGCTTGTTTGGCGTGGTACATCGCCTGATCGGCATGGCGCAGCAAGGTGTCGGCATCGGCATCATCTTGTGGATACAAGGTGTAGCCAATGCTGGCGGTGACGGTGACTGATTCATGGCCAAGACTGTACGGTGCAGCCAGACCTTCCATGACATGGTGTAGGGTTTGTTCACAATCGATGCTGCTGTGTAGACCGGGCAGCAAAATAATGAACTCATCTCCTCCCAATCGGGCCACACAATCGGTGGCACGCAATGCATGGGTGAGGCGATTGGCAGCCACCACCAATAAGTGGTCTCCTGCTTCGTGTCCGTGTTGGTCATTGACGGGTTTAAAGCCGTCCAGATCCAGGTAGGCTACTCCAAGGAGGGTGCCCAAGGTGCGGGCCTGTTCCATGGCTTGCGTGAGGCAACGAGCTAACAACACACGGTTGGGCAGGCCCGTGAGTGCATCGTGGTGTGCCAGCCGGTGCAGTTGTTGTTCGTGTTCGTGTTGGGGCGTGACGTCCATCGACACCCCCAACATCCGCACGGGATGACCACTGACATCGTGGGCCACACTTTTACCGAGGTTGCGAATCCAGCGCATACCACCACTGTGTTGGGGGACACGCCAGGTGGCATCAAAGTGCGTGACCGAATGTCGGGTATGCCGATCCAGTTCTCGTGCAATTTTGGGTACATCTTCAGCCACCGTGCATTGCTGCCACGGCACTGGTTCACTGGCCCCTTCTTCATTGGGATGCAGTCCCCGCATGGCCCGCCAGCGGACGTCACCTTGGATGAGGCCGGTTTGCATGTCCCAATCCCAACGCCCTAGGGAGGCAGCCGCCATAGTGAGTGAGAGCAGTGCCTCGCGCTCACGTACCTGTGCCTCGGCCCGTTTGGATGCATCAATGTCTTGCATAACCCCACGGATACGCACTACCCGGCCCTCTTCCACGACAGGCTCACCCAGCGCACGCATCCAAACCAAGCGGCCATCAGCCCTGACGATCTCAATTTCTAAATTCCACTCCACCCGCTGGCGGATGCACTGGCGCAGCGCATTGCGAAACGTGTCGTGCCAAGTAGGCGCCACATGGCGCTGGACATAATCGCGCGGCAGTGGACTGCCCGGCGGCAAACCATGAATTTCGTAACAAACGTCTGACCAGTACACGGGCCCACGACCCGGCAAGTCCTCCCAGACGCCCAAACGTGCTAAACGTCCGGCTTGTTGCAACAGACTATTGCTGGCTTGCAACTCCTCGTAGATGCGTTGCTCACGCGTGATGTCGTGAAACACAAAGACAAAACATTCTTCATCGGCAGTAGGCACCGGGTAGGCCGACATTAGACCATGCACTTTGGTGCCATCAGGGCGCTGTGCCACCATGGGTAATTTGTCTACCTTGCCGTGGCGCTGATAGAGCTGCATCAACCGGGAGCGTTCATGGGGAGTGGCCCATATTTTCAGTGCTGCCGAGGTGTGCCCCACGATGGACTCGCGGGGCAGGCCCATTAAAGTGCAAAACGCTGGATTGACTTCTACAAAGCAGCCATCGGCCACGCGGGCCATCCCTGCTGGATCTGGCAGGGCTTGGTAGATCGTGTTGTATTTGGCCTCTGAGGCCCGCAGTGCTTCTTCTGTGGCACGCTGTTCGGTAACGTCGGTGATGATGCCAACAATACGCAGTGCCCGGCCCCGGTGTTCTTGTGCGGTGGTACAACCACGCACCCGCACCCAGCGCCAGCTACCAACGGTGTTGCGCACCCTGAATTCGACTTCGTAGTTTTTGGTCTTTCCGCTCAGCACAGGCCGCAGCTGTGCTGCTGTGACAGCCATATCGTCAGGATGTTGCAGGCTGCGCCAATAGGCCGTACGCTGGCGCTCGGGCAACTCCAACAAACCATAAGGACGGTAGAAATCACCATGAAATGAAAGCTGGTGGTTACGCAAGTCCCAAGTCCAGCGTCCGCCGCCAGTGGCCTCCAAGGTGGTCAGCAGTTCTTGCTCACGCTGGCTCAGAGCCTGGAGCGGATCCATCGCGTTCATGTGTCAGTGTTCCTGTGTGTCGGCGTGGAGTATCGTTGCACCAGCGCCGTCTGTCGCTGGTCAAAGAGCAGGGGTTAACCCGATTGACATGCTTTGGCACTGTGCAGATTCGAGCTGCAACAAAGCAGACTTGCGTTCTAACCCACCGGCATAGCCAGTCAGGCTGCCATCTTGGCCCAGCACTCTATGGCAAGGAATGATCACGCTGATCGGATTGCGGCCTACGGCAGCCGCCACGGCACGCACTGCAGAGGGTTTACCCAAATGCTTGGCCAGCGCCGAATAGCTGCATGTTTGGCCGTAACGGATGTGGCGCAACGCCTGCCACACCGATTGTTGGAAGGGCGTGCCACTGGAACAATCCAGCGGCAGGTCAAATGTGGTTCGTTGGCCTTCCCAATAGGTTTGTAATTGTTCCAAGGTAGCATGCACATACGGGTTGTCGGCATGGTGTGGCCACGCATCTAGACATGTTGGCATGTGGCGCTGACCGACAAACCACAGACCACACAAACCCTGCGGTGATGCAGCCAAGGCCAGCTCCCCCCACGGGCTGTGGGCACGGTACTGAACGGTGTTGGGATGAAAGGGCATGTGTTTCCTACAAAGGATGGAATACAAAAAGACTTATAGCAAGGGATGTAGGCATTTTCCTGACAATGGCCTGCCGCCTACAATGCCGCCGACTTTTTCTTTTCCCTTTCCTGAAAGTTCCAACCTGTGCAGCCCTCTCCCTCTATCTTCAAGGCTTATGACGTTCGCGGTATCGTGCCTGCCACATTAAACGAAGAGGTGGCACGGGGGCTGGGCCGGGCCTTTGGCACTGCGGCGCGGGCCGAAGGGCAAACCACCGTTGCCGTAGGGCGTGATGGTCGTTTGTCTGGGCCTGCATTGAGTGCTGCCTTGATTGCCGGTTTGATCGACGTGGGCATTGACGTGATTGACGTGGGCATGGTCACTACACCGCTGCTGTATTTTGCGGCCCACACCTTGTGCCAGTCGGGTATTCAAGTCACAGGCAGCCACAACCCTAAAGATTACAACGGCTTCAAAATGGTGCTGGCGGGGCGGGCCATTCATGGTGAAGAAATTCAAGCATTGCGCCACACCATGGAGACGGAAAGCTGGCAATTGGTTCCGGGCGGACAGGTGCGTCAAGCAGACGTTCTGGCTGCTTACCAAGCGCGTATTTGCAATGATGTGCATTTGGCCCGTCCAATGAAGATCGTGGTCGACTGTGGCAACGGGATTGCTGGTGCTTCGGCTCCAGCGATTTTTCGGGCATTGGGTTGCGAAGTGATTGAGCTGTTCTCCGAAGTAGACGGCAATTTTCCTAACCACCACCCTGACCCGAGCAAGCCCGAAAATCTGCGCGATCTGATCGCCGCTTTGCACACCAGTGGTGCTGAATTGGGATTGGCCTTTGATGGCGATGGAGACCGCTTAGGCATCGTCACCAAAGATGGACAGAACATCTTTCCCGATCGCCAAATGATGTTGTTTGCACAAGACGTGCTCAGCCGTGTGCCAGGGGGACATATCGTGTTCGATGTCAAATGCACACAGCGGCTGGCACCGGCCATTGTGGCCGCAGGCGGCATACCAGTGATGTACAAGACAGGCCATTCACT
Source organism: Giesbergeria sinuosa (assembly GCF_042652905.1). NCBI lineage: Bacteria > Pseudomonadati > Pseudomonadota > Betaproteobacteria > Burkholderiales > Comamonadaceae > Giesbergeria > Giesbergeria sinuosa. The sequence continues at coordinate 41,070 of NZ_JBHSHJ010000013.1, read as the reverse complement.
GATCAAGGCAGAAATGAAGCAACTCGCGGCCCCGCTGGGTGGCGAGATGAGCGGCCATATCTTCTTTAAGGAGCGTTGGTTTGGGTTTGATGATGGCACCTATGCCGGTTGCCGCTTGCTGGAAATCCTGAGCCGCCATGTCGATCCCAGTGCTGTGCTCAATGCCCTGCCCTGCAGCCACTCCACCCCCGAACTGAATGTGCCCTGTGTTGAAGGGGAGCCGCACCGCCTCAGTGCCCAATTACAGGCTTTGGCCGCCCAAACTTTCGCTGCTCCAGCCCAAGTGAGCACGATTGATGGTTTGCGGGTGGATTGGCCAGATGGTTTTGGGCTGATTCGGGCCAGCAACACCACACCAGTACTGGTTTTGCGTTTTGAGGGACAAACCCCCGAGGCTCTACAGCGTATTGAAGCGACCATGTTAGCCCTGCTGCAGCGTGTTAAGCCAGATGCCCAGCTGGGCCATGCTGCACACTGATTGCGTTGACGCCTGATGCTGATGCCCTCCTTGGCCCGTGCTCTCTATAGCACCCTGATCTATTTGGCACAACCTTTACTACGGTACAAGTTGCGCCGTCGGGCTGTGGCCGAGCCAGGGTATGGGCTGGCTGTGGAAGAACGGTTCGGGCATTACGGAAATCACCATAGCGCAGCAACACCCGAACAAGATGCTAAGGCTGGTTGGATTTGGATTCATGCGGTATCACTGGGTGAAACCCGTGCGGCCGCTATCTTGTTGACGGCGCTGCGCCAACAGCGGCCCCATTTGCGCTTGCTGCTAACGCACAGTACCGCCACAGGCCGCACTGAAGGCCAGAAGCTGCTGCAACCCGGAGATCGGCAGGTTTGGCTGCCTTGGGACACGCCGGGGGCTGTCCAGCGTTTTTTGCGCCGATTCAGACCAATGTTGGGTATTTTGCTGGAAACAGAAATTTGGCCTAACCTGATCGCCATGTGCCAGCAGCACCATGTGCCCTTGGTACTGGCCAATGCCAGATTGAATGAAAAGTCGTACCAACAAGCACGGCGCCTCGGTTGGCTAGCCCGTCCAGCCTATGCAGGACTGACCGCAGTTTATGCCCAGAGTGATGCGGATGCCAAACGCTTGTGTGCACTGGGCGCTCCCGTGCAAGGGGTGTTTGGCAACCTGAAATTTGATGCCATACCCGATGCAGCGCAAATCACCCAAGGCCGACTTTGGCGTAGCCATATCAACAAACCAGTATTGCTGTTAGCCAGCAGCCGTGAAGGAGAAGAGGAGCTGTGGTTGCAGGCATGGCAAACATGGGCGGCACAGGCTCAAACCCACCGCAATGTGCAGTGGCTCATTGTGCCCCGCCATCCACAACGTTTTGATGCAGTGGCCACTGTGCTGGAGCAGGCAGGATTGCGCGTGTCACGGCGTAGCCAGTGGAAAGACTATCCTGAGCCTGCAGATGTCTGGATAGGAGACACCATTGGCGAAATGGCTTTCTACTACAGCTTGGCTACGGTGGCATTGCTGGGGGGGAGTTTTGCCCCCTTGGGTGGACAGAATCTGATTGAAGCGGTAGCCTGTGGCTGTCCTCTTGTGTTGGGCCCGCATACTTTCAACTTTGCCGAGGCGGCCACACTGGCACTCAGGCAAGAAGTGGCCCGCCCTGCTGCCGATATGGCACAAGCCATTGCGATTGCTGAGACTTGGATTCAGGAGGGGGCTTTGTTGGAAAAAGCGCAAGCGGCTGCCCTCTTGCTCAGCCAAGAACACCGGGGTGCCGCCCAAGCAACCGCAACCGCGGTGGAGTCGGTACTGTCCAAAGTAGGTTGATCAAAATCACTTTCAGATTAGAAATGCGTCCCATTAACGATTTGAAACTGGAAAAACCCCATCATCTGCCCGATGATGCCCCGCCATGCTGAAAGAAAACATTCACTTCAACACCATCAACAGTGCCTATCCCCACATTGGCGATAAGCTAGAGATGTTCTGGGGCCATTTGGATTTTGTTCGCTATGTGGACAGACTCATCTACGACACCCGCGATGGAGGCCGTAAGGGGTTTCCGCCCGCGGTGTTTATGGCCTTGCACCATCTGTCTGAAGACCATCTTGATGCCTACCCCCACCTGCGTACCTTGGCGAAAAAAGACTTTTGAATGCAGGGTGCCGTTGGTTGCAGATGGGCCGTGCTGCATTAGCGCATCATTTTGAAGTAAGCAGTGGTCACGGCAATTTGGGACTCATCCAGCGAAGTTGCTGTAGAGCTGCCAAAGGCCATGCGCTCATCCACCGGCCAATCAGCGCCAGTGGTTGTTGCGGTGGTGTCGTTGGCTAGTGATTGGGCACGCAACCGGCCAAAACGAGCGTCGCCGTGACCATCAATTTGTTGATCCAACATGGCCGCCAACGAATAGGTAACGCCACGGACTACCATCACATTGCGCGGACGTGAGTCGTATGCTGCGACTGATGCGCCAGGCTCAGCCCAATTTACACTTTGGAAGCACACTTGCACTTCTTGTGGATTGCCGTTGCTGTCGAGATAAGCATACCGATCTGCTTGCCCTTCAGCTCTGCCCTCTGGTAACCGAACACCGGCAGCTAAAAAAGCGTTGATCATGGCATTGCCACACAACTCGGTGCCTGCCGTTGCACTGCTGCCATTGACACGGCCTGTGGGATTGGTTGGGCTGTCTGCTGGGGGATACCCCACTCCATTGACAAAGGTTTCATAGGCCAGTTGCCAGCCTTGGATGAAATCGGTGGACAGGCGCTGATTGGCTGCGGTACGTTGCAGGTCACGCCCAATGGCTACTGCCCCTAGCAACAAGCCAATCACGACCAAAGTAACGCTCAGTTCCAGCAACGAGAAGCCTTTTTGGCGGCGGATTATGGTACCAATAGGATGTGATGTTGATGGGGTCATGGTGGGTAGAAAATTCAAAAACCGAGGGCATCAGCCGTCAAGGTATTGCGGTTGACAGAGATCGCCAAGTTGGTCATGGCCGTAGTGCGGGTGGCAAAGTCGCTGTGTACATCCTCCGCTTCAGCCAATGAGGAAATGCTGTCGGCCATTGCCAGCCCTGCAGCAACGCCCCCTGCGGCGGCAGCCACAATACCGGCTGCGGCCAAGCCGATTTGGAAAGAGCGTGCCCCTACAGACATGGTGGTGTCTGCAGTGGCTGAGAGCATTTCTTTTGCTGCGTCCAATACGCCACTGGCAGCCCCTGCCACCCCTGCGCCAGCGGCAGCCACATCCGCTTCTGCCAATTTGACACTGACATACAGTTGGTCTCGGTAGTCATACAGCGCCCGCTCCAGCACAAAGGCACCAGTGGCGGCGTTAAAGTGGGCATGGGAGGCTGCAGACAACGCACCCGCACATTGCAACTCTGAAAAAAGCTCAGCATGGCTGGCAGCCAGCACCACATCATCATAGGCGTTGGAAACGGCCATCCCAGGCGCCTCAAAGGTAGGCGCACTGCTGCTGGCGCTGGCATTGGCGCCATCAAAATTTTGGCCGTTGCCATCGGCATCCAACAAACCAGGTGCTGCAATTAAAAACGCCACAGGCCGACGGCCTGCAAGCATGTTTACCGCCAGTTGCCCTGCTGGTGCAACCAGAGCTTCGCTGGCCGTATTCAAGGCCAAACACACATCTATCTGATTGACGGATTGTGCTCCCCCCAGTGGGCACGGAGGGCTGTTGGCAGCATTGCAGGCCGTATTGAGGGGATTGGCTGGATCACCAGACTGGGTAGCCCCCAATAAACCCGCAGCGACAGAAGGCACAGGTGGTGCGTTCGCATTAGGGGCATTACCGTTTTGGGGCGTTGGATTTGGTGTGCGCACCCGCAATGGATTCATGCGGTCTTTGATCGCGGCCAAATCACGATCTTCGTGTGCCACAGCCGAATCTTCTCGGTAGACCCCATAACGCAATGCCCCCGCTTCTGGCCGGGGCAGTCCTAGCGTGCGCCAAGGCACAAACCCCACTTGGCGCAACCCTGTGCCTTCAGTACAAGACTCCACCCCCAGAGCGTCTGCTGCCGGACAGGGTAAACGGTAGTTGGCGTGCAAAAAACCAACCACAGCATCCCGTGCCTGCTGTTGCACATTGGCTTGTGAGGCAGATACACGTTGCCGTTCAGAAAGTTGCCAATAAACCACCGCACCGGGCAGAATCAAACCCAAAGCCAGCAGAGCTACAGATATCTCCACCAAGGTAAAGCCCGCCATTCGACGCCGCATTTTCATGGGTTCAATCCCTTTGTATCCAGCCGGATGGCTTGGGTCAGTGCCTGAGTGAAGGTGTCGTAGACCTGAACGGCGTACGTGTCGGCTGCTGCCAACTTGTCTTTAGAGTCCTCTAAGGCCTCTTGGGCATCGGTCAGGTCTTGGGCGGCAAGTACCGTTTCAGCCACGGCTACACCCACATTGACCGCCGCCATCGCCACAATAAACGCTGTGACACCTTCGGTATTGGCGGCAGAGGCAATACTCAAAACGGCACTGGTGGTTGCCAAGGCCAAACCCATGGCAGCCATCGTGACCCCAGCCTCCGCAGACTCTAAAGCTGATTCTGCTGTGGCAATGTCAAATACCCGCAAAGACCAGTACTGTTGCATCACCCGTGCATTGTCATAGGCAGCATAGGCGCCTTGGGCGCTGGCTTGCATGGCCCCCAAGCGGCCCACACAGCCCAAACGGGTGCCAAGGTCGGCTGGCCCCACCGCCAAAGCTATATCGTCAAAATCATGTTGTTGTGCCTGCCCCGGAAGGTCAAATCGCCAAGTGCCACTGGCTCCAATGGCGTTGTTTCCCTCAAATTGGTTATTGCTTCCGGGGTGGACAAGCACATAAGCAACGGGCAAGCTGCTAGACACATTGCCTGCTGTGAGTGCGCCTGCCGCAGAAAGGTTGGCGGCATACCCGCGCAAGGTGCGGCACCAGTCCAAGCCGTTGACTGCAGCACGGCGGGTGTTGGCTTGGGTGATGGCCGCTTGTGCTCTGGCCGCTGCGGCGGTGACTGCTGCCGAGGCAGACAGGGAGCCTGTGTAGGTGGGCAACACCGGCATATCGGTGAAATTAATATTCAAGTCGGGTGATACCGATGCAGAGGGCAATGCTGCCAAATCCATACCAGCACCACGATTGACCCCATAATGCAGTTGCCCCAATTCACTGCTCATACCCAAGGTTCGCCAAGGAAAATGTACGGCTGCAGCATCTACACAAGATTCATTGCCATTGGTGGTAGTGGCAGAGCATGGAAGCCGATGGTGGGCCAACAAGAACCCTTCTAATGCAGCCTGCGCTTCATTGAGCTGTCGTTGCATTTCTGGTCTCTCCATGGGGGCTCGGGTGGTTTCTACCCAGCGCCAAACAAAGATGCCCATCATGCCCATGACGGCCATTGCCACGCCCAATTCAACCAATGAAAACCCGCGTTGGGAGCGGAAGATATTTTTCATCTTGTACCTCCCTTTTGATCTACTGTTTTCAAGATGTTTTCGGCAGCATTGGGTGACATGGGCGTAACACCGGAACCAGTGATATTGCACGGTGGTGGATTGTCGGCCTGTGCTTTGAGCGTGTCATATTGGCTTTTGGCATTGGTTTCACGATCAGAAGCTTTGTCTAGTTGGGCCTGTAAGGCTGCGATTTCTTTCTCAATTTTGGATGGCAAAAGATACTTCCCATCTGGATCGGGGCTGGTGGTGGATGTGCCAAATAAATCACGCAATGCAGCATTAATTCCAGAGTAGGTGCTGGTATCGCCTGCTTGACAAATACCACTTGATGAGGTGCTGCACCCTGTAGCAATGACTGCGCCTGATGCATTGAGAATACTGTATCGGCCGGCATTGAGCAGGCTATTGTAAGCAGATTGATAGCTCGTTTGTGCAGAACCAAGGCTGGATTGGGCCGCAATCAAATCGCTTTGTGCCGTATTCAGATTGTTCTGGGCATTTGTTTTTTCAACCACTGCCTTGTTGTATTCAGATTGCAATGTGGCAGGATCATTCAGCAGAGTTAACTCTGATGTTTTTTCCAGTCGTTGTTTTTGCAATGATTCTTTGGTTGATGGGTTGGTAGTGGCGGCAATTTGGGCATCCAAGGTGGCGATCTCACCTTGAAGTTGGGTGATCATGGTGGTTCGATTGGCTATTTTGTTAGTATAGGATGTGATTTGGTTGTCCCAACTGGTTACAGCCGTCTGATAATTCGTCACTCGCAACGAAGCAGCACTTACACTAGAAGATTGGGTTTGCCAATTAGATGCAGCATCAAAAACAGTTTGAATACGATTATCAATCGTTGTAGTCGATCCAAACGACCGAACTTGTGCCCATAGCGTGTTCATCGCATTGGTTTTGGCTGTATTGGCTATGGCCAAATCCGTTTGCTTTTGGGTGATTTTTGTGCTGATGGTTTGTTTGTCTGTTTTGGCGGTATCCCATTCGGCCTTGGCGGCATTGACTGCCTGTGACATATCCACAGCAGGACAACTTAAGGAGGAAGCAGGTTTTGAACTATCGGCCAGTGCCAAGGCATTGCCCGCCATCACGGCTGCCGTCACATTCAGACCAATCGAGACTACATTGGCCGCAATAACTCCAGCCGTTAGTACCGTGGCTGTAGTTGTATGCTGGGGAGCGGCGGCACAGGCATTCACGGCCAAACCCAAACTGGCAGCACAGGTAGCCCATTCAGCCGCAGCATTGCCGCCATCTGACCCAGCTTCCATGGCGGTGGAAGTGGTTTCAATCGCTGTAATGCCTGCGCCCAATGCTGCAAAAGCCACTGCCCGTTTAGCGGAGTCAATATTATCTTGGCGTAAATCTTCTACTTGTTGCACAACATCCAAGCCCAATGCAACAGTATTGATAGAGTCGATCAGCGTTTGACAGTGGAAAGTGGAATACAAATTGGCAAACGATTTTTCCAATACGATATCGTTATAACTTGCCAGCAGAGGTCTGCGGATGGGGTCTTCTACTGCACTGTCTGCACTGGCATTGACGCCATCAAACAGCGAACCATCCCCATCGGCATCATTGATTCCAGGGTGTACCAAGGCATAGGCCACAGTCCGTACGGGGGTTGAGCGCACCTCTGCCATACCTGCGGTATAGCTGGCTTTCCCGCCTTCATTGAGGCGCTGGCATAAATCAGCCAAGGTGAGAGCACCATTGGAGGCACTCATAGAGGCAAAAGTCTTGCCTGTGTCATCGTATTCCAATGGACGCCAAGCATCATCCAACACTGTCAAATCAAAAGCACCGCCACCGCGTTGAATCAGATATCTGAGTTGGCCTACATCCACTCCAGCATCTGCACCCGCTAGACTCAAAGTGAGAGAAGGGAGCCAACCCTTTTGCGTACCACCGCCACAGTCTTCCAGACCATCGCGGTTGGTGTCAGGGCATGGCAGCCGTTTCAGGACGGTGGCAAAAGTCAGAATGGCCAAATCTGCTTGTGCCAGTGCTTGGCGCTCTTGCTGAGAAGCATCGATGGCAGAGCGTTCGCGCCATTGGAGATAGCCCATAGTGGCAAGGCCACTGAGTACCGCAATCAATAGCAGCACTTGGACCAAGCCAAATCCAAAGGATGGTCGATGAACGGAATGCGGCATCATTTATGGAAAAACCTCAGCAAGAGGGACAAAAGACAGAACGGTGCTCACCATGGGTGCCACCAATCACGGCATACTTTTGCGTAACCACCCCGCCAGTTGTGCTGGAGATTCTGCCAGCACGATGTCATCGGAGTGGACGCGTAAAGGTGCAGCAGGGTTGGCAGCACACAGGCCAGATGTTGTCTGTGGTGTATCAAGGCGGTTGTTGTCTGCGTCCTTGTCTTGTAGTGGAATCACCAGCCAATAGGCCGCCGCCATGACAGGATTAGCGCCACAGTCGATTGCTCCAGACGGCCCGCCATCGCCTGTCAGGTAGGGATGACTTGTGGACAAAGACAATTTGGATGCGTTGTTCAAACCAACGACCAGATCTGTGACATCCAGATAATCTGGCTCGCTGGGCGAATCGTCTGTGCGCTCCTTAATCACTGCCAAATCTGCGTCTTGCAGTGGATCTGCATGCGCAGAGCGAAAAACGGCATACCGTGCACGGTGCAGCGGCGGTGGAATATCTAACCCTAGGCTAATATATGGAAACCATCCTAGTTGATTACCGGCAGTGCATGCCCCAGAAGTCATGGATTCGTAACCGTTGGCTGTTGCATTGGTGTCTGGGCAAGGCAACCGGCCATGTCGCATAGAAAAGGCTCGCAGCATGGATTGAAGTTGTTGTCCCACTGCCTGTGCTCTTTCTCGCTCTTGCTGGGCTGACACTGTTTCGTAGCCACTGAAGGTAGCCCATGATAATAGCCCAGCAACAACCAAGGCTACAGCAACCTCCAGCAGAGAAAATCCAGTCTGTGCTGTACGGGCAGGACAGGATATGCTGGCTACAGTGCATTTCATGGTATTTTTTTACCTGGCAATGGCGCTGAAGCATAGGTTTTTAGCAGCATCGCCTCATGATTAATACGTTGACTGGCTGCACGAATCTCATCAAGCACAGCCTGTGTACGGGCAACGTCCTGTGGTGCAGTGCTGCTGGAAAGCTTTTGAAGCTCAAGGTTGAGTGTCTGAACCGTGATACTCTCATTCAGGATATTGCGTAAAGTCTGAAAATACCGGGGATCAACTTCTCCCTGAGACAGTTGTTCTAGCTCGTTTAATAAGGCCAAAGATTTTTGAGGAGACGCACGATGGCCTTGTGCCAAAACAGCGGACATCTCTGTACGCAGCTGCGTTAATTTTTTACGACGATCTTCTTTGCTCCATGAGGCTACTGGAGTTTTTGCAGCAATAGACTCGGTAGAAGGGCTTGTGGGTGTTGATCTTTTTGGTATCACCCCTGTGGATACCGGGGGGTTATTGGCTTTGAGGGTGGGCACCACAAACCCTGTGGCCCCTAGCAAACCAAGCAAAAGTACCCCACCGCCTACCAATAATGGTTTTTCCATGATTTACCCCATAGTCTGGCTGACAGATTGCCGAACCAAGTCATAAATTGGCAGAAGCAGCGCAACTATCAAAAATAGGAATAAACCACCTGCCACTAAAATAATGACAGGCTTCAGAATTTCTGCCAGCGATTTTACCAATACTTCCAAGCGTTTACGGTATTCAGCAGCCAAATGCGATAGCTGGTCATCTAAACTACCAGATTCCTCCCCTACAGCAATCATGCGTACGGCCATTGCCGGAAACCCACCTACACGGCGCATGGATGATGATACCGATTCACCTCTGGACACTGATTCAGAGATTTGTAGCAAACGCACTCGGTAGTAACGATCTTTGGTGGCACGTCCTAAAATACGCAAGCTGGAAACCAAATCTACCCCCGCACGTACCAAGATAGACAAATGCTCTGTCATGTGCGCCATACCAGAGGATACCAACAATGTACGGGCAATCGGCAAGCGATGCAAAAATGAATAAGTGCCCACCTGAAACCGCTCAGATCGCTTGAATAATATGGTCACAGCTATACTCAAGACGACCAAAACCAATACTACCCAAGGAAGATGATTGGATAAAGCATCGGCAAATGATACCAACCATTCAGTCAAAGGTGGCAATTTGGCTTGTAATTGCTTGAAAAGCCGTGCCATATTGGGCACGACATAATAAATCCAGAAGCCTGCCACACCAAAAATAGTGGCAAAAACAAATGCTGGGTAAATTAGTGCAGTTTTAATGTCACGTTTGATATTCATCATACGTTCTACATGGTCTGCACATTCTCCTAGCATTCGATCTAATGTGCCAGACTGGTCACCAATCGCCACCAGATTGCGCACTGTTTCAGGAAATATATTGGGGTGGCGGTTAAAGGCTTCCGTCATGCTCACACCAGCATTGAGGTCATCGCACATGTGACGCGCCACCGTGGCGACGGCCTGATTACCTCCCACATCACTTTCGTCAATGAGGGTTTTTAAACCCTCCAAGGCCGGCACACCCGCCCGCATCATCAAACCGAGATCGCGCAAGAATCCAGCCAAATCCTCGGTACGCACCTGATGGCGAAACAAGCGCAACACCATGTCTGTTGCACCAGCCAACCATGCGGGCAAACGCCACAGATGAACGACTGTGCCATCTGTTTCTGCCTCTAAGCGCAAACGCGCCGAGAGGTCTCGTTCTACTGCCAAACGCAGCAGACCAGACTTCAAGGCACCATGTGGTAACAACACACGGTAGTAATAAGTGTTGAGAGTAGCCATCTTGTGCTTTGTCTAGGCGAGGTTCAGTCTTCACCCACGGTGCGCAGGATTTCTTCCATCGTGGTTTCACCAGCCAATACACGGTGTCGGGCCAGCGTCAGAATCGGGCGCATTCCTGCGGCCAATGCCCGCTGGCGTGTTTCTGCTCGGTTGGAATCCGATGCAATGGCATCGGCCAAGTCGCGGCTGACAACCAGCATTTCATACACAGGCAAACGACCGAGATAACCCGTATCACGGCAGTGGTGACAACCGGTGCCGTGGTAAACATGCAAAGCTTCGTCGGGTTCTACCTGTCCTAACCACCGGCGCTCCTCGGTAGTAGCCAAGCGTGGTGCCGCACAGTGTGGACAAATACGCCGCACCAGCCGTTGGTTAATGACGGCGACCAAGTTTTCTGCAATGGTTTCTGCATCTACCCCCAGCAGCTTCAGTCGGGGCATGACCCCGAAAATACTGCCTACGTGCAATGTGGACAGCACCAAGTGCCCTGTGGAGGAGGCGTCCAATGCCGCTCTGGCCGTTTCAGGGTCTCGAATTTCCCCCACCAAAATAATGTCGGGGTCATGGCGCAGAAAGTGGCGCATGGCATTGGCAAACTCGTAACCGGCACGGCGATTGACTTCTGTTTGGCAAGCCACAGGAACCCGGTATTCCACAGGATCTTCTACGGTGAGCACATTGCGCTCAATCAAAGGCTGCATACGCAGGGCAGCATGTAGTGTGGTGCTTTTGCCAGAGCCGGTGGGCCCGGTAATCAGGATCAGTCCATGCGGTTTGGAGAATGCCTTGGACATGGCGGCCACGTCTTCAGGCAAAAAGCCGAGGTCATCGAGTTTGTCCAGACTACTGCGCTCGGGCAACATACGCAGCACCATCCGCTCGCCAAACTCTGAAATCAGCGTAGAGACCCGAATAGTGAAGTTTTGCTCCATCACCTGGGCTGTAAAGCTGCCGTCTTGTGGCAATCGTTGCTCACTGGCATCCATATCTGCCTGCAACTTCACATAGACCACCAACCGATCCAGCGCGGGTGACAACGCAAAGATGGGGCGCAGCACACCATCGACCCGCATCAATACCGAACGGCTGCGGGCAGTGGGTGCCAAATGGACATCGGTAGCCCGTTCGCGCACAGCCAAGTGCAGCATGTGTTCCAGCAGACGTGCTGGACTGTAAGCCCGGTCAATGTCGGCCTCGAGTTTGCGCACTTCACTTTCGATCAACCGGGCCGGTGGGTTGTCTGCAAAGTAATAGTGCTGTTGGATAGCCTGCGCCACCCGGTCAAACTCACCCTGAAAGAAACGGCAGTCTTTGCCCAGTTTGCGCCGCACCAGCTCCGTGACCACGTCTGGCTGTGCATCGCCCAGCACCACTTCAATCAGCCCATCGGCTTCTCGCACTGGCAAGAAGCCGTATGTCAGGCACAGCGCACGGTTGAAAACGCCTGCTACTGCCGTATCAGGTTCGGGCATTTCATTGGGGTTCACAAAACTCAAACCCCGTTGACCGGCCAAGTGCAAGGCCACCTCTCTGGCGCTGGCAAACCCCAGTTCTACCAGCAAGTTACCCATAGGCACTTTTTCAATTTTCTGCTTCTGGAGTACGTAATCGATGGCGACGTGAGACACCACCCCGGCTTGTACCAATGCCGCACCCAGTGAAGGACTCTTGTCTTTCAGAACGGCCAATCGATCTGTGCTGGGATCTACAGCATGCTGTGGGCGCAGCGAAGTCGCCAACACGGATTCAGCGGGCTGGTACATTTAAATTCTCCAAAAGCAAGAAAGTCAGTTCGTCTGGTTGTCCTGTTGGGGCCAGACGGTGTTGCTGCTGAAAACGGGACAAAGCCTCTCCCGTTTTGGGGCCGAAAAGGCCATCAGGGGCAGGAATATCAAGCAGGCCTTGGCTTTTGAGCACACTTTGCACGCTGCGAGTGGCCTGCTGGGCGGTCAGAATGTGGCGCACTTGATTACGACTGAGCCAAGCTGCCCAAGTCTCTTCGTCTGCCTTGAAAGAACACACCCGATTGGAAGGGCGCAACATGTCTGCAACACCGGTGGGCAGGCGTTGCACTTGCAGCACATCATCCGCTTCGGCAACGGCCTTCAATTTTTGTTCGCATACTTGACGCGGAGAAAGGGCCACATCTTGTGGATGGCTTTGGGGCGTTGTTTGCTCGGACGGTTCTGGGGTTACTGCCTTGGGGGGCTCAGTCCATGCCTGTGTGGCTGGAGCTGCTGGGGCTGCCGGAGCTGGAACTGTGTTGGCAGGCGCTGCAGGCAAAGGTTCTGCTTGTTGTGCAGTCCAGTACCAGCCTGCGGCGGCTACTGTGGCTGTACCTGCCAGTAAACCCGCGGCAAGCCAGGCCCGCTGCGTGCGATGTTCTGGTGCTGTTGCGCCTGGTGCCATTCCCAGATCCGGGAGGTCGGCCACCGCACGGCCAATCAGGGCCACATCAATCACCGATTGGCGATGACTGGCTAAACCATAAAGACAGCGATCCAACACCAAGTGAACCTGTCGTAAATTACCTTGCGTGACTTGGTACAGTTTTTCTACAGCGGCGGGGTGGATCGATAAGCGTCCCGACGCATTGGCAGCATTGACACGAAAATCAAAATACCGAGTCAACTCGTCTTTTTTCAGACCCGTCAGACGGGTGTGTTTCACAATGCGGCTTTTGAGTTGGCGCAGTTGTGGCGATGCCAAGGTTTGTTCCAGCTCTGGCTGTCCTACCAGAAGAATCTGCAACAGTTTTTCTTGCCCTGTTTCTAAATTGCACAGTAACCGCACCAGCTCCAGAGATTCCACGGTCAGGTTTTGTGCATCGTCGATGACCAGCAGACTGATTTGATCGGCTTGGTGCTGAGCGATCAAAAACTCTGTCAATTGCGTCAAACCTTGCCCCACTGATTCGGCGGGAGGCAGGCCAAAATCTGTTTGAATGGCCGACAACAGCGCCTCACCTTGCAAAAAGGTGTTCAGAATCAGGGCGGAATGGCATTTCCCCGGTGGCAAGGTGTCCAACAAACGCCGCACCATGGTGCTTTTGCCCAGCCCTACCTCCCCCGTCAACAGGGCAAAGCCCTTGCGCGTCTCAATGCAATGGCGGATTTCTGTGAACTCCTCCTCCAACCGTGGGGTGAAGAAGTAAGAGCCTGCATCTGGCGTGGGTGGAAAAGGGTTGCGCACCAGCCCCAGAGCGGCGTACACCGTGCTAGCGGTCATGGCGAATGGCAGGGGTAAAGTGGCTCAGGGCAGCACGCAGTGCAGTGGAGTCGGGTTGCAGCCGTGCAGCCGCATCCAGGGTGGCCCGAGCTTCTTCGGATTGGTGTTGCCGACTTTGAATACTGGCCAGATTGATAGCCGCCTCTTCATCACCAGGCATACGATCCAGAATGGTGCGGTAGCCTTCGGCAGCAGCCGTGTCCCGCCCTGCTTGAAGATCAAACCAGGCTTGCGCGCGTACCAACCCAATGGCACCCGCAGGAAGTTGTTGCTTCAATGCGGCCAATGCCTGTTCTGCATCGGTCTGCTGCCCGCTTTTCATAGCAGCCACAAAACGGGCAAAAAGCAACTCCACCGGGGTCTCCGCTACGGAGGGAGCAGAATGTGCAGCGTCTTTGGTTGCACTCACGGCTGCTGGGGCACGCCGTGGTGATGCCTGCATAGGCTTGGCCACGGCGGCTGTCACTACAGCGGGAGCCGCCGGAGGGGCTGTCTCTGCCACGCGCACCGGGGCCGGTGCTTGTGCTGCTGGTGGTGCAGGTGCAACAGCCACTGGCGGCGCAGTGAGCGTTGTAGGTGCCTCTGCCGTGGCGGGTACAGCTAGTGGCGCCACGGGGGGAGACTGCACCATGGCCTGTGGCGGGATGTTGATGTTGTCTGACAGTTGATCCTGCCACAACATCCAGCCAACACCGCCTGCACCAAGCACACTGACAAAAGCCAATACCCCTCCCAACCAAGCGGGGCGGGCAGCAGTGGTGGCAGGGCGTGACGCCACGGGGGTAGACACAGCAGGGGTGTCCATCGATTTCAGTGCATCATGGATCAGGCTCATAGGACACGCACCCGCAAGACGATGACCAACTCACGGCTGCCATGCACTTTGTTCTCATTGCTGAACAGCTTGCCGAGCAGGGGCACATCAGAGACCCCTGGAGCCCCCCGGTCGTTGGTAGAGCTGCGCTGATCAATCAGACCGCCCACCACGACCACATCGCCATCGGCCACATTCAAAGTGGTAGTGAGCCCCTTGTAACTGACCTTGGGTAAGGACACCAGGTTTTCTCCACCCACGGCCACCAGTTGCAAGCTGCTGGGATCGACATCGCTCTGCATGGGGTTGACCAACAGTTCAATGCGCCCATCATCCCGAACCATGGGCAAGACCCCCACCATCACCCCAGAGAAAACCGTATCGGTTTGCACGCTGGAGGACGTGGTGGTAGCACCTCCGCCCGGTGCGGTTTGCGTGGACGAAGACTGAGACACATAGCGGGTGCTGCTGCCAACCGATAGCAGGGCCGGGGTGCCGTTGCGCACTTGCACGTTCGGGTTGGAGAGCACCTTGAGGTTGCCAAAGGAGCGCAAGGCGTTGATCACCACACCATAGTTGCTGCCTTGGTAGGACAGGCCCGCCGCTGGCCCCGAAACACTGCCAATCAATGCGGCTGGAATAGAAAGGGCTCTGGCTGCATAGCCCGTACTGGCATTGGGCAAAGTGGCTGTGCTACCTGACAGTTGCATGGGAGAGGCACCAAACCCAGCCGCCAGACGGCTGCGCAACGTGGTCCAATCTACGCCAAATTCAAAGTTGTCTGCCAGTTGCACATCGATCAGCTGTGCCTCGACGTACACCTGTTTGCCCAGTACCTTGTGTACTTGGGCTAGCATTTTCTCTACCGCCCTCATTTTCGAGGGCCGGGCTTTGACATAGAGCGTGCCCGTCATCTTGTTCAGGGTAAAGCCTGTGTCATCCCCCATAGTGGGCGTGACTGCCAAGGGGGCATTGGATGCTGTTGCCGAAGAGTTCCCTGACATGCCAGCAGAAAAGGCTGTCGGGGCCGCAGCGGGCGAAGGGTTTGACGAGGAAGGCGATTGCTGCGGCGAACGGGCCTGGGTGTTTTCACCCAGCACCGATTTCAAGGCGTTTTCCAGTTCTAGGTATGGATCACTGTTGCTGCCGCCTCCACCAGAGAGGGTGAGGCTGCCTTGTTGGGCGCCCGAATTACCACCCGTAGTGCTGCCAAAAACGTTGCCACCGGAGCCCATCTGAATACTCGTCTTGGTGTTCAGAAAGTTGAGGGCAAAGAACTTTTCTTCTGTCAAGTTCACCCGCAGGGTGTTGCCACGAAACTCACCCGCCACGTCGTAGGTGCGTAATACTTCGTTAAAACCTTCGCGCAAGGTGATGTGGCGCAGGTGCATGTCTGCGAGCTGCCCCCCTTTGAGGACGGCGGGATCAACAATCAGATTGAGTTTTCCTGCATCGGCAAATGCTTCCAGTATCTGACTGATCGTGGCCTTGGACATGGCAATATTGATCAATTTGCCTTCCAGCGGATCAAACACTGGGGCCACTGGGGCAATGACCGGCGCAGGCGCTGGTTTGTTCAGCCCCTCTTGCAAGGATTGCTGATGGGCCAGCAGGCGCTGCGATTCCAGCACCATGTGCTCTCGCAGCTGATCGGCCGCCACAGCATCTGGCGGTGGGAGGCTGCTGGCACTGCGTGGTGGCTGACCAGCGCAGCCCCCCAGCACCAATACGGCACAGGCCATCACCAAGGGCTTAAGAAAGGGTTGTTTGTTCATGGAACTGTCCTTGGCGCTGCTAAGGTGAGTCTTGAAATTCGTCATGAGGAAGATGTCGTTCCGGCAAATCGCACAGTAATCCGGCGGACTGTTAGCCCATCAGGGCAACGCAGGCAGAAGCCCGAATAGGCAGGGAAAAATCGCAGGTCTTAGTCATCATGGTGATCACTTTGGGGCCAATACGTCTGTGCGCAACGCGCCTTGCACTTGCTGAATCTCGGCCACCAGCAGTTGAAGTTTTTGGTTGTTTTCAACCGTAGGGTTTTGGGCCAGGGGCAGTAGCTGTTGCGTTAAAGCATGCAGGCGGGCAGTGGCTTGTAGGTTGTGGCGCAGGGTGTTCACATCCACCGCACCCAAGGCCTCTTTACCTTGGCTTTGCTGGAGCTTTGCCAACCACTGATCCATTTCTAATGGACTGGGGTGCCGGCCTGGTGCCGATAAACCATCAAGTTGGGCTTTGAGCACTGTGTCATTGGTTTGGTTGGGCACGGCCGTGCCCGCCGAAGCCTGTGCCGCCGTATAGGCCACAGCAGAGGGTGCGCCAGATATGGTTTCTTGGCCTGTCGTGGTGGTGGGGTTGGTGGTGGTCTTGTCGGGGGCTGTGTAGGTGGTGTCTGCCATCGGGGTTGGTACGACAGCCATACCTTCTACCCGGTGCGCAGGGACAGACACACCTCGCAGACCCGGTTGTCCTTGTTGCCAAACGCCCAAGGCACACAGCACCAAGACGCCAGCGCCGGCCCCCACCCCAATGGCTTTGCTCATGGGGTCACCTTGACGGCTGATGGTGCACTGCCAGCCAAACCCGAGCGGAACTGTTGTGTGTTGACACTGGCTGGAGAGCCATCCGCCCATCTGAGAGTGCCTACCCGCAGCTCAGACAGTGGGAGCGACAGCGTTTGGCGCCCCAACTGTTCTGTCACTACCACCTCGCTAGGTTGTACCTGTGAGACCCGGCCACCGTGGTGGAGACGGGTGCCGCGTTGCGCGAGTCGCCCATCAATCATCACCGACTGGGTGTTTACGGCCAGATTTTCCAGATGCACCGACAAAGAGCGTGTAGGCATTTGCACACTGCCCACCACATCGCTGCCTGGCGTGGGCAAGGCCAGCAGATTCTCGGCCCCAGCGTGGGAGCTGAAGGACTGCGTTTGCAGGCGCGACATAGCACCCAACGCCTCCATCATGCGGGTTTGATCCCCTTGTAGTGCGGTGGGTAATGGCGCGAGCTCCACCATGATAGGCCGTACCACCGGCCCACGGGCTTGCACCAATTGGGCCACCCCATACGTACCCCAACCCAACAATAAGACGGCCAAACCGTTCAACAGTAAAGCAGCGTATTTCATGGCCTCAAGTTCCCGATGGAGTTGCCATAGCAACCAGTTCGTATGAGAAGGCACCTGGGGCAGGATTGGCAGGCTCTAACGCCTTCAGTTTCCAACCGGCAGCACTCATTTGGTTGCTCCAGCGCACCATAGATGCCGATGCCCCGACAGCGACGGTGCCATCCACGCGGAAAGACCGCTGGCGGGACTGTCCTGCCAGCTCCAAACGCACACGATGGATGTAAATATCACTGCCTGCTGCCGCTTTGAGAGTGGTCAGAAAGGCCACGGGATCGTGCCGTGCGCCTTCATCCAATTGCCGGGCAAAATCGGCCAGAGGTAAAAGTTGCTTGGGAGCATCTACAGAAGACACCGATTGGATACGCTCCTGCAATTTGGACAACTCTGCCCGGGATGCTTGGCTGGCAGCATGTTGCTGCTGTGCCTTTTGGCTCGTGAGCATTCCAACGCCCGCCAAACCCACCCCTGCGATGGCGGTGATGGCAGTGATGACTGAAACCCAACGCTCTGCCTTCCAAGCCACCCGCCCCAACAAAGGATTGAGTGCGTGCTGGCTGGCGGATTGAACTGCCAGCAAAGGCAATACGGTTTGTATCCGTTCACCCACACCAGACAACTCTACCGCAGGCAGGGTGCGTGGTGCATTGCCTAACACGGCCTCTAAGATGGTCAGACAATCGTTGGTGTCGGTGGTGTTGGTACTCCAGAGTGCGCCCCATTCGACGGCACCGGCACCCAAACGGGTCAACAACTCGCTGTGGTTCGCCACCAAAACCCGCGCGGCACCGCTCATCACAGACATGCCCTGACCCAGTGCCTGGGTGGAGCTAAACACCATGCCAGCATCTGTCTGGGCAAAACAGGTCAGTCGCCGTTGTGACAAGAGCAATCGTGCTTTGCCTATCGACACCCCCTGCGACAACAATCCAGCCACTGTCATGATCAGACAGTGGTCGGACTGTTCCTCTGCCCATTGACTGACCCGTTGCCAAAAATCCAACGGAATGGCCGAGAAAAATACCTGAAAGCCACGCGGAACTTTGACCAATCGATGAATGACGATATGCGCTGTACCTTCAACCAGTCCTTCTGTGCGGATACGCTTTTCAATCAGTGCTGAAGCATATTCAGGTTTGCCTTCAAACCGCCACACATCGGTAGGAATGTCATCCAGATCCAGCACCACCAGTGCGCTGTGTTTCAAACTAGGCCAAGCAGGCACATCTTGCACCTGATGACCATGACAGTGCACCCACCCAGCATCGGTGATGCGGTATACGTGTTCAACATTCATGGCAGCACCTTGGGAGTCGGCGACGCAGAGGCCGTATGAAAATGCAAAGTGCCGCTGATGCCAAATGTCAGGCCCAGATCCCCCGGTTGGGGGGGGTGGAACAGCCCTGCATTGTTTGTCACAGTCGCAATTTCAAAAACATCGGCCACAAACCATGTGCGCTCAGTGCCGCGCCCCAGTTCAGCCAAGAATTGCGTGGCCTCCAAACGGGTGGCTGGCCCCGGCAATCGGCGCAACCGGCGTTCACGCCACTGTGAAGGGTCAAACCCCATGCGATCCACCTGCCGGGCCATGTCTTGTACTGAGCGCACCAATCGTTCGCGCTTTTCCACTTCAGGCATCAGCCTGCGGGCATTGTCCAGTTCGGACTGCAACTGGGCTGACTGCTGGCGTTCCATGGCCAGTTGTGTCAGCCCGCGCTGGGCCAGCCATGCCCCTCCCCCCAACAGTACAGTTGCACAGGTTAGGGCCAAAAGTTTGAAGGTGCGCAGGCCGTTCAATTACTGCTCCATGATCCAGTGGGCAGTCAACAGAATCACACGATCTTCATCAAAGGTGCGTCCTGTGCTCGTCCCGGCTGTATTACCGCTGGTGTTGTCAATGGTCTGGCGGGTGTCGCTGCCCCCCATAGCACTGTTAGCGGCGGTTGTCGCAATATTGTTGCCTTGGGTATTGTTGGCTTCCCATTGTGTGCCTGGCGCATTGGCTTCAGTGGCCGCTGCATGCGAGGGACGACTTTGGATACGGAACCGGCCTTCACGCGAATCGGGCTTGCCATCAATGACTTGATCCATGAAGCGTGCCAGATCAGGCGTCAGCCCACGCACCACCATCACATTGCCCGCCCCACTGGCCGTGCCCGAAGTGTTCCACTGGAAACACACTTGCAATTCGGCGGCATTTCCGTTGGAGTCAATGTAGACAAAACGGTCTTCATGCCCTTCACCACGGCCTGGGGGCATACGCACACCAGCACGGGTCATCAAAGCACGCAGGTTTTGGGTGGCCAGTGTGGCATCGCCCAAGCCCACCTGACCTGCTGCATAGCCTTGTCCGTTGCAGATTTTCAGACCACGGTTGGCAAAATTCTCAGGAATGCCAGCCGTGCCCGAGCCACCAGGGCGCGTGCAAGCATTGGTTCCGGTCGGAATCTCGGTTTCAGCACCATTGACCATATAGGTTGGTGCTTGCTGACAGTCACCCAGCACAACGCCCGTACGTTGGTAATACTGGTCATAGGCCATTTTCCACTGGTAGGCAAACTTGTTCACTGCCTTTTGGTACTCGGCATTGCGCTGTACATCCTTGGCAATGGCTACTGCGCCGATGATCAGGCCAATGACTGCCAGCACAATCGCCAGCTCAATCAGGGTAAAGCCCTGTTGCACTTGGCGGTGCAGTCTGTGGATGGAATGTGGTTTGCTCATGAAGAAATCTCCTGCAATGGGGTACTGCGCATCAGGCGCTTATTGGTTCATCTTGTAGATGGCGGTCACGATGGCGACTTGGTCTTCGTCAAAAGTGCGGCCATCGCCACCGGCTGCATTGGCCGTGATTTGCTGGCGGTTGTTGGCATGCCATTCAGAACCGGGGGCGTTGGCTGTACCACTGTTACCACCTGCCGAGTCGGCATTGTTGGCAATGCCCTGCTGACGGAAACGGCCTTCGCGGGCGTCAGGCTTACCATCAATCATCTGGTCGAGTGAACGGGCCAAGTCGGGGGTCAATCCGGTAATGACCATAACGTTCCCAGCACCATCACCCAGGCTGTTGTCTGAACCGTTAGCCAATGGCCGGTTCCATTGGAAGCAAACCTGCACTTCTTGCGGGTTGCCATTGCTGTCTAGGTATACATAGCGGTCTTCAAAACCTTCGGCACGGCCTGGGGGCATACGGATACCCACCCGGTTCATCAATACACGCAAATCGGGATCGGTGCCAGCAGTAAAGCCACGGGGCATGCCCTGCCCTGCAGCCGCCCGGCAAATAGCGTTGGGCGGTGTGACACCAGTCATGTCACGGCCAGAACGGTTAGCGGCATCTGCTGCCAGAAACCGTGCGCCATTGACCATGTTTTGGGGCGCGGTTTGGCTGTCTCCCAGCACGACACCAGTACGCTGGTAGTACTGGTTGTAGGCCTGTTCCCACTGGTCAATGAACTTGTTCTTGATCTTGGTGTATTCGGCATTGCGTTGTACGTCTTTGCCAATGGCCACTGCACCAATGATGAGACCAATGACCGCCAGCACAATGGCCAGCTCCACCAAAGTAAAGCCTTGTTGGCGCAGCGTACGGGCCCGATGCCGGGGCTGTTGAAGTAGAGAGTTCATGATGGAGTTCCCCGAAGCGGATTTACTGGTTCATTTTGTAAATGGCGGTCAGGGTGATGACCTGTTCTTCGTCGCGGGTGTTGCCAGCACCAACGTCTGTTGTGCCAGTGGCACCACGGCCATAACTGTTGTTGGCTGACCATTCAACACCGGGGCCATTGGCTGTATCGTTGCCAATGCCCCGCAACCGGAAACGGCCTTCGCGGGCGTCGGGCTTGCCATCAATCATTTGATCGAGCATGCGGGCCAAATCGGGGGTCAAACCGGCAATCACCATGACGTTTCCGGCACCTTCAGGCACTGTGGGGCGATTCCACTGGAAACACACCTGAACTTCTTGTGGTGAGCCATTGGTATCGGTATAGACATACAAATCTTCTTGTCCTTCGGCCCGGCCAGGCGGCATACGAACCCCCACTCTGGTCATCAGATTGCGCAGATCGGTGCGTGGTGCATCGGAGCGCATCACACCAGTTTCTGGATTGCGTTCGCAGACAGGAATGGGCTCACTACCAGCAGCGATCAGTGTGGCCATGTTGCCACCAGAGATGGGGTTGTTGCCAGTGGCTGTATAGGCAGTACCATTGACCATCAACCGTGGTTGTGTTTGAGAGTCTCCCACCACGACGCCGGTACGCTGGTAGTACTGGTTGTAGGCCTGTTCCCACTGGTCAATGAACTTGTTCTTGATCTTGGTGTATTCGGCATTGCGTTGTACGTCTTTGCCAATGGCTACTGCACCAATGATGAGACCAATGACCGCCAGCACAATGGCCAGCTCCACCAGTGTGAAACCACCTTGTGCAGCACGAGAGCCAGCGAAACGAGGCAACCGCCGTACTGGCAGCCTAGGAATGAAAGATCGCATGATTACCTCAAGCGGTGAGAAGTTGTACATGCCCATAACGGGCGATGGGCATACTCTATTCAGCAATCGTTAGAGAATCGTTAGAAGACAATCAGAGCTGCCACCTCGATACATCTTAGCTATGGTTCGTGCTTGTGTGGCCCAAGCGCCAAGGTGCTGTGGAGTGGGGGCTTGACGTCTGGTGGTGAGGCAGGTGGGTGCCTCTGCATGGCACCAATTGAAATAAATTGCAATCTTCGTGAGATCGCGTTTTATAGAATTAGCTTGGGAAGCTGTGTGGAAATTTTTTGCTTGCTTAAAAAATTTGCTTGGACAAAACTGGTCATTTTTTATCATCAAGTATGGCCTCAAAATGATTTAAAACCATGTTTTTTTAAAAAATAGATTTTTAATGTTGAATTATTACGCCGTTCTTTAGCTAAAAATCACTCAGAAGAAATAAAAATAAATCAGAGCCATGAATAATAGAGACTATTCGCCAGAAATAATACTGAGTTTCTTTGGGTTGGTTGGGGTTATTTGTGAAAATAAAAAAACAGCCATTAAATTCAAATATAAAAAATCTGTGGCTATTTTGGCGTTTTTAGCCTATCAGCCAGGGCGGCTCGTTTCTAGAGATGCTTTGGCCAGATATTTCTGGCCCCACCAAGATGCGTCATCAGCCAAGGCCAATTTGCGTGTTGTTATCTCCGATATTACAAAAACATGGCAATCAATCGGATTGCCGCCAGCCATTCAGATTGATAGAGAAAACGTTGCATTTATTCCGTTGGGAAAAGTAGCGTCAGATTTTTTTGTATTGAAATCTATCTTTCATGGGGAGACTAAAAAATCATCAAATCTTGTACAAGTTTTGATGAGGGATGCGATGGAGGAGTCTTGGCTTGCTGGCTTTGATGATGTGGTATCAGAAGATTTCAATGATTGGATTTCTTTAAGAAGAAAAGCGATTGATGAATTTATTGTTGTAGCACAGAAAAATAATTTAAATGACATTGATAGTGCAGCAAGATGGGTTAATCTATCTGCTCATTATGAATTCAATGAAGTAGCAACCCTAGGGTTGCTGCGTATAGAGAGAAATGAGTTTGAGGTCTTTCATCAACAGCAAAATAAAGACCCCGAAGAAGTCATTCTCGAGGTGCAAAAAATATTGCGCTCATTGGGTGGAGAAATCATAGAAACCGATGATATTGGATGCACCATAATCTTTGGGCATCTTGATGTTCACACCGGGGCGCGGCGTCAGATTCTTCAGGCTGTCGCTATTTTGTGGCAGCGTTTTGGCGATATTTTGCCGTTGCGCATGGGGGCAACAGCAGGAAAAGTACATGTATTTTTCTCAAAGGGTCAATGGCGTATTCAAGGGTGGCGTACAAGATTGGTTTATCGGTTGGCCTTGTATGCAGATGTGGGTCAATTTGTTTGCTGTAAAAGTTTTTCCGATATTTTGCACGATAAAGAAAAGCCAGCAAAAGGCCCCATTCGTTTTCGGGGCATAAAGCATGATTTTATGTTGCATGTAATGAATTTACATTCGTTTCGTGCAAATTTTCCACCTGTGTCGGTACCATTTTCTGGGTTTGTTGGGCATAGTAAATTATTGGAGGTGGCAGATCAAAAAATATGTCATGCCATGCAAGGCGAGTGCCAATCAATTTCCATTATTGGAAACGACGGTTTTGGTAAAAGTCGTTCTGCTTGGGAGATTGCACATCGGGCACAGAAGGCTGGGCTACATGTCTGGTGGTTTGCAGGCAAGCCAGAAAGTCAGCACACTCGTGGGCAAGGGTTAAGAGAGATGCTTTTTATCAGTGCTTTAGAGCATTCAGTATGTGGAAACATAGCTGGTGGATTGCATTTTTTAATGGCGCAAGCAGGTGAATTTTTAGAGGAAAAGCACCGTCAGATAATTACGAAGTTCATTGAATTAGAAGAAGTGGATTCATCTGCGTTGATGGAATCCATGTTAATTTTTGCTTCATTTTTATCTCTGCAAAAGAAAGCTATTTGTTTTGTGGTAGATGACTGGGATTGGCTAGACGATGTTACCAAGAGTGTTGTCAGTAAAATTTCCTCCTGCATGCAGGGGTCTCTCTTGGTTTCTACTAGGCGTACTAATAACACAACAAGTAAGCCGCTGATAGATGCTTATAGGCATAGCAATCATTATGATTACATCATGTCGCCCCTTGGTGAGAGTGATGCTTTTGAAATTATCAATGCTTTAAATAAAAATGGTGATGAAGATTCCAAAAAAATCAAAGGCAAGATATTAAATTCGCGGGGCATTCCTTTATATCTTATTGCTGATTTTTGGGGTGAAGATCAATTGCACCCCCACTTTGCTGAATACTGCAACGCCACACTTAATCGTATGCAATCATCCAAATTGGCGCTGCAATTTGCTGCCATGCAGGGGATGAGTTTTCAATATCAGAATCTTGTTTTTCTTTGCGGTGAATTGAAGGCGGCGCAAGTTATTGATCTTGGAAAGTCTGCTGGATTTCTATTGGATAGAGGAAATGGATATTTTGCCTTTCATCATCCTTTGGTGCGTGACTATGTTCTCTCTACACTTTCTGCATCTGACTTTTTAGATCATGCTAAGCAATGTGCAGAACTATTGCAATCCCAAGAAAATTATACCGCTGCAGCAGACATTTGGTTGCAGGCCAAAAATATCGAGATGGCACGCCATTGTTGGCTGATGGCGGCACAAGGTGCTTTAAAGCAAGATGATATATCTACCGCCTGTAGTTATTTTGAAAAAATAAGCCAAATAGGCTATGGTGCTGATGCTGAAGGAATGCGTGCCCGCGCACAGCATGTCCGTTGTCTGATTGCACTGCAAGGCTATGGAAGTCGGCAGGCCCATCGCCTGACGCGTATTATTTGCCAAAATATTGCGCATTTGCCAGAGCATCCCGATGTGGCTTTTGATGCGCTGTTTCTTTCTTACCTTCATGCCAGTGCACAATCCAACACCAAGGGTAAAGCACATGCACTGCGTATGGTGCATCGGGCTACCGATGCAGAAAGCTATCACACCGTGTGTTGGGCCATGATCAATTCATCATTTTGGTTAGGCCAGCGTGATGAAGCAAGGGTGTGGTTTAAGCATTTGCTCGGGTCTGGTCAGCGGCTCAGTGCGGAGCGCCGCAGGCGCTATTTTCTTTCTGATCCGCTGGTCATGGGCTGTTGTCAGATGGCCTGCCTAGAGTGGTTGCATGGCAATTGGGATTTGTCTATGCAGGCATTGCATGAGGCAGAACGCTATGCCCAAGCCTCTTCGACCCGACAAGACCGAGCGATCTTTCATGCAATGGCCGGTTTGCTCAATTGGCTAGGCGGTCAATCGGGTTTGGCACATGCACAGCAATCTGCCCATATTGCCAACACAGAAGGATTGTCTTTATGGGGTAGTTTTGCCTCTTTGCTTTGTATGCTAGAACAACCAGTTCATGCACCCAACCTGGAATGGACACACATCACCCATCAGGTGGATGCCCTTTTAAAAGCTTGTCCTGCTGCTGAACCCATTGCCAAGTGGCTTGCTGCCGAAGCCTTGGTGCTGTGTGGAAACTTTGAAATGGCGCTTCGTTTAGCCGACCAATCATTGCAAACGATGGTGGGCAATACAGATGCAATGTGGCAGATGGAATTGATGCGCGTCAAGGCACTGGCATTGCGATCCATGAACCAGCATGGCACAGCATGTAAAACCCTGAAACAGGCACTGATGCAGGGTCACCACATGAAGGGTTGGTTATACCACCGTGGGCGATTGGACTGACCTATCCAGTGGATGGGCCTTATCGGGCCAACAGGGCGTCAATGGCGTCTATGTCTGCTGTGCTCAAGCTGCCACTGGCCTGACGCAATTTGAGTGTGCCCATCAGTACGTTGTAACGGGCTGCTGCCAGATCGCGTTTGGTCTGGTACAACTGGCTTTGGGCGTTGAGCACATCCATATTGATGCGAACTCCTACCTGATAGCCTAACTGGTTGGCTTCTAGCGCACTTTGGCTAGAGGCTTCAGCCGCTTCCAGTGCCTTCACCTGCCCCCAACCTGATTGCACGCCGTAAAAGGCTGCACGGGCATTTTGGGCCACTGTCCGGCGCAAGTGGTCTAGGTCAGCGCGCGCCTTTTCTTCCAGTGCCAAGGTTTCTTTGACCCGATTTTGTACGGCAAAACCGGCAAATAAGGGCCAGTTGAGTGCCACCCCGATGCTGGTGCTGTGGGTGCGACTTGAAATTCCAGGCGCGTTGACAGTCCCGCTGGGCGAGCGTTGCACGTTGTAGCCCAACTGTGCATCCAATGTGGGCAAGTGCCCTGTGGCGGCCTTTCGGGTTTCGAGTTGGGCCACTTCCAAGGCGATGGCTGCCTGACGCACCAAAGGCTGCTCTGCCTCGGCTTTTTCTACCCAAGGCAAGGGGTTGTTGTCTAGGGGCAAACTGGGCAACGCCAAAGGTTGCGCTAAAGGCAATGGTTGCGTGTGGTTTAAGCCGACCAATTGGTCGAGTGCCAGATTTTTGACGCGCAGGTCATTTTCTGCGGCGATTTCTTGGGCAACCACCAAGTCATAACGGGCTTGGGCTTCGCGTGTGTCGGTGATTGTGGATGTCCCCACCTCAAAATTGCGCTTGGCCGCTGCCAATTGTTCTGACACGGCTGCTTTTTGTGCTTGTACGAAGGTGAGGGTATCTTGGGCTGCCAAGACATCAAAGTAACCTTGGCTCACACGTATCAGCAATTCTTGTGCTACCGCATCTGACTGGGCCTGTGCAGCATCCACATTGCGCAAGCCTTGCTCTAAAGTGATCCGATTGGCAGGACGGTATAGCGGCTGGGATGCGTTAATGCCCATGGTTTGTGTGCTCAGGCTGACATCGCGTGGAAGCTGGCTGGCACCAGTTTGTGCCCGTGATGCTCCTGCAGACAAACCGGCACTGGGCAATAGCCCAGACCGTGCTTGGTCGGCTCGCCGCTGTGCTGCCTCTAACTGGGCTTGTGCTGATTGCCACTGTGCATCGTATTGGCGCGCCGACTCTACCAACGCGCGCAGGCTTTGGGCTTGTGCGGGCGCAGCCAATGCGGCCCCGAGGGCCAGAGTAAGAGGCAGGAGCCTGGGAAAAATGGGCATGGCAGGTTGTGCAGAAGTTTCAATACTGTGGCACCGATGGGTCAACGGTTTGTGACCAAGCATCGATGCCGCCGGAAATATTGGCCACATGCTGGAACCCTTGTTGCTCCAGAAAGGTGGCTACCCGTAAACTCCGAACCCCGTGATGGCACAGGCAGGCGATGGGGCGCTCAGGGTTCAGGCGGCTCAGATGCGCGGGCACAAGGCCCATGGGAATCGCCAATAGCTCCAGAGGCTCTGTGGCAATGCAAGCTGTCTGAAGCTCCCAAGGTTCGCGCACATCCAGTACCAGCGGCGCATGACTGCTACTCAACGATGCGAACCAAGCCGGTAGAGCCTTGGGGCGTACATGATCGACCATGCCGTGCTGCTCTTTCAGGTGCTTCAGAACTTGAAACTGGAGGGCTGGGTAAAGCCCTGCAAGCGGGGTGAAGTGGTGTCCCACGGCTGGGTGGTTTCAAAGCGGGCGCCTTTGCGTTGCACAATCGTCATGCGCATGACTGGGAAATCGCCCACGATGGCAGCCAGACGGCCCCCGTCATTGAGTTTGGCCAGCAGTTCTTGTGGTACTTCTGATACCGAGCCACTGAGCACGATCACATCGAACGGCCCTTCGGGCAGGGGATCGCGGGAGCCATCGGCTTGGCGCACGGTCACATTGTTGATGCCTGCACGCTGCAAGTTGATGCGTGCCATCTCTGCCAGTGCTGGTTGGATTTCCAGTGCCAACACCTGCGCACCACAGCGAGCCAATAGGGCCGCCATGTAGCCAGAACCGGAACCAATTTCTAGCACCTTTTCATGCTTGCGCACTTGCAGGTCATTGAGCAGACGGGCCTCAATCTTGGGGGCCAACATGCACTGGCCGGTGCGGATGCCTTCTTCTGGGGTGCCACACAGCGGAATTTCGATATCCATGAACGCCAGATGGCGGTATGCCGAAGGCGCAAAATCTTCACGGCGCAGGCTGTGCAGCAGCTCCAGCACATCGGGGTCATACACATTCCACGGCCGGATTTGCTGCTCAACCATGTTGTAGCGGGCTTGCTCAATCGGGTCGTTGGTGTGGATGGAAGACGTGTTCAGGGGCATGTTCATGGAAAGGTTCTCCGCAAGGGCAGTTCAGGGTCAAGCCTGCGATTTTAGGATGCCCGGCCCTGCTTCCGGCTGAAGCAGTCCGTGCAGCAGCATATTGATCTGATTTTCCAGGTACAGCGGTGGCGACACCGTCAAAGAGCCGGGGACGCAAGCCAGACTGGCATGTTGTGACAAGGTGAGAAACATGAGCGGCGAAACAACGGCATGGACGGCATAGTCCAAATCCACAGATCGGAATTCACCACTGTCTATGCCCCGTTGCAAAATGCGCCGGATCAGGGCGTGGCCGGGCTCACTGACCTCACGCTGGTAAAACAAGGCAATCTCAGGAAAGTTGCCCGCCTCGCACAGCATGAGTTTGGTGATGCCCGATGCCTTGGTGGCTCCCACATGTTCCCACCAAGAGTGGTAGCAATAGCGCAGCATGTCGGCAGTGCTGCCCTGAAAAGCTTCAAATTCTTGGTTCCATTGCCTAAAGCGGATGCCGATGTTTTCTCGCACCACGGCATTGAAAAGGTCGGCTTTGCTAGGGAAATATAAAAACAAAGTCCCTTTGGACACACCAGCCCGAGCCGCCACAGTCTCCACCTTGGTGGCGGCATAACCTTTCTCAACGAACAAATCCAATGCCGCATCCAACAATTCGGCAGGACGCGCCTGTTTGCGGCGCACACGAATCCGTGTCGTCTTCAAGGGCAAAGAATCGGAAGGGGTAGAGGGCACGCGGTAACTGCTTTTAATGACTGACTGGTTAGTAATGTAATCACCTACAGTCACAGCGTCAATCGGTAGGCATGGACAATGGTGCTATGACTCTTCAACACATCACCTTGGCTGGCGGCTGCTTCTGGTGCACCGAGGCGGTTTTTAGCCGTTTGTGCGGCATTACAGCCGTGCAAAGTGGTTATGCCAATGGCCACACCCCCCATCCCCAGTATGAACAGGTATGCAGTGGCACTACAGGCCATGCAGAGGCTGTGCAGTTGGCGTTTGATCCTGACACCATAGGGTTGGCGCAGATTCTGGAGGTTTTCTTTGCTACCCACGACCCCACCACCTTGAATCGCCAAGGTCATGATGTGGGTACGCAATACCGCAGCGGCATTTATTGCCACAGCCCAGAACAAGAGCAACAGGTGAGGCAGTGGTTGGCAGAAATCGATGCCCCATCACTATGGGATGCACCCATCGTGACGGAAGTAGCTCCTTTGGATTGTTTTTGGCCCGCAGAAGCCTACCACCACCAATACTATGCCCGTCATCCAGAGCAAGGGTATTGCGCGGCCATCATTGCGCCAAAGTTGACCAAATTTCGCCAAACTTTTGCCCAGTGGTTACGGCCCTGATATCTAGCAGGGCACTGTTTGGGTGCGCGACTCCACTACACTGGTGGGTTTTTTGGGCTTTGCAAAAAGGTTGGCTATGCGTAGTTTTTGGCTTCGTTGCACTTTGACTCTCCTGTGCGCTCCAGTGATGTTGGCACAGGCACAAACCCATTCGGAGCAAGAAAAACAGGCAGATATTGAACGCCACCGCGCAATGGCGGCTGCACATACTGCGGCTGCACAATGTTTGGCCTCTGGTAAAGACGCTGAGCAGTGCATGAAAGAACTGCAATCGGCCTGCAAGGGTTTGGCGATTGGCAAGTACTGTGGCATGAAACACGCCCACTGAGAATGCGTTTGCAGGCCCGCAAGCATCTGCGACAGACCCACCACACGGTGCTGTGGTGGGTCTGTGGCTTGCTGCTGGCGCTGGCCCCTGCTTTGGGGCAAATGCACCGTGTCCTGCATGGCGGGCATGGTGTGGTGGCCCCTCTTTCCGCTGCTGCACCCCATCTGCAACAGCACCACCGTGGTGATGATGAAGGCCTGCCACGGCTGTTTGGCGTACACAGTTCGGCAGACTGTTTGTTGCTCGATCAATGGACTTGGGTACAGCCAAACATACACCTCCCCACGCTGCCCCCACTGGCACCTGTTGCGCCCGTCCCTGCACCGCCTTATTGGCACACAGGGATGGTTCAGGTGGCAGCGTTTCAGGCCCGCGCACCACCAGTCTTCTGGTTGGGCTAAATCCCCCGCTCCAAACCTTCTCTTCAATGGCTGGTATTGACCTTGTCTGATCCAGACAGGTGTTGACCTGCTGTTGGTGCTTGTTTTTTGCATTCCAGACGTCCCGACTCCCTACGACAGCGGAGTTGGGTGGTGGTGTGCCTGTTTCTTTCTTTGCTATGTCTTCTTCGGCTTTTTTTAAGTTTTCTCCCCCCATGCGTTTGCAACCATTGGCTTGTGCTGTGGCTTGGATGGTGGGGGCTGTGGGCACAGCACATGCCCAATCCCAGCCTGTGTCTACCCCGCCTGCGGCGGTGTTGCCCGATGTAACGGTATCGGCCAGTGGGCTGCAACAAACCAGCAGTGATATGACCATGCCCGTGAGCGTGCTGGAAGGCGATGCACTGGTTCAGCAGCGCCAGTCCAACTTGGGTGAAACGCTGGATGGCGAGCCGGGTATTCACTCCAGCCATTTTGGTGCAGGCGCTAGTCGCCCCATTATTCGTGGGATGGATGGGCCGCGTGTTCGGTTGTTGTCCGATGGAGCACCTATCCACGATGCGTCCACCATCAGCCCAGACCATGCGGTCGTGGCCGATCCTTTGCTAGCCACACAAATTGAAGTGTTGCGTGGCCCAGCGGCGCTGATCCACGGAGGCGGGGCCATCGGTGGGGTGGTCAATGTGTTGGATGGTAAAGTGCCTACGGCTGTTCCCGCCAAAGGCTACGAAGGCAGTGCCGAACTGCGGGCCAGCAGTGCTACCCATGAACGGGCGGGCGCTTTCTCACTGACAGGGGGAGCGGGCAATATCGCCATCCACCTTGAAGGTAGTCAGGGCCAGGCCGATGATTACCGTGTGGGTCGGGGCTGGTCTTCTGGGCGCAAGGTTGAGGGCAGTTTCAATGACACAGACAGCGCCAGCCTAGGGGTTTCTTGGGTGGGTGAGCGTGGTTACTTGGGGTTAGCCTATAGCCGTCAGAATGCATATTACGGTCTGCCGGGCCATAACCACAGTGACGAGGGGTGCCATGTTCACGGGTTGCATCTGCACTGCGGCAGCCACGGTGCAGCACTGGAGCATGACGACGAACATGACCATGATCACGGTGAAGAACATGGTGTCCCTGTCGTTGATTTGCGCAGCGAACGGGTAGATGTGCGTGGTGAATTGCGTAACCCCTTGCCAGGCTTTAGTGCCTTGCGTCTGCGGGCGGGTAAAACCGACTACCGGCACCATGAGGTGGAAGAAGGCACGATTGCCACGACCTTTCGTAACCAAGCCCATGATGCCCGAGTGGAACTGCAGCACTTGCCCATCGCTGGCTGGCGGGGGCTGTTGGGCATGCAGGTATCTCAGCGGCGCTTTGAGGCCGAGGGTGAAGAAGCCTACATTCAGCCCACCGATACCCGCACCCAAGGGGTGTTTTTGTTGGAGGAATACCGCTGGGATCGCTGGCGTTTTGAGGCAGCATTGCGCCACGAACGGCAAACCGTGCTGGCCGCTGGCAGCGGCCTGGACGCATCGCACCACGGCACATCGGTGGCTTTGGGCGCTGTCTGGAAACTGGTGCCGGGCTACCAACTGACGGCTTCATGGAGCCATGCCAAGCGCCTTCCTACCGCAGAAGAGTTGTACGCACGCGGCCTGCACATGGCCACCCGCACTTACGAACTGGGCAATGCGTCACTGCGCACTGAAACGGCACAGAACATCGATTTAGGACTGCGCAAAACAGCCGGCGACACCACATTCGATGTGAGCATTTTTCACAATCGGGTCAAAAACTATATCTATGGCCGTACGGTGGATGAACTCGACGGTTTGCAATTGCTGCAATACAGTCAACAAGATGCCACTTTGACGGGCTTGGAAGGGCGCTTGCACCAACGCCTGCATCGCCATTGGGGAGTCACGTTGTTTGGCGATGTGGTTCGCGCCCGCTTGGAGGGGGGCAATCTCTTGCCACGCATTCCTGCAGCCCGCCTTGGCGCACGTTTGGAGGGCCAATGGCAGGCATGGCAAGGCCATGCCGAGTGGGTACAGGTGGCCCGACAAACGCGGGTAGCAGCGTTTGAAAGCCCAACGCCAGGCTACGGCATGCTCCATCTGGGCCTTTCTTACCATGCCCGCACCAGCAGTGGTCAGCCTTGGCAGGTGTATCTGCGGGCGCGCAACCTGAATGACCGGCTGGCCTATGCCC
The DNA here is from genome assembly GCF_042652905.1 of Giesbergeria sinuosa. Classification (NCBI taxonomy): domain Bacteria; kingdom Pseudomonadati; phylum Pseudomonadota; class Betaproteobacteria; order Burkholderiales; family Comamonadaceae; genus Giesbergeria; species Giesbergeria sinuosa. Next base: position 8,624 of record NZ_JBHSHJ010000013.1, on the reverse strand, counting down.
ACACCTCTTTTATCAAAGAGGCGGCTCCTTTGGCAGGCCGTAATGTCACGGTGGGTGTGCGCATGGATTTTTAAGCAGCTACATCGCGTCCGATGCCAAGGGTGGCAGTGCTATTGTATAGTGTTGATAATGATTTGCATTTATGCAGAGCTTATCGAGAAAAACCAGTTCCTCATCTACCTGGAGCACTTGTCCATGCGCATTCACTCTGCCATTTCTTCTGCCATCTTGGCATTTGCCATTGCCGCGCCCATTGCAGCCTTTGCTGACGTAGGGCACACCGATGTGGCAAAACACTATGCAACACTGGTGCATGCCAACTACAGCGATACGCTGACTGCAGCCCAAGACCTGCAAACCAGCATTGCTGTGTTGGTGGCTGCACCATCGGCAGATCATTTGCAACAAGCGCGCAAAGCATGGCTGGCAGCCCGCGAGTTCTATGGTCAGACAGAGGCTTTTCGCTTCTATGCTGGCCCTATCGATGACGACCGTGGCCCCGAAGGGCAGATCAATGCTTGGCCCCTTGATGAGGCCTATGTGGACTACGTAGAAGGCAAGGCCAGCAGTGGGTTGATCAATAACCCAAAGTTCAAGATCAGCAAGGCCAATCTGCGCAAGTTCAATGAGCGCGGGGGTGAAGAAAACATCAGCGCAGGTTGGCATGCCATTGAGTTTCTGCTCTGGGGCCAAGACCGCAGCGAGACTGGCCCCGGAGAGCGTTCTTTTGAAGATTTTGTCGATGGCAAAAAGGCCCATGCCGACCGCCGCCGCCAATTTCTGACGGTGGCTACAGCGTTGTTGGTGGACGATCTGTCTTTTCTGGTCAAGTCTTGGGAACCCCAGCAAAAAAATTACCGGGCCCAATTTGAGAAAGGCGGCAAAGAATCGGTACGAAAAATCATTGTCGGTTTGGGGTCACTCTCTCGTGGCGAGCTGGCCGGAGAGCGCATGGAGGTGGCATTGAACTCACAAGACCAGGAAGATGAGCATTCTTGCTTTTCTGACAACACCCACCGCGATATCGTTACCAATGCCGTTGGCATTCGCAATGTGTGGCTGGGGCAGTACCAACGCCGTGACGGTTCCATCTTGCAAGGCCCAGGGCTGCGAGAACTGGTAGCAGCCAAAGACCAAGCACTGGCAGACAAAACCCAACAACAGATTGACCAATCGGTGCAGGCGGCACAAGCCATCCAAGCCCCTTTTGACCGCGAAATCATGGGAGATAACCAAGCTCCAGGCCGCCAACGGGTACAAGCCACTATCCACAGCTTGGTAGAACAATCCAAATTGCTGGTCAACACGGCCAATGCCATTGGCATCTCCAAACTGACATTGGTGCAGCCATAAACGCCTGGGGTGCAAACGCGATGCTTGCGAAAACGATGGCGTTAACCCTGGTGGGGTTGGGGTGCCTAAGCTATGCGGTATGGCCGTCGGCCAGCGAAAATGCCGATCCACTGGGGGAAAAAACTGGGGGAGAAACCACGGTCTATGCCACTGGACGCAATGCGTTTTCGTTTCCATTGGCTAACTTGGATGATGCGGAGCGTACCCGGTTTGCTATCGGCAATTCGTTCTTCAAACGCAATTGGGTAGAGGCACCAGCTTCTACCACCGCCCGTGACGGATTGGGGCCACACTTTATTGCCCGCTCTTGTGCAGGCTGCCATGTGATGGATGGACGTGGGGCTCCGCCCATTTATGAAAAAACGTGGGGGCCAGAGCCCGATGCCGCTGTGGCACTGTTGATCAGGCTGTCTATAGCAGGGACGCCGGCAGCAGGCGCTGGTGTCGTGCCAGAGCCGGTGTATGGAGACCAATTCAACAACGCAGCCATTCAAGGGGTAAAGCCCGAAGGGACGGTGCTTATTCGCACCAAGCCTGTCCGAGGCCGGTTTGCCGATGGCACACCCTACACCCTGTTACAGCCCCACTATGAACTGAGCGATCTGGGCTATGGGCCGTTGTCACCCCATACGCTGATCAGCCCCCGTATTGCCCCACACTTGGCCGGTGTTGGTTTGCTGGAGGCGATTGACGAGGCGGACATTTTAGAGAATGCCCGCATCCAAGCCCACGCACCTGGGCCCATCAAAGGCCAGCCCAATCGGGTGTGGGACGCTTATGCCCAAGCAGAACGCATTGGGCGCTTTGGCTGGAAGGCCAATGTGGCCAGCTTGGCACACCAAACCGCCGGTGCATTTTTGGGTGATATTGGAATCACTTCTACGGTATTTCCGCAGGAGGCCTGCACGCCTGCTCAGACAGATTGTGGTGCTGCGCCCCACGGCGGAGGCAAGACAAGTGGCCGGGATGGATTGATGCCTGCCCGAAGCGCCACAGCGAACCAGCCAGAAATTGATGACCAAACGCTGGCGCACACGGTGTTTTATCAAGCCACATTGGCCCCAGCCGCTCGACGCCACCCGACAGAGGCACAGGTCTTGCGTGGGCAGGCCTTGTTTCACCAAGCCCAGTGCGCGCAATGCCACCGTCCCCAGTATGTGACCAAAGAGGGGCCATTCCCCTTGCTCACCAGCCCCCAACTGAAAGGACAAAAGATCTGGCCTTATACAGATTTGCTGTTGCACGATATGGGGCCCTTGCTGGCCGATGGGCGCCCCGACTTTCTTGCCAACGGACGCCAGTGGAAAACGCCGCCATTGTGGGGAATCGGTCTATTCAAAGATGTGAACGGCCATCAACGCTTGCTGCACGATGGGCGTGCGCAGAATGTGCTGGAGGCTATTTTGTGGCACGGTGGAGAAGCGGAGCACAGCAAACAACAGGTGCTGAAAATGAACAAGGCAGAACGTGCTGCGCTGGTGAAATTTGTGGAGTCGCTATGAACCCCGTGTCACCGGCACGTCGTCAAGTGCTGAAGGCTTCGCTGCTTGGCTTGGCCCCTTGGGGTGTGGTGTCTGCACAGCCCGCCCCGCTGGTTTTTCCTTATTACAGTGCAGCACAGGCATTGCAAGGGCTTTACTGTATTCATCTCCCCCAATTGGCCCAAGATTTTGCCGTGCAGGCACAGAGGCTGGTGGGGGCAGCCTCGGACTATTGCACCCAACCAGATGCGCCAGAGCGATTGCATCGGCAATGGGCCAAGGCATTGATGTCATGGCAAACGTTGGCCACTCCTGCATTGGGGCCCGTATTGCAGCGCCGCTCTCAGCGCCAGATCGACTTTTGGCCCACACGTCCTGCCCTTTTGGACAAGGCATTGGCACGCAAACCCCAAACCTTGGCAGAGCTGGCATCTATCGGCTCTCCTGCCAAGGGGTTTCCTGCACTAGAAATCCTGTTGCGTGACCAGAGTGTGGCACCCACCACCCGATGTGCCTACATGGTGTTGCTGGCGCAGGGCATTGAGGCGGAGGCGATAGCCTTGCGTGAAGAATTTGCCCAGTGGGCCACCCGCGACTGGACAAGCTCTGAACAAACCACGCAAACCAGCATGGCCGAATGGATCAACCAATGGCTGGGGGGCTGGGAGCGTTTGCGTTGGATGCACATAGAGCAGCCCCTGCAAAAGGCCCGTACCCGTGCAGCACCTGCTGCATTTGCACGTTATGAGATGGCGCACAACGTGTTGGAATGGCAAACGCAATGGCAAGCCTTACAAACCCAGGCATTGCTTCGTCCAGGACAAAAGCGGCCTCCTCAACCGGAGGAGCAACTGATTCCAATAGAAGCCCTTCTGCGCGGAAAAGGGCATCTTGTCATTGCCAACCGTTGGAGCGCCCTGCTGGGCGAGGTGGGTAAGGCCATAGAGCATCTGACAGCCCAGAGCAGCCTTGCCGAATGTTTGGCTGTTGCCAAAAAAATGAAAGTCGTCACCTTGTGGTACCAAAACGAGGTGGCACAGGCACTCGATATTCCTTTGGGGTTTTCGGATGCCGATGGTGACTGAAGGCATGGCCTTGTCGCGCAGGCAAGCCTTGCACATAGTGGCGGCTTGGAGTTTGGCTGCCAAGGCCCAAGCAGCCGTGACACCGCCGACCCGATTACTGGCTGCCTGGCAAGCGCAGGCCCAGTATCACATTGGCATCGTGGCGTTGGACACCCAGCAGTGCTCTATTGCACAGTCTTTGGAGACCCCAACACGTCCCCATGGCCTGCTGATTGAGCCATCCGGCAGTGTGCTGGCCGTGGCCCGCCGACCGGGGGATTGGATATTGCGCTGGAACAGTGCCACCGCTACCACTCAGTGGCACTGGATAGAAGAGGATCGTCAATTCAACGGCCATATCTTGTTATCGCAAGATGGACAACATCTCTGGAGCACCGAGACCAACCAAGAATCTCAGCGCGGATTGTTGGGGCTGCGAGATGCCACCACATTGGAACAGATTCAGGAGTTTGACACCCAAGGCTTAGATCCCCACCAGTTGCTTGCCCTGCCTGTGAGGGTAGGACGCTATCCGGCCGGTACTTTAATGGTCGCCAACGGGGGCGTACGCACCTTGGCGGAGTCTGGCAGACACAAGCAAACGCAACAGCCGTTGGATGCTTCTTTGGTGGCATTGTCACCACTGCGGGGGGAGGTTTTGGGCCAGTGGCGCTTGCGTGATCCTTGGCTCAGCATTCGCCACTTGGCTTGGGACGCATCTTCACAACGCTTGGGCATCGCCCTTCAGGCAGAACATCTGGGTGCCGCAGATCGCCACACCGCACCGGTGTTGGCGGTATGGGACGGCGTGGGGCTGCATACCGCAACCAAGCAACCACCCGTGATGGGTTATGGCGGTGACATCATTGCATTGCCGGGGTCTGGCTTTGCGGTCAGTTGCACTAGAGCGGATGTGATTGCTATTTACACCGCCGATGGCTGCTGGGTTGCCAATGTTGCGCATTCTGGCGCAGGAGCATTGGCCCGAACTGCTACCCGATGGCTGGCTGCTGGGCAAGCAGGAATCTTGCAGCAGACAATTGCGCCGTTGGCCGCTGCACATGGGGTGGCTACGCAATGCCAGTGGGATAACCACTGGCAATCGATACCTTGATTGGACGGGTGAATCGATGAGTGAGTCGATGGGGGATATTACCTATTGGTATATCAATATCTGACTTCTGAAAATGGATAAAAGAATATAAGTATAATTTGCAATAGGCAAGATGGTACACTGTTGTATATTTCTTACCGTTGTGAATGCATCATGAAAATAAAAGATGCCAGCATTGAAGATATTGCTGGAATTTTAGAAATCTACAACCATGCGGTTGTGAATACTACAGCCATTTGGAATGAGAGCACCGTAGATATTGCCAACCGCATTGCATGGATGGAAGGCAGAAGAGCCGCAGGCTACCCGGTGTTGGTGGCGGTCAATGAAGAAAACCAAGTCTTGGGCTATGCCAGTTTTGGTGATTGGCGTGCCTTTGATGGCTATAAGTATACGGTGGAGCATTCTGTCTATGTACACCATGCAATGCAGCGTGGTGGTGTTGGCAAAGCCTTGATGCAAGCACTGGTTGTGCGAGCGCAGCAACTTGGCAAACATGTGATAGTAGCGGCTATTGAGGCTGGCAATGCACCATCTATCCAATTGCATCGGCAGTTGGGTTTTGCAGAGACTGGATATATGAGAGAAGTGGGAACCAAATTCGGACGTTGGCTGGATTTGGTTTTTATGCAACTCATGGTGCCACAAGGCAAAGAATCCCCATGATGGAACGTCGGCTTCTTGCTTTTCTATCACGTCTTTTCGTGCTAGAGTGAATTTTTATCCAATACGCTTTAATCTTCTATTTAAGAAAGTGATTTTCCATGTTCAAAAAGACCCTCTCTGCGTTGGCTATTGCCACCTTGGCGTTCACTGCACATGCAGCGGATGTACTCAAAGTTGCGGCTACGGCTGTGCCCCATGCAGAAATTCTTAACTTCGTTAAACCCCATCTGCAAGCACAGGGGGTAGATTTGCAAGTGCGTGAGTTCAGTGATTATGTGCAGCCCAATGCCGCGGTAGAAGACAAGCAACTAGACGCCAACTTTTTTCAGCACCAGCCTTATCTGGACAGCTACAACAAAGATCGCAAAAGCAGCTTGGTGCAAGTGCCCAATGGCAAAATTCACGTTGAGCCTTTTGGTGCCTACTCACAAAAAATCAAGCAACTGAAAGACCTCAAGGATGGTGCTGTGGTGGCTATTCCAAACGATCCATCCAATGCGGGGCGGGCTTTGTTGTTGCTGCAAAAACAAGGCCTGATTGAATTAAAAGACCCCAAGAACATCACGGCCACACCGATTGATATCGTCAAGAACCCCAAGAAACTCAAATTCCGTGAGTTGGAAGCCGCTTTGCTGCCACGGGCGCTGGCTGATGTGGATTTGGCCCTGATCAATACCAACTATGCCATTGAGGCCAAGTTCAACCCCACCAAGGATGCTTTGTTTATTGAGGGTGCCGAATCACCCTACACCAATATCATTGCGGCCCGTGCTGACCGGGCCAATGATCCCTTGATTCAGAAGTTGGTCAAGACCTTGCGCACACCTGAAGTCAAGAAATTCATTCAGGAAAAATACAAAGGTGCTGTCGTTCCAGCCTTCTGAATGTGACATTGTGGGATGGGTTGTTAGCGATGACTCAAGCGCCGCACAGCCCAATCCCCCAAACTTTGCACTGCCTGCACAAAGAAGATCAGCACCACCACCACCGCCAGCATCACGTCTGGCAAGAAACGCTGATATCCGTAACGGATGCCCAAGTCACCCAGCCCACCGCCGCCAATGGCACCTGCCATGGCAGAGTAGCCGGTCAGGCTGACCAAAGTGATGGTCAGGCCGGCCACAATGCCCGGCATGGCCTCGGGGAGCAGAACCTTGTAGACAATTTGACTGGTAGTCGCGCCCATCGACTGGGCGGCCTCCACCAAGCCGTGGTCTACTTCGCGCAGTGCGGCCTCAACCAGCCGCGCCACAAACGGCGCCGCTGTGAGGGTCAAGGGCACGATGGCCGCTGCGGTGCCAATCGAAGAGCCTGTCAGCAGTCTGGTCAATGGAATGATAGCTACCAACAAGATAATGAAAGGGGTAGAGCGCACCGCGTTCACGATCCAGCCGACGGTCTTGTTGAATACACGGTGTTCCAAGATGCCACTTTGGTCTGTTAGGCGCAAAAAGACGCCCAGTGGAATGCCCAACAAGGCGCCCACCACCCCTGAAACACCGACCATGAGCAGCGTCTCCCACAGCGAAGTGGCAAACAGCTCCAACATCATGGCTGAGAAATTTTCTAGCATTCCATTACCCCTCGGTCTTCACTTCTTCTACCAGCACGCCTTCGGTGCGCAATTGCGCAATGGCCCTTGCGAGGTGTCCCTCCTGACCGCTGACATACACAGCCAAGGAGCCAAAGGTTTGCTCCTGAATTTCGTCCACCTGACCATGCAAGATGGATAAATCCAGTTCATGCTCACGAATCAGCCGTGACAGGATAGGCTGGTAGGCCCGCTCTCCTGCATAAGACAGACGCAAAAGTTGGCCTGCCCCTTCTTGCACTTGATTTTTGAGCTGACGTACATGGTCAAGCACGCTGGCGGGCAAGTCCTGCGGCACGATCTCGTCAATCAGTCGCTTAGTGATGGGCTGTTGTGGGCGGGTAAACACCTCAATCACCCGGCCCTGCTCTACGATACGACCGGCATCGATCACCGCCACCCGATCGGCAATTTGCTTGATGACCTGCATCTGGTGGGTAATCAGCACTACCGTCAACCCCAGCTCTTTGTTGACTTGGCGTAGCAAGTCCAGAATGGAGCGGGTGGTTTCGGGGTCTAGGGCTGAAGTGGCTTCGTCGCTTAACAGCACCTTGGGGCGGTTGGCTAACGCCCGTGCAATGCCCACCCGTTGTTTTTGTCCCCCGCTGATTTGGGCGGGGTAGCGGTCGGCCAGTGCCGTTAGGCCGACCAGCTCCAACAAGGGCTGGACACGCTGACGAATGGCATTTTTTGCCATGCCTGCCAATTCGAGCGGCAATGCCACATTGTCAAACACTGTGCGTGATGACAGCAAGTTGAAATGCTGAAACACCATGCCAATGTCGCGCCGGGCTTCGCGCAGCCGGGCTTCGTTGAGTTGGGCCAGATCGTGTCCTGCCACAATCACTTCCCCTTGGGTGGGACGATTGAGCAGGTTGATCACGCGCACCAAGGAGCTTTTGCCTGCTCCGCTGCGTCCGATGATGCCAAACACTTCGCCTGGCAAGATGCGCAGATCAATGCCGCGCAAGGCTTCTACTGGGCCTTGTGGGCCTGGATAGATTTGGGTGATACCCCGTAAGTCGATCATGAAAAAACCAAGAGCAGAGAAGTAGGGAGGTGCCCTCAAGGGGATGGCGATTGTAGGAGTCGGGGCATTCCCCTGCCTCAGCCTTGACTATGGTTTTTTGCCTTTCTTTGTTCCTAGGCATAGGCTGGCTATTTTGATGGCCCCCTGCACTGGCTTTTGGGCAGGATGGAGAGCCGTTTGACTGATCACCCGGTGCGCGGGAAGCCCCGGAGTTCAGTCCGGGGTTAAGCGCAATCCATAATCTACGTCATGGACTGCACCAAAACCCTGCGTCTGCGCATCAAAGACAAGCACGCCAAAGTGCTGGCGTTGATGGCGCGTGAGG
>NZ_JBHSHJ010000012.1:0-115292 GCF_042652905.1 Giesbergeria sinuosa | reverse complement strand
CGTCGATGGCTTGCTTGCCCAAAATGATGAGGCCGGGTTGCTCTTTGTCCACCAGCGCCTTGAGCAGCTTGGCCACGGCCAGCGGTTGCAGTTCGGCCTCGGTTTCGACCAAGATGGCGCGGTCGGCGCCGATTGCCATGGCCGTGCGCAGGGTTTCCTGGCACTGGGCGGTGCCGCAGGAGACGGCGATCACCTCAGTGACCAAGCCTTTTTCTTTCAGGCGCACGGCCTCTTCGATGGCAATTTCGTCAAAGGGGTTCATGCTCATTTTGACGTTGGCAATGTCCACGCCGGTGCCATCGGATTTGACACGCACTTTCACGTTGTAGTCCACCACGCGCTTGACCGGTACGAGAATTTTCATGGTTGGGGGTTCTGTATTGATTAAAAATAAAAGTGCAAGCTCTGTTTAATCCAGCTTGGCACCGGAGAGCTTGACCACCCGCTCCCAGATGGGCGCATCTTTTTGAAAGGCGGTGGAAAACTGCTCGGGGGTATTGCCCACCGGAATAAACCCCATCGTCTGGATGCGCTGGCGGATCTCTGGCAGGGCAATGATGGCCCGCACTTCTGCCGTGACCTGTTGCAGCACATCAGTGGGTGTGCGTGCTGGGGCACTCATGCCAAGCCAACCACTGATCCGAAAAATTTCGTCTTTGATGCCTTGCTCAATCAAAGTCGGTGTTTGGGGCAATGCCGCCATGCGTTGTTCGCCAGTGACGGCCACGACCTTGACCCGGCCCGAGTCAATATGGGGCTTGGCCGCTTGCAAACTGGCAAAGGCCATGTCGATTTGGCCTCCGGCCAAGTCTTGCATCATGGGGGCTTCGCCTTTGTAGGGGGCATGGGTCATATCGGCCGCCAGGTTGTGGCTGATCCACGCACAAGCCAAATGGGAGTACGAACCACTGCCCCAGGAGCCATAGGACAGTGCGCCCTTGTTGCGCGTGATATGGTTCCACAGGTCGGTGGCGTTGTTCACTGGCAGCTTGGGATTGACCAACAAGGTGACGGGGGCCAGCGCAATTTGTGTCATCAGTGCCTGATCGCGCTGTGGGTGGTAGGGCAGCTTGGTATACAAAAACTGGTTGATCAACATGGTGGTGCCCAGCGAGATCAAGAAGGTGTAGCCATCAGGCGCAGACTTGAGGGCAAAGTCCGTCCCGGTCACGCCACTGCCTCCGGGGCGGTTGTCTACCAACACGGGCTGCCCCATCCGGGTGGCTAATTTTTCTCCGATAGAACGGGCCAAGATGTCGGTGGCCCCACCGGGGTTAAACGGCACAATCAGTTTGATCGGTTTGTTGGGGTAATCGGTTTTTGCCCAAACGGGAACGCCCAGCAGGCTACTGCCAGCCAAAGCGCCCGCTTGCAACCATTGGCGGCGGCGGATATTGAGATGTTCCATTTTTGTCTCCTTGGGATTTTTATTACAGGGGGCCGTGAGGGTGTCACCTGAAGGTGCAGGCGAGCAGAATCAGTGCGTTTGCGTTCAGCGCAGCATGGTGGTGAGCCGCTCGCTGATAAGTGCATGCGCTTGGGCCATGATGTCGTCGATCAGTTGCTGGACGGTGGGTATATCGTGGATGAGTCCGGCCACCATGCCGCAAGACCAAGCCCCCGCCTCCATCTCGCCTTGCTGCATGATGCGGGGATAGACCCCTGCTACTTCGGGCAAGATGTCTTCAAACCGCAGGCTGGCCCCCAAGGCACGTTCTTTGTCGAGCAGACGTTCCACGGCGGCGTTGTTCAACACCCGCTCGGTGTTGCGCAACGGACGCATCACCAAGCGGGTATCGAGCTCGGTGGCAGCCACAATGGCTTGCTTGACATTGGCATGCACCGGCGCCTCTTGGGTGGCAATAAAGCGGGTGCCCATGTTGATGCCCTCGGCCCCCAACGCCAGTGCCGCCACCAAAGAGCGGCCATCGGCCATGCCGCCAGAGGCAACAAACGGGATCTTCAGTGCCTGTGCCGCACGCGGCAACAAGATGAAGTTGGGCACATCGTCCTCACCGGGATGACCGCCACACTCAAAGCCGTCTACGCTGATCGCATCGCAACCAATAGCCTGCGCCTTCAGTGCATGGCGCACCGAGGTGCATTTGTGAATCACCTTGATGCCGGCCTCTTTCAGTGCTGGCAACCATTGCTGTGGGTTGTTGCCTGCCGTTTCCACCACCTTGACGCCGCCATCGATGATGGCACGCACATAGCCCGGATAGTCTGGCGGCTGCACCGAGGGCAAAAAAGTCAAGTTGACGCCAAAGGGCTTGTCGGTCATAGCGCGGCAGCGCGCAATTTCTTGGGTGAGCAACGCTGGGGTGCGTTGGGTCAGGCCCGTAATGATGCCCAGCCCGCCCGCATTGGACACCGCTGCTGCCAGCTCGGCCAAGCCCACATGGTGCATTCCGCCCTGGATGATGGGGTGTTGGATGCCCAAAAGTTCAGTGATGCGTGTTTTCATGGCGGGTTACTCCACGGCAATGTGTTGTGCATGGGCCGTTGGCGGCAAGGTCAATATGCCTTGGGCCTGCAATGTTTGTAATTGTTCTTCTGGTAGTTGCAGCAGTTGTTGCAGCACTTCGCGCGTGCCTTCACCCAGCGTGGGCGGCGCTTGGCGAATAGGCAGGCGCTCGCCATCGAGCCGATAGGGTGGTGCAAACACTGGGGTACTGCCCACCACCGGGTGTGGCATATCACGCAACAAGCCGCTGCGTCGGGTGCGCTCGCTGGTGAGGGCTTCGTGCAAACCCACCACCTTGCCGCAAGGAATACCCGCTACTGTCAGGCGCTCGAGCAGCACATCGCGCTGGCCGGTACGGATGATTTCTTTGAGCAAGGGCAGCAACTCACGCCGGTTTTGCGCCCGGTTGACATTGGTGGCAAAACGCGGGTCGTCCACAATGTCGGGGCGCAAAATCACTTGGCGGCAAAACTTGTCAAACTGGGCATTGGTGCCCACGGCGATGATGAGCGGCCCATCTGCTGCGTCGTACATGCCATAGGGCACGATGGAAGGATGGGCATTGCCGTAACGCTCCGGGTCGTGGCCCAACTCCAGGGCATCTAGCCCGTAGTAGCCTGTCACAGTGATGCCGCAGTCGTACAGCGCCATCTCAATCAAGCGGCCCTTGCCCGTGCGTTCGCGGCGAAACAAGGCCGCCAACACCGCTTGGGCTGCATACATGCCAGTCATTAAATCCACCACCGCCACGCCAAACTTCAACGGCGGTTGGCTGGCCTCGCCATTGAGGGCCATGAGCCCAGCTTCGGCCTGAATCACCAAGTCGTAGCCAGGGCGCTTGGCCTCGGGGCCGCTGCTGTCGTAGCCGCCCACCGCGCAATACACCAAGTCGGGCTTGATGGCCCGCAGTTGCTCATAGCCCAAGCCGAGCTTTTCGGCACCGCCAGACTTGAAGTTGTGGATCACGACATCGCACTGTGGCAACAGATCGTGGATGATTTTTAGCCCTTCAGGGCTTTGCAAATCCAGCGTGATCGACCGCTTGTTGCGGTTCATGCTGTTGTAGTAGGTGGTTTCGGTTTTGCCAATGCGCAAGCCCCAGTCGCGGGTGTCGTCGCCCCGCCCCGGATGCTCTACCTTGATGACCTCCGCGCCAAAATCGGCCAGCACCATACCGCACATTGGCCCGGCAAAGACGCGCGAAAGATCCAGCACGCGCACCCCGTCCAGAGGGAAATCCATATCGGTCATCACAGTTTGTCTCCTATAGCCTGCCAGCCCCTTGCTGGCGTAGGCGGGTGAAATCGGGTTGGCGTTTTTCTAGAAAGGCCTGAATGCCTTCGTGCGACTCTGCGGTCGCTTGCGAATGCACCATCGACTGCGCTTCCAAATCCAGTTGTTGCTCCAGGGTATTGCGTGGTGCTTGGCGGCACAGTTCTTTGATACGCCCCATCGCCCACTCTGGGCCAGAGGCTACTTGACGGGCCAATGCCAAAGCATCTTCCAAGGCACGACCGGGCGGAGCCAGCCGATTGACGGCCCCCAGTGCATGCAGGCGCTCACCACTGAGGCGCTCGCCCGTCAGGCACAACTCGGTCAGCACCTGGCGCGACACCAACTCGGCCAAAAAAGCGGTAGCCCCACCATCAGGGGTGAGGCCCACCTTCACATAAGCCACCGAGAACACCGCATCGCTGGCGGTCACCAGCATGTCGCACGCCAGCGCCAATGACAACCCCGCACCCGCCGCAGCCCCTTCCACCGCAGCAATCAGGGGCTTGGGGCAATCACGCATCGCTCGGATCAGGTCGTGTAACCCCTCAATTCGGGTGCGGCGCTCCTGGGCTGGCAGTTCGCGGCGCGTAGCCAACTGACGCAAATCTCCGCCAGAGCAAAAATGCCCGCCCTCGCCAGTCAAAACAATGGCGCCCACAGTGGTATCGGCTGCCGCTTGGCGCAGGGCCGCGATCATGGCCGTGTAAAAATCCACCGACAGTGCATTGCGGGCGGCCACATTGTTGTTAGACAGTACCCACACTGCCCCCTCACGGCGGCTCAACAGGGCTGGACTCATGGCAATGCTCCAGTTCAGAGCGACTGGCCCAAAGCCATAAAACGTGCCAAATGGTGGTCTTCATCGCCCAATTGGTGGTCGATCATCACCAACCGTTTGGCATAGTGGGACAGGGGCAACTCCCACGTCATGCCAATTCCACCATGCAGCTGGATGCTCTCTTGAGCCACCAGAGTGCCGATGCGGCCCAGCGTGTATTTAGCCGCCGACAGCGCCCGCTCACGCTGGATGCGATCATCCTCGTCAATGGCCGCTGCCGCATTGATCACAGCAGAACGTGCCTGCTCCACTTCAATGAGCACATCCGCCATGCGGTGTTGCAGCGCCTGAAAGCTACCAATGGGCTTGCCAAACTGCTTGCGGGTTTGCAGGTATTCGAGGGTGCTTTTTTTCGCCACATCCATGGCGCCCAAGGCTTCGGCACACAGGGCCAGAATGCCGTAGCCCACGGCCCGCTCCAGCAGAGCCATGCCCTGATTGGGCGCCCCTAACAGGGCGTCCGCCCCCACCTGCACGTTGCTCAGTGTGATTTCTGCGGCACGGCCCCCGTCCATACGGCCATACCCTCGGCACGCCAAACCCACAGCATTGCCGGGCACCAGAAACAGCGAGATACCCGCTTCGCTGTCGACTGCGCCCGAGGTGCGGGCCGACACCAGCAATAAGTCGGCCTGATCGCCAAACAACACCACTGCTTTTTGGCCTGTCAGCAACCAGCCCTTGTCATTGGCAATCGCTTGGGTGGTGACATAGGCCAGCTGGTAATGCGAACCAGGCTCATCGTGTGCCAATGCAGCCACTGTGCTGCCACCCATCAGGCTGGCAAGGTGTGCTTTTTGGGCCGCAGTACCTGCGGCCACCAGCGCCTGCCCCACCATCAGCGCCCCCAAAAAAGGCTCCACCACCAGCCCTTGCCCCAAAGCCTCAAACACCACAGCGATGTCAAAGCCTGCCCCGCCAAAGCCCCCATCGGCCTCGGGAAACAAAGCGCCAATGGCCCCCAACTCAGCAAATTGCTGCCACAGGGCTGGGCTATGGCCTGTCTCGCCATAGGCGACCGTGTTGCGGGTCTCAATACCGTATTGTTCGGTCACAAAACGGTGCAGGGTATCCGCCAGCATGCGGCGGTCTTCGGTGTGTTCAAAGTTCATCGCAACAGCCTCACAGTCCCAAAATCATCTTGGCGATGATGTTTTTCTGGATTTCATTGGAGCCGCCAAAAATCGACAGCTTGCGGTAGTTGAAATAATTGGCCGCTGCCGTGGCAGCTTCCTTGGGCCCCACGGGGGTGGCGCTGTCGTCTGTGTACTGAGCCTCCTCCACAAATGGCAGCGCATACGGCCCCATGGCACGGCGAATCAGCGACAGCAGTTCTTGGCGGATCTCGGTGCCCCGAATCTTTAGCATCGAGCTTTCGGCCCCTGGCACACCACCACCGGCCACAGCCGCAATCACGCGCAGGTTGGTGGTTTTCATGTTCTCCAGATCAATTTCCACCTTGGCCATGCGAGCGGCAAACTGTGGGTCTTGGGCCAAGGGTTTGCCGTTTTTATGCACTTTGGCAGCAATCACCTTCAGTTTTTCCAATGCTGCAACAGAAAACCCAACCCCGGCAATGCCAGTGCGCTCGTAGGTGAGCAGGTATTTGGCGTAAGTCCAGCCCTTGTTTTCTTCACCCACCAGGTTTTCTACCGGCACTTTCACATCGGTAAAAAACACTTCATTGACTTCGTGGTCGCCATCGAGCGTACGGATGGGGCGCAACTCCACGCCGGGTGTGTTCATGTCTACCAGCAAAAAGCTGATGCCTTCCTGTGCCCGTGCTTCCCGGTTGGTACGCACCAGACAAAAGATCATGTTGGCGTGCTGGCCCTGGGTCGTCCAGGTTTTCTGACCATTGACGATGTAATGCCCGCCTTGGCGCACGGCAGTGGTCTTGACCGAGGCCAAATCGGAACCAGCACCGGGCTCAGAATAGCCTTGGCACCACCAGTCCTCGCCACTGAGAATGCGCGGCAACCAGTAACTTTTCTGTGCTGCATTGCCAAACTTGATCAGCACGGGCCCCAGCATATTGACACCAAAGGGCACAATGCGCGGGCCACCAGCGAGTGCGCATTCGGTGTCAAAGATGAACTTCTGCACGGCCCCCCAGCCGGGGCCGCCGTACTGTACGGGCCAATGGTTGGCATACCAGCCCCGCGCATTGAGTATGGCGTGCCAATCGTCCTGATCTTGCTTGCTCAGGCGTTGGCCTGCCTTGACCTTGTGGGAGATGCGGGCGGGCAGTTTTTCTTGTAGGAAGGTTTGCACTTCGGTGCGAAAGGCTTCCTCGTCGGGGGTGAAATGCAGATCCATGTGGGGTTCCTCAGAAAATTTCGAACAGGCCAGCCGCACCCATGCCACCAGCGATGCACATCGTGACCACGGCATACTTGGCCTTGCGCCGACGCCCCTCCAACAACACATGGCCCACCAAGCGTGCGCCAGTCATGCCAAAAGGGTGACCGATGGAGATGGCACCACCATTGACGTTCAGGCGCTCATCGGGAATACCCAGCCGCTGCTGGCAGTAGATGGACTGCGAGGCAAATGCCTCGTTCAGCTCCCACAGGTCAATGTCGTCCACCTTCAGGCCGTGGCGCGCCAACAACTTGGGCACGGCAAACACGGGGCCAATGCCCATTTCATCGGGTTCACAACCAGCCATGGCCATCCCCCGAAAAGCACCCAGTGGTTGCAAACCCAAACGCTCGGCCTGTGTGGCCTCCATGAGCACGCAGGCGGCAGCACCATCAGACAGTTGCGAGGCATTGCCCGCCGTGATGAACTGCCCCGGCCCTTTGACCGGCTGGAGCTGTGCCAAGCTCTCATAGGTGGTGCCGGGGCGGTTGCAATTGTCGGCAGTGGCCGTCACTTCGCGCTGGCTGACGGCGCCGGTGGCCTTGTCGGTCACGGCCATCACGGTGGTGCAGGGCACAATCTCATCGGCAAAGCGGCCTGCCGCTTGGGCCTGTGCTGTTTTGCGTTGGCTCTCCAGCGAGAAACGGTCTTGGGCTTCACGGCTGATGCCGTAGCGGTGGGCCACCACATCGGCGGTGTCGATCATCGCCATATACAAATCCGGCTTGTGCTCGAGCACCCAAGGATCGATGCCCGTGTCCACACCAGTGCCCTCGCTGCGGCGCAAGCCCGAAATACTCTCCACCCCTCCGGCAATCATGGCCGGGGCACCGTCCACCATGATGTGGTGGGCGGCCATAGCAATGGCTTGCAAACCCGAGGCACAAAAGCGGCTGACCGTTGCTCCGGCAATGCTCAGGGGCAGCCCGGCGCGCAACACACTGGCACGTGCCACATTACGGCCCGTGCGTCCCTCAGGGTACCCACAGCCCAAAATGGCATCTTCAATGAGGGCAGGGTCTATACCCGAACGCTCTACTGCGGCCTTCACGGCATAAGCGGCCAAGGTGGTGCCGGGGGTAATATTGAACTCACCCCGGTGCGACTTGGCTAGGGGCGTACGGGCGGTAGAGACGATGACGGCTTCACGCATGGGATATCCTTTTCGTTTATTCGCGGTGGTTCAGGCTGTCAAAGTTGGCCCCTTGGGCCACCAAGGTTTCCAACAGTGCTGCGGGCTGCCAAAACCAAGCATCCTCTTGGGCAAACTCACGCAGATCGGCCAATACCTTGTCCAGCCCGACCATGTCGGCGTATTTCATGGGGCCACCACGAAAGCGCGGAAAGCCATAGCCCGACAAAAAGGTCACATCCACATCCAACGGGCGCAGGGCAATGCCCTCTTGCACCACCTTGGCGCCTTCGTTGACCATGGCAGCCATGTAGCGGCGGATGATTTCGTCCGCCGTGAATGGGCGTGGGGTTATGCCCTTTCTGGTCCGTTCGGCATCGACGATAGCCAGCACTTCAGGGTCGGGTACCCCCGTGCGCGCCCCCTGTGGGTACAGATAAAACCCCCGCCCGGTTTTTTGCCCAAACCAGCCGCGCTCACACAGGCGGTCACTGATTTCTACATAACGGGCGCGCGGATCACGGGTGGGGGCACGGCGCTTGCGGGCCGCCCAGCCAATATCCCCTCCGGCCAAATCCACCACCTGAAACAACCCCATGGGATAGCCAAAGGCCCGCAACGCCTCATCAATCTGGTAGGGGCTGGCACCATCTTCCATCAAGTAATCTGCGGCTTGCCGATACACCGCCATGATGCGGTTGCCAATAAAACCATCGCACACCCCAGCCCGCACAGGGGTTTTCTTCATCTTTTTAGCCAATGCAAAGGCGGTGGCTACTACGTCAGCCGCCACCTTGGCGGGCACCACAATCTCCAGCAGCTTCATGATGTTGGCCGGACTGAAAAAGTGCAACCCAACCACATCTTGCGGACGGCTGGTCACAGCGGCAATCGCATCAATATCAAGGTAAGAAGTGTTGGTAGCCAACACGGCACCGGGCTTACACACGCGATCCAACTCCTGGAACACGGTCTTTTTGACGTCAAGATCCTCAAACACGGCCTCAATCACCAGATCTACCTGCCCAATGTCGTCATACGAGGTGCTCGGGGTGTAACGTGCCATCACCGCGGCTTTGGCCTCTGCGCTCAGGCGGCCTTTGGCGATCAGGCCGTCATAGACCTTTTCCACATGGGCCTGACCACGGGCAATGGAGGGGGCATCGCGTTCAATCATGGTCACCTGCAACCCTGCATCCAGCGCCGCCACCGTGATGCCCGCCCCCATCGTGCCACCACCAATAATGGCAATGTGGGCCAAGGGGCGCGGGGTTGCTGCCTTGGCTTCTGGGATCTTGGCGGTTTCACGTTCCGCAAAAAAGGCGTGGATCAGGCCCGCACGCTGGGGGCTGTCTAGGCATTGCAGAAACAAGGCTCGCTCTTGCTTTAACCCCTCGTCAAAGGGCAAATCAATGGCCCCTTGAATGGCCTCCAGAATTTTCAGTGGAGAGAACAACCCCGGTGTCTTTTTGGCGGTGTGGGCCTTGAGCACATTCAGCGCCGCTTGGCTGGCAGCCTTGTTGATCAGCGCGCCTGCATCACGGGTACGGCGCACCGGGGCTTTTTGTGCCAACAGGGTCTGGGCATAAGCCAGCCCGGCAGCGCGCACATCGTGGCCCCCATCCAAATCATCGATCAGACCCACCGCCAAGGCTTCTTGGGCTCCCATGTGGCGACCACTGAGCATCAGCTCTGCTGCGGCCTGCACACCGATCAGGCGCGGCGTGCGTTGCGTGCCCCCCGCACCGGGCAACAGGCCCAAGTTCACTTCTGGCAGCCCCAATTTGGCGGCAGACAAACCCAGACGGTAGTGCGCAGCCAGCGCCACCTCCAACCCACCACCGAGGGTTGGGCCATGCAATGCGGCAATCACCAGCTTGGGGCTGGCTTCGATTCGGTTGCAAAGGTCGGGCAGTAGCGGGGGCTGTGGGGGTTGACCAAATTCACGGATGTCAGCCCCAGCAATAAAGGAGGTGCCTGCCCCCAATAGCAACACGGCCTGGACAGCAGCATCCTGTTCCGCCTGCTCTAGGGCAGCCCATAGCCCTTGGCGCACCGCCACGCCCAAGGCATTGACGGGTGGGTTGTCAATGGTCACCACCAGCACGCCACCTTCGCGGGCCGTGGTGACAACGCAAGCGGGAATGGCAGTGCCCATGCAGATGTCTCCTGTATTGATGTTCTGGAGAGTGATTGTTGATGCGCGAGCCAGTCTTGACAATCACAGCATCCATTGACAGACTGTCAAAAATTTTTTGACAAATAAAACCATGGACTTGGCCTCTCTGACCTTGCTGGTCGACATCATTGATGCGGGCAACTTGAGCCAAGCGGCACGCAAGCTCAAAATGACCCGGGCCAATGTCAGCTACCACCTGCACCAATTGGAAAAATCGGTGGGAGTGCAATTGGTGCGGCGCACTACCCGCCGTGTAGAGCCCACCGAGTTGGGCCTGCGGCTGTATGCACATGGCCGCAGCATTCACAATGAGCTGCTGGCCGCCCGCGAAACCATCACCACTTTAGGCCAGGGGCTGCAAGGGCGGGTGGGCTTGAGCGTGCCCAGCGGCTATGGGCAAATGGTGGTGTCTGACTGGTTGATTGACTTCAAACGCCTGTACCCCGGCATCGTGCTCGATGTGCTGTTTGAAAACCGGGTCGATGACCTGATCCGCGATGAAGTCGATATTGCCATTCGGGTTTTGCCAGAGCCGCCCGACGCATTAGTCGCCCGAGAACTGGGGCTGGTGCGTTATCTGGCTTGCGCCTCGCGGGGGTTTGCCCAGCAGCACGGCCTGCCAAGCACGCTTGAGCAATTGCGCACCATGCCGTTGATTACTTCGGCGGTGGTGGGGCGTCAGTTGCGCCTGCGCGCCTATCGTGGTGGCACCCGCGAAGAAGTGATGCTTGAGCCCACGCTCATCTCTGAGCATTTTCCATTTTTGCGCCAAGGCATTTTGGCCGGGCTGGGCATAGGGCTGGTGCCCGATTATGTGGTGCAAGACCAGATTGCTACCGGCGACGTGCTCACCATGCTGGACGACTACCGACTGAGCATTTTTGGCACCCGTATGTACCTGCTCACCATGCCCAATCGGCACCAGACGCGTGCCGTGCGTACCTGTATAGACTACCTGTTGGGCCGGGCCTTGCCGGCCCCTTCTCAGGCTGCTGGGCGAGCGTAGGTTGCCGTAAAGGTGGCCTTTTCTAGCGTGTGCGCATTGATCATAAAACCAGCCAATGCTGCAGAGGCATCGTCTGGAATGTCCAAACGCGGCACGCTCAATGCGTGAACGGTGAAGATATAGCGGTGTGGTGCATCGCCGGGCGGTGGGCACATGCCACCCCAAGCATAGGCACCATAGTCATTGCGTATCTGCCGGGCTGGAGCGGGCAGGTTGGCACCACCTTGGGCGCCAGCATGGGCTGCCAAAGTGGTTGTGCCCGCAGGCAAATCCACCACCAACCAGTGCCACCAGCCCGAGCCGGTGGGGGCATCGGGGTCATACACCGTGAGGGCAAAGCTTTGGGTGCCCACTGGGGCGCCGCTCCACTGCAACACCGGCGACTGGTTCTGGCCCGCACAGCCAAAGCCATCAAACTCGAACTGGGGTGGCACGCTGCCACCGCTGGGAATGTCGGGGCTGCTCAGGGTAAAGCGGGTCATGGGCTACTCCTTGAAAAAGTCTGAGATTCGGCAATTTAACGCACAATTGAGCCACCTTTTCAGCGGAATTTTTCTTATGTGTGGCATCGTTGGCGCCGTCTCCTCGCGCAATATCGTTCCTGTGTTGGTACAAGGGCTGCAACGGCTGGAATACCGGGGCTACGACTCCTGTGGCGTGGCCGTACACACGGCCAGCCTAGACGGTGCCACCAGCGGTGGTTTGCAGCGCGCCCGCAGCACGGCTCGGGTGGCCGAGTTGCTAGAGCAGGTGCAACAGGTGCCGGTGCAGGGCGCTACGGGAATTGCCCACACCCGTTGGGCTACCCACGGCGCTCCAGTAGAGAGCAATGCCCATCCCCATTTCAGCTATGGCCCCACCGCCGAGGCCCACCGCCAGCCCACAGCCTTGGGCCGAGTAGCCTTGGTACACAACGGCATCATTGAAAACCATGAGCCGCTGCGCGCCGCCTTGCAAGCACAGGGGTATGTGTTTGCCAGCCAAACCGACACCGAAGTCATTGCCCACCTGATCGACAGCCTGTATACCGGTGATTTGTTGGCTGCGGTGCAAGCCGCCGTGGCGCAGTTGCACGGCGCTTTTGCCATCGCCGTGCTGCACCACGACGAGCCGCACCGCGTTGTGGCAGCCCGTGCTGGCTCACCCTTGGTACTGGGTGTAGGACAAGAAGGACAAGAGCATTTTGTTGCCAGCGATGCAATGGCCTTGGCCGGAGTGACGGACCAGATCATCTATCTGCAAGAGGGAGATCTGGTCAATTTGCAACCAACCGGCTACAGCATTACCACCCGGGATGGACAGCCACTGACAACGGCAGAGCGCCCCGTGCGTACTGTCCATGCCCACAGTGGTGCCGCAGAGTTGGGGCCATACCGCCACTACATGCAAAAAGAAATTTTTGAGCAGCCCCGTGCCATTGCCGACACCCTGGACGGCATCACCCGCATCGTGCCAGCCCTGTTTGGCCCAGAGGCAGCGCAGGTGTTCCGTCAGATTGATTCGGTGTTGATTTTGGCCTGCGGCACCAGTTACTACAGCGGCTGCACGGCCAAATACTGGCTCGAATCTATCGCCCGCATTCCGACACAAGTGGAAGTAGCCAGCGAATACCGCTACCGAGACTCGGTGCCCAACCCGCGCCAACTCATCGTCACTATCAGCCAGTCCGGCGAAACCGCCGACACCTTGGCGGCCCTGCGCCATGCGCAAAGCCTAGGCCACCCACATACGCTCACCATCTGTAACGTGACCACCAGCGCAATGGTGCGGGAATGCGCGCTGGCCTACATCACCCGTGCTGGGGTAGAAATTGGTGTCGCCAGCACCAAAGCCTTCACCACCCAACTGGCTGGGCTGTTTTTGCTCACCTTGGTGCTGGCCCAAACCCAAGGCCGCCTCAGCGCCGAACAAGAGGCGGCGCATTTGCAAGCCATGCGCCACCTGCCGGTGGCCTTACAGGCGGTGCTGGCACTGGAGCCACAGCTCATTGGCTGGGCCGAAGACTTTGCCCGCATGGAAAATGCGCTGTTTTTGGGCCGAGGGCTGCACTACCCCATTGCCCTGGAGGGAGCACTCAAGCTCAAGGAGATCAGTTACATCCACGCCGAGGCCTACCCCGCCGGGGAGCTCAAACATGGCCCGCTGGCCTTGGTGACCAGCGCCATGCCGGTGGTCACAGTAGCCCCCAACGATGCGCTACTGGAAAAGCTCAAAAGCAACATGCAGGAGGTGCGCGCGCGCGGTGGGGTGCTGTATGTGCTGGCCGATGCCGATACCCGCATTGAGAGCAGCGAGGGTATCCATGTCATCCGCATGCCCGAGCATTACGGTGCGCTGTCTCCGCTCCTGCACGTCGTGCCGCTGCAACTACTGGCCTACCACACCGCCTGTGCCCGTGGCACCGATGTAGACAAGCCACGCAATCTGGCAAAAAGCGTGACGGTGGAGTGAGCAGACCCCAAGGGCAAAAGGATGGGTGATCATAGGCTGGCCGCTCTTGTCTCATCGCCTGGAGAAGCCCCCACAGGCGCAGCCACTTGCCCTGGATAGACGCCCTCTTGATACACCTCGTCAATCAGCGTGCGCAGCAGCAGCAAGTCGGGGGGACGGTCATGCAACCGGGTGCTCATGATGATGGGTGAGACGGCACTGGGCTCCATCAAGGGCCGGTAGAGCACATCCTCACGGCGCAGCTTCTGCACCCCTGATGGCACCACACACAGCCCCATTCCAGAGGCCACCAGCCCCAGCGCCGTCTGCATTTCATTGACTTCATGCACCGTGCCCGGCTCAATGCCCAAGTCGTGGCAAATGGACAACACCTGATCGGCATAGCTGGGCCGGGGTTGGCGCGGGTAAATCAGCAAGGGATAAGGCTTGATAGCGGTCAGACTCAGGGGGCTGCTGTCGCTGGCCAGCGGGTGTTCGCAGGGCATCGCCAACACCAACGGTTCTTTGCGCAGCACCTCACGTTTGACATTGGGGCTTTCCAGCCGAATGCGCCCAAAACCCACATCAATGCGCCCGGCATTGAGGTCTTCAATTTGCTGCACTGACGTGCGCTCCAACAACACCAGCTCGGTATGTGGTTGCGTGGCCCGAAACATGCGCACGATGTGCGGTAAGGCGCCATACATCGTGGAAGCCGCAAACCCCAACACCAACCGTTTATCGGTTTGGGCAATGCGCCGCGTCATGGCAATGGTCTCGTGGAACTGCTCCAACAGCCGCACTGCACGGGCATAAAAGAACCGCCCAGCCTCGGTCAAGTGCAGTGGTCTGGCCTCACGATCGATCAGGGGCTGACCAATCGCTTCTTCTAGCTGCTGTATCTGCCGACTGAGCGGCGGCTGCGAGATATGCAACCGCTCAGCCGCACGGGTAAAGCTGCGCTCTTCAGCCACAGCCACAAAGTATTTGAGGTGTCGTAAGTCCATGCGATACCTTTTAGGTATGAAGTCGGTTGAAAACAGTCTTTGCCCTGTTTATATCTTTATTCATAAGATATTTACTGCGCGCATTAACTTTGATCAAAAAAAGCAATAGTAAAGATCGTATCAGGGTAAACCCTGCACTGATCTGACCATGCGGCAGGAAGCCCCCAGACAAGCACAAAAGGAGACACGATGAGTACCCCTGCACCCAACGCCAGCGTGCAAGAGCGATTGGATCAAATGTTGGTGGAAGACCCCAGCCAGCATATCTACAAACTGCACCGCTCTGCATTTACCGATGCAGAATTGTTTGATTTGGAGATGAAGCACATCTTTGAGGGCAACTGGATTTATCTGGCCCACGAGAGCCAAATCCCCAACCCCAACGACTACTACACCACCTATATTGGTCGCCAGCCCATCATCATCACCCGCAACAAACAAGGTGAGTTGAATGCGGTGATCAACGCCTGCTCGCACCGTGGTGCCACACTGGCCCGCAGCAAAAAGGGCAACAAAGCCAATTTCACCTGCACATTTCACGGCTGGACATTCAATAACAGCGGCAAATTGCTCAAGGTAAAAGATTCGGCAGACGCGGGTTATCCCGAACATTTCAATAAAGAAGGTAGCCACGACCTGAAGAAAATCGCTCGCTTTGAAAGCTATCGCGGTTTTCTTTTTGGCAGCCTGAATGAAGATGTTAAACCCCTGACCGAGTTTTTGGGTGAATCCACCAAAATCATCGACATGATTGTCGACCAATCCGCCCAAGGTTTGGAAGTGCTGCGCGGCTCCTCCACCTATACCTTTGACGGCAACTGGAAACTGCAAGCCGAAAACGGTGCCGATGGCTACCACGTCACTTCGGTGCATTGGAACTACGCTGCCACCACCAACCACCGCAAGCAAGCAGCAGCCGGTGATGGCATCAAAGCCATGGATGCTGGCAACTGGGCCAAAAATGGCGGTGGCTTCTACTCATTTGAGCATGGTCACATGCTGCTGTGGACACGTTGGGCCAACCCGCAAGACCGCCCGGCCTACCAGTACCGCGATGACCTGATTGAGCGTTGCGGCGAGGCCCGCGCCGATTGGATGATCAGCCACTCGCGCAACCTGTGCCTGTACCCCAATGTCTATTTGATGGACCAGTTCAGCTCGCAAATTCGTGTGCTGCGCCCCATCTCGGTGGACAAAACCGAAGTGACCATCTACTGCATTGCCCCCAAGGGTGAATCGGCAGAAGCGCGTGCCCACCGTATCCGCCAGTACGAAGACTTCTTCAACGCCTCGGGCATGGCCACCCCCGACGACTTGGACGAGTTCCGCGCCTGCCAAGAAGGCTTTGCCGGTATCGACCTGGCTTGGAACGACATGACCCGTGGGGCCACCCACTGGGTGCATGGCCCCGATGAGGCCGCCAAAGAGATCGACCTGCAACCCAAGCTCAGCGGCATCAAAACCGAGGACGAAGGCTTGTACACCGAACAGCACCGCTACTGGCTCGAGGCCATGCAGCGGGCCGCAGCCGCCGAGAAAACCCAGAAATAAGCGCAGACGGAGCCATTGACATGACAATGACGACAGAACAAGTCCAAGCCTTTTTGTACCGCGAAGCCCGCCTGCTCGATGACCGCCAATGGGACGAATGGCTGGCCTGCTACAGCGAGAATGCCGAGTTCTGGATGCCCTCGTGGGACGATGACGGCGAGTTGACACGCGACCCACAAAGCGAAATCTCGCTCATTTACTACCCCAACCGCAGTGGTTTGGAAGACCGCATCTTCCGTATCCAAACCGAGCGTTCTTCGGCCAGCACCCCGCTGCCACGCACGCTGCACCAAACCAGCAATGTGGAAATCCTGTCGCAAGACGGCCAGCAACTCAAGGTGCGTTTTAACTGGCACACCCTGAGCTTTCGCAACCACACCACCGACAGCTACTTCGGCACTTCGGAGTACACCTTGGACGTGTCGGGCGCGCAGCCAGTGATTCAGCGCAAGTACGTTGTTCTGAAGAACGACTACATCAGCCACGTCATTGACGTCTACCACATTTGAGCCTTGGGCCGGGGCTTGGCCCCGGCCTGTCCAATACCATGAGCCACCATATTGCGCTTCAATTTGAAGATGGCGTGACCCGCTTCATTGAAGCCTCGCCCACCGAAACCGTTGCCGATGCCGCCTACCGCCAAGGCGTGAACATCCCCCTCGATTGCCGTGATGGTGCCTGTGGCACCTGCAAGTGCTTTGCCGAATCGGGTCAATACACCCAAGGCGAATACATTGAAGATGCCCTGACCGACGAAGAAGCGGCCCAAGGCTATGTGTTGAGCTGCCAAATGCGTGCCGCCAGCGATTGCGTACTGCGCATTCCGGCTTCGTCAGCAGCTTGCCGCACCCAGCAAGCACACTACGAGGCCCACATCCGCGAAGTGCGTGCGCTGTCGCCCAGCTGCATCAGCCTGACCATTGAGGGCGAAAGCCTGAAAAAACTGGCTTTCTTGCCGGGGCAGTACGTCAATTTGCAAGTGCCCGGCACCGAGCAGACACGCGCTTACTCGTTCAGCTCGTTGGTGCAAAACGGTGCGGTGTCGTTTTTGATTCGCAATGTGCCCGGTGGCTTGATGAGCAGCTACTTGAGCCAGCAAGCCCAACCTGGTGCGGCCATCAGCCTGACTGGCCCGCTTGGCAGCTTCTACCTGCGCGATATTCAACGTCCGTTGTTGCTGTTGGCCGGTGGTACGGGCTTGGCACCGTTCACGGCCATGCTAGAAAAAATTGCCGAGCAAGGGGGCAGCCCGCATCCCTTGCACCTGATTTATGGCGTGACCCACGATGCCGATTTGGTGGATGTGGACAAGCTGCAAGCCTTTGCCGCCCGCATCCCCCACTTCACTTTTGCTACCTGCGTGGCCAGTGCCGAAAGTGCCCATCCACAAAAAGGCTATGTGACGCAATACATCACGCCCGCGCAATTGCACGACGGCAATGTGGATGTCTATCTGTGTGGCCCACCGCCGATGGTGGAGGCGGTGAACCAGTTCATGCGCCAACAAGGCATTCAGCCCGCCAACTTCTATTACGAGAAGTTCTCCGCCAGTGCCTAAGCACCCCGTGCTTTTCTTTCTGACCAGGCCCGCACTGTGGGCCTTTTGGTGATGGAGTGTGTAATGAGCCTACGTTTTCAGGACAAAGTAGCGGTAGTGACGGGAGCTGCCCAAGGCATAGGCCGGGGTGTGGCCCTGCGCTTGGCAGCTGAAGGGGCTGCGCTGATGTTGGTAGACCGCTCTGAACTGGTCTATGAGCTGCGCGACGAGCTGGCCCACCGTTCCCCACAAACCAGCGTGCAGGTACTCACCGCCGACATGGAGCAAGCGCAGGACTGCCAACGCACCATGCAAACAGCCAAAGCGCATTTTGGCCGGATTGATGTGCTGGTGAACAACGTGGGCGGCACGATTTGGGCCAAGCCGTTTGAACACTACCAAGTGAGCGAAATTGAGGCCGAGGTGCGCCGCTCCTTGTTCCCCACGCTGTGGTGCTGCCATGCCGTGCTGCCTTATATGTTGGAGCAAGGCCAAGGGGCCATCGTCAATGTGTCGTCCATTGCCACGCGCAGCATCAACCGCGTGCCCTATGGCGCGGCTAAAGGCGGCGTGAACGCCCTGACGGCCTGCTTGGCCTTTGAAACCGCGCAACGGGGCGTGCGCGTCAATGCCATTGCCACGGGCGGCACCGAAGCCCCACCCCGGCGCATTCCGCGCAATGCGGCGGAGCAGACCGAGCAAGAAAAGATTTGGTACCAACAAATCATCGACCAAACCGTGCAGTCCAGCCTGATGAAACGCTACGGAACCATTGATGAACAAGTGGGTGCCATTTTGTTCTTGGCCTCGGACGAGGCAGCTTACATCACCGGAACCACCCTGCCAGTGGGGGGCGGCGACTTGGGCTAAGTCCACTGCATAGGTTTCGTTTGATACCGGGGCTGTGCGCCAAGGCTCCGGTTTTTTTCATGTGCATAAACTTTATAAAGAGAGACAAACATGCAAAAAGTTGATGTCCACAGCGTCGTCGACCATGCCAAATTCAATGGCTTTCACTGGATGGTGATGTGCCTGTGTGCTTTGGTACTGATTTTTGATGGCTACGACCTGTTCATCTTTGGCGTGGTGTTGCCTGCCATCATGAAAGAGTGGGGTTTGACGCCCTTGCAAGCGGGTGCTTTAGGCAGCTACGCCTTGTTTGGCATGATGGCTGGGGCCATGTTTTTTGGCCCTTTGGCCGACAAAATTGGCCGTAAAAAGGGCATTGCCATTTGCTTTGCGCTGTTTTCTTGCGCCACCATCGTCAACGGCTTTGCCCGCACCCCGACCGAGTTTGGCATTTTTCGTTTCTTGGCCGGGCTAGGCTGTGGTGGCCTGATGCCCAATGCCGTGGCACTGATGAACGAGTATGCGCCCAAGCGTCTGCGCAGCACGCTGGTAGCCATCATGTTCAGTGGCTACTCTTTGGGTGGCATGTTGGCCGCCGGGGTGGGCATTTATGTGCTGCCCGAGTTTGGCTGGCGCTCGATGTTCTTTGTGGCTGCCGTACCGCTGATTGCACTGCCCTTCATCATGTTGATGCTGCCCGAATCGTTGGGATTTTTGGTGCGCCAAGGCCGCCACGACGAAGCGCGCCAACTGCTGGGCCGGGTCGAACCCAGCCGCACTTTTAACACCCAAGATGAGTTGGTACTGGTAGGCGGTGGCAAGGGGGGTAGCGCCTCGGTGCTGGAGCTGTTCCGTGAAGGTCGTTTGCTGGGCACACTATGCCTGTGGCTGGCGTTTTTTTGCTGCCTGTTGATGGTGTATGCGCTGGGGTCTTGGTTGCCCAAGCTGATGGCCAATGCCGGTTACAGCCTGGGCTCTAGCCTGAGCTTTATGTTGGCGCTCAACTTCGGCGGCATGGCTGGCGCCATTTTGGGTGGCTGGCTGGGCGACCGCTTCAACTTGAGCAAAGTGATGGTGGGCTTCTTCTTGGCAGCAGCTGTGTCTATCAGCTTACTGGGCTTCAAGAGCTCTATGCCAGTGCTGTATCTGTTGATCTTTGTGGCCGGTGCTACCACGATTGGTACGCAAATCCTGTTGTACGCTGGCACGGCCCAATACTATGGCCTGTCCATCCGCTCTACCGGGCTGGGTTGGGCCTCGGGCATTGGCCGCAATGGTGCGATTGTTGGCCCCCTGTTGGGCGGTGCCTTAATGACAGCCCAATTGCCACTGCAACTCAACTTTATTGCCTTTGCCATTCCGGGGGCCATTGCGATGGTGGCAATGGTGGTGTTCAGTGTGCGTGAGAGCCGCCAGCCCCACGGCACACTGACTGCTGTGCCTGCCACAGCCAACTAACTGGCCCAGCCCAACGGCAGTTGGGCTTTGCATCCTTGCCCCCACCCGTTCAGCGGCTGGGGGTTTTTTCTTGGGTTCTTGCCGGTAGGTATGTCCGGCGACAGGACGGGTCAAGTGAGCTTACGTCAGGATTTTTCTCTCTCTGCTTTGACTGCCGGTTTGCTGGCGGTCATCATTTCTTATGCCGGGCCGCTGGTCATTTTTTTCCAAGCCGGGCAAAGCGCACAGGTGTCGCCTGAGATGATGTCCTCGTGGGTCTGGGCCATCTCGTTTGGCGCAGGCTTGTCGGGGCTGTTGCTGAGTTGGTGGCTCAAAGTGCCGGTGGTCACGGCGTGGTCGGCACCGGGCACAGCGTTGCTGGTGACGCTGTTTCCGGCCATCACGCTAGAGCAAGCGGTGGGGGCTTATTTGTTGTCGGGTCTGGTGATGTTGCTGATGGGCTTGTCGGGTTATTTTGACAAGCTCATCCAATCGATTCCCAAGGGCATTGCCAGCGGCATGATGGCGGGCATTTTGTTCCAGTTTGGGGTCGGGGCTTTTCAGGCCGCCAAAACAGCCCCAGTGCTGGCACTGTCCATGATTGGCATCTACTTGTTGTTTCGGCGCTTGCTACCGCGCTATTGTTTGGTGATTTTGCTGCTGGCGGGTTTGGGCCTGGCGGTGCTGCTGGAGGGGGTGAGCCTGTCGGGGGTACCGTGGGCTTTGGCACAACCCACCTTTATCACCCCAGAATGGACTTGGGAAGCCACCTTGAGTTTGGCCGTGCCCTTGGTGCTGGTGAGCGTGACCGGGCAGTATTTGCCCGGCATGGCTATTTTGCGTAGCGCGGGTTACAGTACGGCTGCGCGGCCCATCATCGTGTCTACCAGCATGGCCTCTTTGGTAGTGGCTTGTTTTGGTGGCATCAACATTGTGATTGCAGCCATTACGGCGGCCCTGTGTACCGGCAAAGATGCCCACGAGCAAGCCAATCAACGTTACATCGCCGGTATGGCGAATGGCCTTTTCTACCTGATTGGGGGCAGTTTTGCCAGCAGCATCATTTGGCTGTTTGCTGCTTTGCCCCAAACCTTGATTGCCGTGCTGGCCGGTTTGGCGCTGATGGGAGCCATTGCTGGCAGTTTGGTCAATGCCATCAACGAGGTTGACCACCGCGAAGCCTCCATCATCACCTTTTTAGCCACCGCCTCAGGCATGACGCTATGGGGTTTGGGTTCGGCTTTTTGGGGGGTGTTGATTGGCGGCGTGGCCTACGTGCTCTTACACCAACCTTGGCAGCAAAAGCCTGCCCGTTAGGTGGGCAGGCGCATGGCGTACAAGCTGTGCAGCACAGCGCGCAACTTGGCTGGCTGCACAGGTTTGTGCAACAGCAGAAAACCGCTGGCACTGGCTTCGCGCAGGCGTTCAGGGGCAGTATCGCCGGTCAGAATGGCCGCTGGTATCGGCAAGCGCAGTGCCTGCCGCACAGCGGCAATGGCCTCACTGCCTGTATGGCCCGCTTGCAGCCGGTAGTCGGCCAGCACCATATCGGGCGCGTGGGCCTGCTGCTGTAGTAACGCCACGGCCTCTTGGGCGCTGGCGGCCGTCCAGACCATACAGCCCCAGCGGGCCAAAACATCTGTCATGGCCTGCCGGATAGCGGGCTCATCATCAATCACCAGCACCGTACACTGGAGCACGGGTGTATCTCCATCTGGCGCGGTGGCAAGCGGCAGTGGCAGGGCCGGCTGCACCATGGGCACACTGACCCAAAAGGCAGAGCCCCGGCCCACACAGGAGCGCAACGTGATCGGATGGTCCAGCACGCGGCACAAACCACGCACAATCGCCAGCCCCAGCCCCAAGCCCTTGCGCTGGTCTCGCTCGGGGTTGCTCAGTTGGTAAAACTCCCGGAAGATGGCCTGATGGTATTGGGCAGGAATGCCCGGCCCCGTGTCATAGACCACCAACGCGACCCGCCCCTGTTGCTGGCGGCAACCTACCAGCACACGGCCCCGCTCGGTATGGTGAATGGCATTGATGATCAGGTTGCGCAAAATACGCCCCAGCATCTGGGCATCGCTGTAGGTGTGCAATCGCGTGGTGGCAAAGTTGAGTCGAATGCCCTTGTCCTGCGCAATCGGCCACAGTTCTTGCTCTAGGGCATCAAACAAATCTTGTACCGCCAACACCTGCCGTTGCGGCTCAAACAGCCCAGCCTCCAGTTTAGAAATTTCTAACAGGGCATTGAGCAACTCTTCCAACGATTGGGCCGAAGTGCCCAGATACTCCACCACCTGTTGCGCCCGCACAGGGTCGCGCTCGTGGCGCAGTGCCTCCACAAACAGCCCCACCGCGTGCAATGGCTGGCGCAGATCGTGGCTCGCAGCGGCCAAAAATTTGGATTTCGCCAAATTGGCGTCTTCAGCCCGGCTGCGGGCCTCTTCGGCCACTTGTTTTTCGGCCATCAGTTGTTGCACCAGCTCCTGCTTCTCCAGTTGCAAGCGGATAGAGCGAATCAGCACTTTGGAGATCTGGCGTGCCCCCAACAAAATGTTGGCTAAATAGAGCACACAGATCAACCCCATGATGAAAAAGTCCCCGCCTTCCACCATGAAGCGACAGGCCATCGGCAACACCGTGGGAATCACCGAATACTGTGCGGGCGGCCAAGAAGCATAAGCCGGTATCGAACCTGCGGCCAGCCCGGCCAAAATCACCGTGAGAAAAATCAGCGCCAGCACCGACTGTGGAAAAAAGAAAAACCACCCGGCCAACCCCCAGATCAGCCCAGAACACAACGTGGCACTGGTGAGCACATAGCGCCAAGGAGCCTCGTCGCCCTCGGTATCTCGGTGCCGATAGGCCAACACCACAGCAGCCCGCACCAACGTAATCAAAAGCAGCGTTCCCCACCATCCCCAGAGCAAGGCATGGTCTGCAAGGTGGCGCAAACTCCAAGCCACTGCCGTAGCCAACAGCACGTTGGTGCTCAGCGTCGCGGGGGTATTGCGAAAGAGGACTTGGATCTGCTCTGCCAACACCTGTTGTGCCACCACAGGGCTGCTGGCCGGCTCAGTACGCATCAATACTCCATGCGGGCATTGACCACCGCAGTTGCGGGCTTGCCAGATGCACTCGCCCGTGGCAACACTGGGGCGGCATACAGGCGTAGCGATAGAGACATGGGACAAAAGGCATTCCACCACCGATTATCCGGGGATTGCTTAGGGTAGCTTGGCGCACCCACCCCAGACAGGCGGAGAAAATGGCTGCTTATTGCCACTTTTACAGTAACTCACCATTGCCACTGCCCACCATGTCTGAAGCTTCCAACCTCCGCCCCCTCTGGCTCAACCAACTGTTACAGGGCACCCATGCACTGGCCCCAGAGGCCACCTGCACCGAAACCCATATCTCTTGGGTCGTGCTGGCTGGCGGGCAGGCCGTCAAGTTCAAAAAGCCGCTCGATATGGGCTTTTTGAATTTCAGCACACTGGAGCTGCGCCGCCATGCCTGCCTAGAAGAGCTGCGCATCAATGCCCGCACAGCCCCCCAGTTGTACCAATCCGTGGTGGCTGTGCTGGGGCCACAAACCTCTCCTCGCTTGGTGCCATTGGCACAACTGAACGCACAAGAGCAAACCGAGGTGCTGGAGTACGGCGTGCAAATGCAGCGATTTGGTGCAGACCAGCTGCTGGCCCAGCAACTGGCAGCGGGCACCTTGCACACCAGCCACCTAAACGCCCTGGCCGAACAGGTTGCACAATTGCACCGCCAAGCCGCCGTGGCGCCAGCAGGCAGCCACTGGGGCAGCCCCATGCCCGTGCGCCAACAGTCCCAGGCCAATCTGGACGCCTTGGCCCGCCTACCACTGAACGAAGCCGACCGGGCTACTCTGGCCGCCCTGAGCGATTGGACGCAACAAGAAGGCGAGCGCCTGATGCCCCTGTTCAGCCAACGCCAAACCCAAGGCCATGTGCGTGAGGGCCACGGTGATCTGCACTTGGGCAATTTAGTGCTGTTGCATGAAACACCACAACTGTTTGATGCCATTGAGTTCAGCGAGGCGCTGCGCTGGATCGATACCATGGCCGATGGTGCTTTCTTGGTCATGGATCTGCACGCCCAAGGCCGCCCCGATCTGGCATGGCACTTCCTGAACGCCTGGCTAGAACAGTCGGGCGATTACGCAGGCTTGCCACTGTTGCCGTGGTATCTGGTCTATCGGGCCTTGGTGCGGGCGATGGTGGCAGGGTTTCGTCTGGGGCAAGTCCAAAGCGAGGCAGCCCAAGCCGAAGTTTGGCAAGAAGTGCGCCGTTACATGGCGCTGGCCGATCAGCTGCGCCAGCCGCGTGCGCGCTGGCTGTGGCTGGCCCACGGTGTCTCGGGGTCAGGCAAAAGCCGCCACAGTGCGCAACTGGTAGCCCAGCGCGGCATGGTGCGCCTGCGCGCCGATGCCGAACGCAAACGCCTGTTTGGGCTGGCGCCCACCGCCTCCAGTGCCGGTGCCACACCCCAAGGCATCTACACCCCCGACGCTACCCAGCGCACTTACGAACAATTGGCACTGCTGGCGGCACAAGTGTTGCAGGCCGGCTTTCCTGTGTTGGTAGATGCCACCTTTTTGGCACAACGCCATCGGGCACAACTGGTCGCAGTGGCCGCGCAGCAACAGGTGCCTTGTCGCATTTTGGCCTTTGATGCCCCGGCGGAGGTGCTGCGCGAGCGCGTACAACGGCGTCTGGCCAAAGGCGGCAACGCCTCTGAAGCCACCGTAGAAGTGCTGCAAGCCCAACTGGCTGCTCGTGAGCCCTTGGATGCCCAAGAACAGGCGCTGGCCGTGTGGGCTGACACCACCCAAACCTTGGACTGGAACGCCTTGTTGCCTGGTACTGACTGAGCCAGCGTTCAGCCAACCCCCAGCGTAGGAAACAGGTAGAGCAAGCCGCTGGTCATCACGACATAACGCAGCAGCTTGCCCACCGCCATATAGGCTACACAGGGCCAAAAGGGCAAGCGTAGCCAACCGGCCAATAGGCACAGCGGGTCACCCACTGCGGGCAGCCAACTGAGCAGGCAAGCCTTGGGGCCAAAGCGGCGCAGCCAGACACGGGCAATACGCTCGTGGCGTGAGCGGGGCTGGCGTTTGTCTGGTGCAGCGGCCTGCCCTGCGTGGTGGTGCTGGCGTGCCAAACGCCACGCCTTGTGCGCTCCCAAGCCCAACCACCAGTTCAAGGCTCCCCCCAGCGTGTTGCCCACTGTAGCCACCGCAATGGCCGGCCAAAACAGTGCTGGATTGAGCTTGATCAGGCCAAATACCACCGGCTCCGACCCCAATGGCATCAGGGTGGCCGAGATAAACGAAACCACAAAGACCGTGCTCAGCCCCAACTGTGGCAGCGCCAACAGTTCCAACAGGTGTTGCAGCCAGTTTTCCATGATGGGCGCGAGTGTAGTGGCGTGCAGTGCCCGCTTCTGCCCAAAATTTAAGCAGCTACAATTCTGCCTCCTTTTTCAGCAGATGCTGCCCGATTCTTCCTGCCATCCCCCCCATGCACATTGGCCCCATTCCTTTGGAAAACCGTCTGTTTGCTGCCCCGATGGCAGGCGTGACCGACCGGCCCTTTCGCCAACTCTGCCGGGCCTTGGGGGCAGGTTATGCGGTCAGTGAGATGGTCACATCGCGCAAAGACCTCTGGAACAGCCTGAAAACCTCGCGCCGGGCCAACCACGACGGTGAACCCGGCCCCATTGCAGTGCAAATTGCAGGCACCGATGCCGCCATGATGGCGGAGGCCGCCGTCTACAACATCGACCGTGGCGCGCAAATCATTGACATCAACATGGGCTGCCCCGCCAAAAAGGTGTGCAACAAATGGGCTGGCTCAGCATTGATGCAAAACGAAGCCCTGGCGGTAGAAATTGCGGCTGCCGTGGTGCAGGCCTGCCTGCCACACGGCGTGCCCGTGACGCTCAAGATGCGTACCGGTTGGTGCCAACAGCACAAAAATGCCGTGGCGTTGGCGCGCCAGTTGGAGGCCGTGGGCATCCAAATGCTGACGGTGCATGGCCGCACCCGCGAGCAAGGCTACAAGGGCGTGGCCGAATACGACACCATCGCAGCCGTTAAGCAGGCGGTGCGGGTGCCAGTGGTCGCCAACGGCGACATCGACAGCCCAGAAAAAGCCCGCGATGTGTTGGCGGCTACGGGTGCCGATGCACTGATGGTGGGCCGTGCCGCCCAAGGGCGGCCTTGGATCTTTCGCGAAATCGGCCATTTTTTAGCCACCGGCCAACACCTGCCCCCCCCCACCGTGGCCGAGGTGCGCCACCTTCTGCTGGAGCACCTGCAAGACCACTACCACCTCTATGGTGAACTGACAGGCGTGCGCAGCGCGCGCAAACACATTGCCTGGTATGTGCGTGGGCTGCCCGGTGGCGAGGCACTGCGCCAGCACATCAATACGGTGGACGACTGTGCCACGCAAGCGCAGGCCGTGGCCGATTATTTGGATGCCTTGGGCCAGCAGATGGAGCATCTGCCGGTGGCCTGTGCCTCTCTTTCCGAACCCGAAGAACTGCCTGCATGAGCAAACCTACCATTGAAGAATGCGTGCGCGACAGTCTGCAAGACTACTTTCGCGACCTCGACGGCGAAACCCCGGTCAATGTGTACGACATGGTGCTACACCTGGTCGAGAAACCCCTGTTAGAGGTCATCATGGCGCAAGCCGAACAAAACCAGTCGCGCGCTGCCCAATGGCTGGGCCTCAACCGCAACACCCTGCGCAAAAAGCTGGTAGAGCACCAACTGCTTTGAGCCCTCAGGCTCTGATTTTTTGATTTTTTATTCCCAACCCCTGACGCCCAAAAACCATGAGAGCACTCCTTTCCGTCTCCGACAAAACCGGCATTGTCGAATTTGCCCAAGCCCTGCACACTTTGGGTGTGCAACTGCTGTCCACGGGTGGCACAGCCAAACTGCTGGCCGATGCGGGCCTGCCTGTGACCGAAGTGGCCGAAGTCACCCAATTTCCAGAAATGCTCGATGGCCGCGTCAAAACCCTGCACCCCAAAGTGCATGGTGGCCTGCTGGCCCGCCGCGACTTGCCCGCCCACATGGCGGCACTGCAAGAGCATGGCATCGACACCATCGACCTGCTGGTGGTCAACCTCTACCCGTTTGAAGCCACAGTCGCCAAAATCGGCTGCACACTGGCCGATGCCATCGAGAACATCGACATTGGCGGCCCTGCCATGGTGCGCTCGGCTGCCAAAAACTGGCAAGACGTGGGGGTTGTGACCGATGCCAGCCAATACCCCGCCGTGATTGACGAGCTGCAAAAGCTGGGCAAGTTGTCTAATCAACTGCGTTTTGGCCTGTCGGTGGCCGCCTTTAACCGCATCAGCCAATACGATGGTGCCATCAGCAACTATCTGTCGAGTGTGCAGTTTGAAGAAGAAAAACTGAGCGAAGACTATGTGCCACAAATGGCGGTGTTCCCCGGCCAAGCCAATATGTACACCGTCAAGGTACAAGACCTGCGCTATGGCGAAAACAGCCACCAGCAAGCCGCTTGGTACCGCGATGTGAATCCCCCCGTCGGCTCCTTGGCCACTGGCGTGCAATTGCAAGGCAAAGAACTGAGCTACAACAACATTGCCGATGCCGATGCGGCTTGGGAATGCGTCAAGAGCTTTGACGAGCCTGCCTGTGTGATCGTCAAACACGCCAATCCCTGCGGCGTGGCCGTGGGCCAAGACCCGCTGGAGTGCTACACCAAAGCCTTCCAAACCGACCCCACCAGCGCCTTTGGCGGCATCATCGCCTTTAACCGCCCAGTCGATGGCGCTGCCGCCCAGGCCGTGTCTAAGCAGTTTGTCGAAGTGCTGATGGCCCCTGGCTTCACTGCCGAGGCGCTGGAAGTGTTCAAGAGCAAAGTCAATGTGCGCCTGATGCAAATTACCCTGCCCAACAACTATGGCAGCGTGCGCAACGCCATCGAAACCAAGCGTGTGGGTTCGGGCCTGCTGCTGCAAACGGGCGACAACCATGTGCTCACACTGGCCGACCTGAAAGTGGTCACCATCAAGCAACCCACCCCCAGTGAGCTGCAAGACCTGCTGTTTGCCTGGAAGGTGGCCCAATACGTCAAGAGCAATGCCATTGTTTTCTGCAAAAACGGTATGACGATGGGCGTAGGCGCAGGCCAAATGAGCCGCCTCGACTCGGCCCGCATTGCCAACATCAAGTCCCAAGCCGCCGATCTGTCGCTGGAAGGCACCGTGGTCGCCAGTGATGCCTTCTTCCCGTTCCGCGATGGTCTGGATGTGGTGGTGGAAGCCGGTGCTACCTGCATTGCCCAGCCCGGTGGCTCCATGCGTGACCAAGAGGTGATTGATGCTGCCAATGAGCACGGCGTAGCCATGGTCTTTACGGGCGTGCGCCACTTCCGCCACTGAGCGGACGGGCCATCGCTGCCCTACACTCGCACGCATGAGTTCACTGATTTTGGGAATCGAATCCTCGTGCGACGAAACCGGGGTGGCCTTGGTGCGCAGCACCCCCGGTGCGGCGGTGCCCACCTTGCTGGCCCATGCCCTGCACAGCCAGATCGACATGCACCAAGCCTATGGTGGCGTGGTGCCCGAACTGGCCAGCCGCGACCATATTCGCCGTGTGTTACCCCTGACCGATGCCGTACTGACCGAAGCTGGGCACCGGCTGGCCGATATAGATGTGGTGGCCTACACGCGTGGCCCCGGCTTGGCCGGTGCGCTCTTGGTAGGGGCCGGTGTAGCCTGTGCGCTTGGTGCGGCACTGGGCAAACCCGTGCTGGGCGTCCACCACCTAGAAGGGCACCTGCTATCGCCCTTCTTGAGCGCCGACCCTCCAGAGTTTCCTTTTGTGGCACTGCTCGTGTCGGGTGGGCATACCCAATTGATGCGGGTAGATGGTGTGGGCCAATACACGCTGCTGGGCGAAACCATTGATGATGCTGCTGGCGAAGCCTTTGACAAGTCAGCCAAACTGCTAGGCTTGGGCTATCCTGGCGGGCCTGCGTTATCGCGTTTGGCAGAACAAGGCCAAGCCGATGCCTTCAAACTGCCACGTCCACTGCTGCACAGTGGCAACCTCGACTTTTCTTTTGCAGGCCTGAAAACCGCCGTACTGACCCAAGCCAAAAAACTGGGCCACGATCTGGAGGCCCGCAAGGCCGATCTGGCTGCCAGCACACAGGCCGCCATCGTCGATGTGTTGGTCAAAAAATCCCTCACGGCGCTAAAAGAGTCGGGGTTGCGCCGTCTGGTGGTGGCTGGGGGCGTTGGTGCCAACCGGTTGCTGCGTCAACAGCTCGATGCGGCTTGCTCCCGACTTAAAGTGCGCGTGCATTACCCCGAACTGCACCTGTGTACTGATAATGGCGCAATGATTGCTTTGGCTGGTGCCATGCGCTTGCAAGCCGGTCAACAGCAAGCCACCACCGTCTACGCTTTCGATGTACGGCCCCGCTGGCCTTTGGATGCGCTGCAGGAGACAGCCTGATGCCCGATCCCACCCCCATGCAGTTGGTGGGCACCATACTGTTTGCGCTGGCGGTACTGCACACCTTTTCCACCAAGTTCTTTGAGCACCTGGCACACACCCAGCCGCGCCATGCGGGCATCTGGCACCTGCTAGGCGAGGTGGAGGTGGTGTTTGGCTTTTGGGCCATGGTGCTGATGGTGTGTATGTTTGCCATGAACGGGCAGCACGAGGCCACACAATACCTAGATACGCGCAACTTTACCGAGCCGATGTTTGTTTTCGCCATCATGGTGATTGCTGGCACCCGGCCCATACTGCAATTTGCCGCCATGCTCGTGCAATGGGTGACACGGTTCATTCCACTGCACCATCGCATGGCGATGTATTTTGTGGTGCTAACGCTGGTGCCGATGCTCGGCTCTTTTATCACCGAACCGGCAGCCATGACGTTGGCTGCGCTGATGTTGCGCGACATGGTGTTTGCACGCAACGTATCGAGCAGGCTCAAATATGCCACGGTGGGCGTGCTATTTGTCAATATCTCTATTGGTGGCACCCTCACCCCATTTGCGGCACCGCCTGTGCTCATGGTTGCCAGTCAGTGGAACTGGGATTTGTGGTTCATGATCGGGCATCTGGGCTGGAAGGCTGCCGTGGCCGTGCTCGTCAATGCCGGTTGCGCCATGCTGTTGTTTGGCCGTGAACTGCGTGGCTTGGGCAAGTTAACGGCATCCACCACGCCTGAAGTGCCTTGGCAGGTGGTTCTGGTGCATCTGGCTTTTTTGGTGGGGGTGGTGGTGTTCTCACACCATCCTGCGGTGTTTATAGGGTTGTTGCTGTTTTTTCTGGGCTTTACCACCGCCTACCAGCGCCACCAAGACCCTTTGATCCTGCGTGAAGCCCTGCTGGTGGCCTTCTTTCTGGCCGGGCTAGTGGTGCTGGGTGGCTTGCAACAATGGTGGCTCCAGCCTGTGCTGATGGGGATGGATGCCACTACGGTCTTTTTTGGCGCCACCGCCTTGACCGCCATCACAGACAACGCAGCCCTTACCTACCTTGGCTCACTGGTAGAGGGTTTGAGCCAAGAGTTCAAGGTGGCGCTGGTAGCGGGGGCAGTGACTGGGGGCGGCCTCACCGTGATTGCCAATGCACCCAATCCAGCAGGGGCATCCATCCTGCGTGGCTACTTCGAGGACAACGCCATTCATCCTTTGGGGCTGCTGGTGGCAGCATTACCCCCCACACTGGTGGCGGTGCTGGCCTTTCGGGTGCTTTAATTGCCCCTCGCCTTTGCGTTGCCATAGGCGGGGCCGTGCTTTACCGCAAGTTCATCCGGGTATTGTGCAGCCGACAACATGGCACCGCACAATCAACGCTCTTGCAACGGCAGCCCGCACCTCCATGACCTTGTTTCCTCCTAGTTGCGTTTTCCGTCCTGTGGTGTGCTGGACAGGTGCAATGTTGCTGTCTGCCACATTGGCAGGCTGTGCCACCACCACAACGACATGGCCCACCGGCCTACCCGACTCCCCCCTGCCCACAGCCTGGGGCAACGCCGCCACAGCCACCACAGCCCCCCCCTCAACACCAACCTGGTGGTGGCAGCAGTTGGGCGACACCTCGCTCAACGCACTGATTGAGCAAGCTCTACAGGCCAACCCCAGTGTGCTGCAAGCCCAGGCTGCGCTGCAACAAGCCCGCGCCCAAGCGCAGGTGCAAG
This sequence comes from Giesbergeria sinuosa, assembly GCF_042652905.1. Classification (NCBI taxonomy): domain Bacteria; kingdom Pseudomonadati; phylum Pseudomonadota; class Betaproteobacteria; order Burkholderiales; family Comamonadaceae; genus Giesbergeria; species Giesbergeria sinuosa. Next base: position 83,968 of record NZ_JBHSHJ010000012.1, on the reverse strand, counting down.
GCGCAGGCTTGGCACCCAGCGTGGATGCCAGTGCCTCTGCACAACGCAGCAAATCCAACGGCAACACCAACAACCGTTTTCAGGTGGGGCTGGATGCCAGTTGGGAATGGGATGTGTGGGGCCGACTGGAGGCTGGCCTGCAGGCCAGCCAAGCCGATGCCCGTGCCAGCCAAGCCAGCTTGGCCCAAACCCAAGTCACACTGGCTGCCGAGGTGGTACTCCACTACATCAATGTGCGCAGTTTGCAGGCCCGGCTGGGCATTGCCCAGCGCAACCTGGCAAGCCAGCGTGAAACCTGGCAACTGACCGACTGGCGTATGCAAGCGGGCCTAAGCACCTCACTGGTGCTGGAGCAAGCCCGGGCCAGCATGGAGCAAACCGCCGCACAAATTCCACAACTCCAGACCGACCTGGCCCAAACCCAGCACAGTCTGGCGGTACTAACAGGGCAGCACCCCACCGCACTCCACACACTGCTGGCCGATGTTCGCCCCGTGCCCCAACCTGCGGAGGATCTGGCACTGGCCCTGCCCGCCGAAACCCTGCGCCAACGCCCCGATGTACGGGTGGCTGAAGAGCGCATTCGCGCTGCTTTGGCCCGCGTGGAGCAGGCCGATGCCGCCCGTTACCCGAGTTTTCGCCTCGGTGGCTCCATTGGCCTGAGCGCGCTCAGCCTGGGCTCGCTGGGCAGCGGCGCTGCTGTTACCAACGCGCTCTTGGCCAGCATATCGGCACCCTTATTGGATGGAGGCGCAGCCCGTGCCCAAGTGCGCGTGCAAGCAGCCGCCTTAGAACAAGCGCGTAGGGCTTATCAAGCCACGGTACTCACCGCACTGCAAGAGGTAGAAGACGCGCTGGTAGCCCTGCGTGGCGACCGCGAACGTCTGCAACGCCTGCAAGCGGCTGCCGAGGCCGCACAAAACGCTGCCCTGCTGGCCCAGCAACGCTACGGCAGCGGCCTGATCGATTTTCAATCGGTGTTAGAGACCCAGCGCACCCTGCTCTCTACCCAAGACAGCGTAGCCAGCACCGAAGCCAGCGTAGCCGCTGACCACGTACGCCTATACAAAGCACTGGGCGGCGGCTGGACACCCTCCTGAGCGCCACAAAAGACCCTTGCCCTGCTTCTGTTGTTCTGCACTGCCCCTTTTTGCCTACCGCCATGACTGCCCCTAACGCCCACAGCACCGTGACACCCCCACCCCCCGCTGCGGCTGCCCCTGCCGTTTCTGCCACAGGCCTACAAGCCCTGCTGGGCGCCCGTGCCAGTCGCCGCTGGTGGCAACGTGCCCCACTGTGGCTGGGTTTAGCCGCTGTGGGGCTGGCTGCACTGGGCTACCCATACTGGCAGCAACGCCAACAGGCCCAAGCAGCACCCCGCTTTGTCACGGAAGAATTGCGCCGGGGCGACATCACCTTGAGTGTGGCTGCCAATGGCACTTTGCAGCCCACACGATCGGTCAACATTGGCAGCGAACTGTCGGGCACCGTGCGCCGGGTGCTGGTGGATGTGAACGATCAAGTGAAAAAAGGCCAGTTGCTGGTAGAGCTGGACACGGCCAAACTCTCAGCCCAAGTGCTGCGCTCTCGGGCCAATTTGGCCTCAGCCCACGCCCGTCTAGCCCAAGCCAGCGCCACCGTACAAGAGGCCCGCGCCAATCTGGCCCGCCTAGAGGAAGTGGCACGGCTGTCTGGGGGCAAAGTGCCCTCCGAGGCCGAACTCGACACCGGTCGGGCCAACCTTGCCCGTGCTCAAGCAGAAGAGACCAGCGCCCATGCCAGCGTTGAAGATGCCAAAGCAGCCCTGTCTACCGACGAGACCAACTTAGGCAAAGCATCTATCCGCTCGCCCATTGATGGCGTAGTGCTGTCACGCACCGTAGAACCGGGCAATGCGGTGGCAGCCTCGCTGCAAGCCGTCACCCTGATGACTGTGGCCGCAGACCTGACGCAGCTGGAATTGCAAGTCAATGTAGATGAAGCCGATGTGGGTGCAGTACGCGTGGGCCAAAAGGCCAGCTTTACCGTCAGCGCCTATCCTTCACGCAAATACCCCGCCAAGATCACCCGTGTGGCCTATGGCTCCACCAAAACCGACAACGTTGTCACCTACATCACTTGGCTGGATGTGGACAACCACGACCTGAGCTTGCGTCCGGGCATGACAGCCGCCGCCACCATCACCGCCACCGAACGCACCGAAGTGCTGCTGGTGCCCAATACCGCCCTGCGCTTCACCCCCCGCACCCCCGACAGCAACACCGACAAACCCGCAGGCAGTGGTGGTGGGCTGGTCTCGCAATTGATGCCGCGCCCCCCCCGCCCTCAGGGCCAGGGCGGCGGACGCAAGGCGGGTGAGGCTGGGGGCAATGCTGGACGGATGCGCCAGATCTGGATTCTGAAAAACGGCGTGCCCGAAGCCGTGCAAGTACGTGCGGGCATCAGCGATGGCCGCCTCACAGAAGTCAGTGCCGAGGGGCTGGAGCCGGGCATGGCCGTGATCACCGACCAGCGCAGCAGCAAGGCCGCGCCATGAATGACCACACCACCAGTACACCCCTGATCCGGCTGCGTGGCATCACCAAGGTCTATGGTGAAGGGACGCTGGCCTTTCAGGCTCTCAAAGGGGTAGATTTGGATATCGCCGAGGGCGATTTCGTTGCCATCATGGGGCCCAGTGGCTCGGGCAAATCCACCGCCATGAACACCCTAGGCTGCCTAGACCGGCCCAGCACTGGCGAGTACCTGTTCCGGGGCGAGCATGTAGAGGCTCTCAGCCGCGACCAACGTGCGCTGCTGCGACGGCGTTATTTTGGCTTTGTGTTTCAGGGCTTTAACTTGCTGGCCCGCACCTCGGCACAAGAAAACGTAGAGCTGCCGCTGCTTTACCGGGGAGAAAATGCCGCCACCCGCCACACGGCCGCACAGAAGGCGCTGGCCTCGGTGGGGCTGGCAGGCTGGGAACACCACACCCCCGCCGAACTCTCCGGTGGACAGCAGCAACGCGTGGCCATTGCCCGGGCCATCGTCACGCAACCTGCCGTGTTGTTGGCCGATGAGCCTACTGGCAACCTCGACACCCAACGCAGCCACGAAATCATGGAGCTGCTCTGGCAGCTCAACCACGAACAGGGCATTACGGTGCTGATGGTGACGCACGAGCCCGACATGGCCGCCTATGCCCGGCGCATCGTACATTTTGTCGATGGTCTGGTAGCCAGCGATACGCCCAATGCGCACCCCGCTGGACTGCGTGCCACGGAGGCTTGCTGATGCTGTTCAATACCTTGCTGCTGGCCTTGCGCTCTATCCGGCGCAACCTGATGCGCTCCTTTCTCACCATTCTGGGTATCGTCATTGGTGTCAGTGCCGTCATTACGATGGTGACGCTGGGCAATGGAGCCACGTTGGCAGTCCAGAACCAAATTGCTGGGTTGGGCACCAACTTGCTGCAAGTGCGCCCCGGCCAACGCATGGGGCCGGGTGGCAACTGGGGCGTGCCCTCGTTTAAAGATGTGGATGCCGATGCCATTGCACAGCAAATTGGCGGCATTCTGGCCGTGGCCCCCGAAGGGCGCACCAACACCACCGTGGTGGCCGGGGGGCGCAACTGGACAAGCAGCGTCATTGGCAGCACCAATGCTTGGCTGCAAACGGGCAACTGGAGCGTGCGCTGGGGCCGCGAGTTTTCTGAGGATGAACTGCGCGCCGGGGCGGCGGTGTGCTTGATTGGTGAAACCATTCGGCGCGAACTGTTCGGCACTGGTGATGCCGTGGGTGGGCAATTGCGCGTCAAGCAAATGTCATGCGAAATCATTGGCGTGCTAGCCGCCAAAGGCCAAGGTGCTTTTGGCAATGACCAAGACGAAGTGGTGCTGCTGCCCCTCAAAACGCTGCAACGGCGTGTGACGGGCAGCACGCGCGTGCAGACCCTGCTGGTATCGATGCAAGACGATAGCGACCCCGAGCGCGTCAAATCCAGCCTCACACAACTGCTGCGCGAACGGCGCAAGCTGGCCGCTGCCGACGAAAACAACTTCAACATCCTCGACACCCAGCAATTGGCCGAAACCATGTCGGGTACCACCAAGGTCATGACCATGCTACTCGGCGCAGTGGCCGCCGTCAGCCTGCTGGTGGGCGGCATTGGCATCATGAACATCATGTTGGTGAGCGTGACCGAACGTACCCGCGAAATCGGTCTGCGCCTAGCCATTGGTGCCCTAGAGCGCGAAGTGCTGCTGCAATTCCTCATCGAAGCCGTGGTGCTGTCCAGCCTGGGCGGCATCATCGGCATCGTGCTAGCTACAGGTGCTTCGCTGGTGTTGGCGGGGGTGATGGACGTGCCCTACGTGTTCAATCTGGGTGTGAATGTGCTGTCGTTTGTGTTCTCGGCAGGTATCGGGGTGATTTTTGGCTACTTCCCAGCCCGGCGGGCAGCACGGCTTGATCCGATTGATGCCCTGCGCCACGAATAGACACCGTATTGGCACAAAATCGCCCCTGCTGCGGCACTAACATCGCCGCCAGCTTCCCCTGCTGTGGTTGCCACCAAGCACCCACGCTCTCCAGACCACCAAGAAAGCCATTCTCATGCCCTCTCCGGTTTATGCTCCCTTGTCTTTGTCTGCGGGTGCCTTGCGCGGCACCATTGCATCTGCCCTGGCAGCTCTGACACTGGCGGCCCTGCCCACCGCCTCTTGGGCGCAAACCACCCCCACCCGACCCGTGGCCCCCGCCAGCACGGCCGCGCCTATCAAACTGGCACTGATCGAAAGCCTCTCTGGCCCCTTTGCCAACACTGGCGAGGCCGTGTTTCGCAATATCGTCTGGGCAACCGAGCGCGTCAATGCACGCGGCGGCGTGCAGCTGCCCGCCAACGCCGGAGGCCCGCGCCCACTGGCCATACAACGCTATGACAGCAAGGGCCAGAATGAAGAAGCCCTATCGGCCCTGCGCGCGGCGATTGACGATGGCGCTCGCGTGATTTTGCAAGGTAACTCCTCCGCCACGGCAGCCGCGCTGCTCGATGCCATCAACAAGCACAACAGCCGCGAGCCCGACAAGCGGGTGCTGTTTTTGAACTACTCTGCCGTCGATCCGGTACTGACCAACGAAAAATGCAGCTTCTGGCATTTTCGCTTTGATGCCCATGCCGATATGCGCATGGCGGCGCTGATGGACGTGGTGCGCGCCGACAGCGCCCTAAAAAGCGTCTACCTGATTGGTCAAGACTACAGCTTTGGTCAGGCCGTGCTGCGCGAAGCCAAGCGCCAACTGGCTGCCCAACGCCCAGAGGTTGCCATTGTGGGTGACGAACTGCACCCAATAGGCCGCGTCAAGGATTTTGCCCCCTACGCCGTCAAAATCAAATCCAGTGGCGCGCAAGCGGTCATCACTGGCAACTGGGGCAATGACCTGACCCTGCTGGTCAAGGCAGCACGCGAGGTGGGATTCAATGGCACGTTCTACACCTTCTATGGCAATGCACTAGGGGCACCAGCCGCTTTAGGCGATGCGGGTGTCGGCAAAGTGGTAGCCGTAGCCGATTGGCTGCCCAATGTGCCCGGTGCCGCCAGCGAAGGCTTCTACCAATCTTTTCGCCAGCGTTTCCCACAGCCACAAGATGACTATGTACACATGCGGATGCAGCTGATGGTCGAGACCTTGGCCCAATCCATCGAGCGCGCCGCCAGCACCGACACCGTAGCCGTGGCACGGCAAATGGAAAATGCCAGCGTGCAACTGGCAGGCCGCAGCGGTGCCATGCGTGCCGCTGACCACCAGTTCCAGCAGCCTCTGGTAGTGGGCCTGATGGAAAAACAAGGCCAGTCTGGCGTCAAGTTTGATGTTGAAGGTTCGGGTTATGGCTTTCGCGTGCTGCGCGACATACCCGCCAGCCAGACGCAGCAACCACACCGCTGCACCATGCAACGCCCCTGACGCTATTATTTTCTTACCAAGTGGTTTTTGATTTCTTATAGTGAAAAGATAAATTCTTGGGAGTAAAAAAAATTCCCATATCACGAAAATGTCATGCCACTATGAGAAAAACAATTCTAAGCCATTGATTTTTATTAGCAAATTCTTATGTCTTGTATAAGACATAAGAATTGCACAAGTCTTCTATAAGACTTAAAGTAAACCCCAATGGCCCAGCAATGTAAGCCAACCCCTTTTAACCCGATTCAATCAACCCTTGGAGTTCACTCATGTCCCAAAACCTGACCCGCGAACAGCAAATTGCCGCCCTGGAAAAAGACTGGGCCGAAAACCCCCGCTGGAAGGGTGTCAAGCGTGGCTACAGCGCCGCTGACGTGGTTCGCCTGCGCGGTAGCCTGCAACCAGAATACACATTGGCCCAACGCGGTGCCAAGGTGCTGTGGGACAAAGTGAACGGCGGTGCCAAGAAGGGCTACGTGAACGCTTTCGGCGCCATCACTGCTGGTCAAGCCATGCAACAAGCCAAGGCTGGTTTGGAAGCCGTGTACCTGTCGGGCTGGCAAGTCGCTGCCGATGGCAACACTTCCGAAACCATGTACCCCGACCAGTCGCTGTACGCTTACGACTCGGTGCCCACCATGGTGCGCCGCATCAACAACACCTTCAAGCGTGCTGACGAGATCCAATGGTCGCGTGGCATCAACCCCGGCGACGAAGGCTTTATCGACTACTTCCTGCCCATCGTGGCAGACGCTGAAGCCGGTTTCGGTGGCGTGCTCAATGCCTTCGAACTGATGAAGAACATGATTGCCTCCGGTGCCGCCGGTGTTCACTTTGAAGACCAACTGGCTGCTGCCAAGAAGTGCGGCCACATGGGTGGCAAGGTGCTGGTTCCTACCCGTGAAGCCTGCGAAAAGCTGATCTCGGCCCGTTTTGCCGCTGACGTGATGGGCGTGCCCACCCTGATTCTGGCCCGTACCGACGCAGAAGCCGCCAACCTGATCACCTCCGACTACGACGAAAACGACAAGCCCTTCCTGACTGGCGAGCGCACCCAAGAAGGCTTCTTCCGTGTCAAGAACGGTCTGGAGCAATCCATCAGCCGTGGCGTGGCTTACGCCCCCTACGCTGACTTGGTGTGGTGCGAAACTGGCGTGCCAGACATCGGCTTCGCCCGCGAATTTGCCCAAGCCGTGCTGGCTGCCAACCCTGGCAAGCTGCTGTCGTACAACTGCTCGCCTTCCTTCAACTGGAAGAAGAACCTCAACGACAGCCAAATCGCTTCCTTCCAAGAAGAACTGTCGGCACTGGGCTACAAGTACCAGTTCATCACCTTGGCTGGCATCCACGTCAACTGGTACAACACCTTCAAGTTTGCCAAGGCCTACGCTGGCGGCGAAGGCATGAAGCACTACGTTGAAATGGTGCAAGAGCCTGAATTCGCAGCCCGCGAACAAGGTTACACCTTCGTGTCGCACCAACAAGAAGTCGGCACTGGTTACTTCGACGACGTGACCACCGTGATCCAAGGCGGCTCTTCCTCCGTCAAGGCCCTGACTGGTTCTACCGAAGAAGAACAGTTCCACTGATCTGAGTCGTCTGCCCTGCTTGCCTACCAGCAGGGCGGAAGAGACAGCCACAGCAAGCCACCCCTTGGGGTGGCTTTTTTCTGCACAATGCAACCATGAATCGCTTGCAAACATCGAGTGTTGTTGGGGGGCTGCTCATGGGGGCTTGGGCCGCCGGGCTATCGCCAGCATGGGCAGCCACCCAGTTGGAATGCCAAGTCACCTACGCCGGCACCACAGAAACCATCATCGCCCAGCCCACCGACAACCCTTACACAGTCGCCGCAACGGACATTGCTGGGCGTTTTCGTTTCAAGCCGGTACTGGTAGCCCAAGCCAACCAACTGCGCTATGTGAGCATTTATGTCTATCAGCAAACTAGGCACCAGCCCACATTGATACAACAAGCCAAATACCTCCCCCCCTACCCGCTCCCTGGGCCTACGGGGCACATCGCCCTCACAGGTGAACAGCGCCTGTATGCCGGAACAATGGAGCGTGAACTAATGTACCAATGCACCTTGGCGGAGGCGAAGCCATGAAATGGGCACTGGCTTTGCTATTGGGCATAGCGTGCGGTCTGGCACGGGCAGAGACGCCTTCGTTTTCTTTGGTGTTTGCGGGCGATACCACCTTGGACGATGCAGCCGGGGCTTTGATTGCACGCGGGGGTGATCCACTGGCCCATGTCGCGCCACTGTTTGCCAAGGCCGACTTGCGTATTGCCAATTTGGAATGTGTGGTGGCCACCACCGGCGAGCCGGGGGATAAAAACTACACCTTCCGCGCCCACCCACGTGTATTGCCGGTATTGCGCCGCCACTTGGATGGGGTCACGTTGGCCAACAACCACTCGGGCGACTATGGCCGGGCAGCCTTTGCCGAAATGCTGGGCTTGCTCAAGGCGGCTGACTTGGCCCAAACAGGGGGTGGTCACAATTTAGGCCAAGCCCATACACCGTGGTTGGTAGAGCGTGCTGGTTTGCGCATAGCCCTGTTCAGCTACAACGAATTCATGCCGCGCAGTTTTGAGGCCGACCACGATGCTCCCGGCATTGCTTGGAGCGAAGACGAGCAGGTGGTGGCAGATATTGAGCGTGCACGCCAACAGCATCGGGCCGATCTGGTTTTAGTCTTCATGCACTGGGGCTGGGAAAACGAGTTGACGGCCAACCACCGGCAACGGCAACTGGCCCGTTTGCTGATGGATGCCGGGGCAGACGCCATCATTGGCGGGCACCCCCATGTGACCCAAGACGTGGAGTTGTACCAAGGCAAGCCTATCATCTACAGCGTGGGCAACTTTGTCATGAAAGAAACCGACAACGAACGCCAGCGCCAAGCATGGGTGTTGCGTATGACCTTCGATGCGCAAGGAGCCAGCGGATTTAGCACCCACCCGGTGCGACTCGATGCCAACGGCATTCCGCACCCGGATCACCCACACCCCAGCCCCTGCTGGCAGCGGGGCCAACACCAGCCGGGGTGGTGCATGACTCCCCAGCACTGAGCCTTTTCATCATAGGCAACGGCGGTGGATTTAACGCTGCGCCAGCAAGTTGGTCATCGCTTGGTCTTTTTCTTGCCACACACCATCAAGCCAGGTCTGCAACTGCGCCCGCTGTTTACCCCCGGCTTTGAGCAATTCGGGCGGAATAGGTCGCAACTGCACCTGCACCACCACATCGCCCAAACGGCCACACATGGCATCGACAAAGCTGGGCACCTTGTCTGGATAGACAATGGTGACGTCGATCAGACCATCCAACAGATCACCCAATGTGCCCAATGCCATCGTCACCGCCCCCGCTTTGGGCGCGAGCAGGTGCTGGTAGGGTGATTCTTGCTGTGTCTTTTTGGCTAACGTAAAGCGCGTACCCTCGGCAAAACTGGTCACGGTGGTGGGTACATGGCGAAACTTTTCGCAGGCCACCTTGGCATCGCGCAAGTCTTTGCGCGCCGTACCACCTCCACTGCCCCGGCGCATGAACGGAAAATCCAGTGCCCACCAAGCCAAATTCAAAATTGGCACATAGAGCAATTCACGCTTCAGAAAGAACTTCAGCATGGGCACACGCCGGTTGAGCACCCGTTGCAACACCAAGATATCCATCCAACTTTGGTGATTGCACACCAACAGATACCAGCCGTCTGCACGCAAACCCGGTGCCAACGCTACCTGCCAGTGGCTACGGTTAACGCTGCCGAGCCAAAAATTGTTTAAATCAATCCACAACGCTGGAATACGGTTCAAGATACGATCTGTCCAGCGGCGTACTGGCGCTAAGGGCACCAAGAGCTTGAGCAGGGCCAGTGGCACCATCAGGGCACAAAAGAGCAGGCTGTTGCACACCAGCACCAACGCGGCAAAACAGAACTTCAGGGCAGCAAGCATGGCAGAACAACACAGAAAAGGCACCACAGCCGCAAGCACCACAGCGGCACCTGCACAGCGGGGCATCAAAGAAGGTTAAGGCAGGCAGCCACCGTCACTCCGGCAGGCCTGCACCCACACTCAAAGGGTCTTGAACACTTCGCGGGCCACGGCGATGGTGTCGTCAATGTCTTGGGCTGTATGGGCCGCACTAACAAACCCGGCCTCGTAGAGTGCGGGGGCAATATAAACACCCCGATCCAACAAACCATGGAACAGCCGATTAAAGCGTGTGCCATCACTGCGCATGACTTGACCATAGTTGCTGGGCAACTCGGGCAGCAAGAAAAAGCCAAACATGCCGCCTTCACAATCGGCACTGAACGGTACGCCTTCGGCAGCGGCAGCAGCCGTCAGCCCATCGACCAAACGGCGCGTGGATGCAGACAAGGCATCAAAAAACCCTGGCTGACTAATGGCGTGCAGCGTGGCCAGCCCGCAAGCAGTAGCCACCGGGTTGCCCGACAAGGTGCCCGCTTGGTACACCGCACCCAATGGGGCCATCTGCTCCATCAGCGCCCGCTTGCCACCAAAGGCCGCCAGCGGCATGCCGCCACCAATCACCTTGCCCATCACCGTGAGATCGGGTTCAAAACCCGGAATGTCGCGGGCATACACGCTTTGCGCCCCGCCCAATGCCACCCGAAAGCCGTTCATGACCTCATCAAAGACCAGCAAAGCCCCATATTGCGTACACAACTCACGGCAACGGCGCATAAACGGCACGCTCGCACGGACAAAATTCATATTGCCCGCAATGGGCTCAATCATCACGCAAGCCAAATCGGCACCGTGCAGTGCAAAGGCTTCTTCCAGTTGGGTGATGTTGTTGTACTCCAACACCACCGTGTGCTGCACCACTTCAGGCGGGACACCGGCGCTGGTAGCACTGCCAAAGGTAGCCAACCCCGAACCGGCCTTGACCAGCAACGCATCGGCATGGCCGTGGTAGCAGCCTTCAAACTTGATGATTTTGCTGCGCCCAGTGGCACCACGGGCCAGCCGGATGGCACTCATGCCCGCCTCAGTGCCTGAGCTGACCAGCCGCACCATCTCCAGCGAAGGCACAAGGGCAATGATGGCCTCGGCCAGTTCAATCTCGCGCTCAGTGGGCGCACCGAAAGAAAACCCTTCTAGCACCGCCTTTTGTACGGCCTCCAGCACCGCTGGATGACCGTGGCCCAAAATCATCGGCCCCCAAGAGCCGATGTAATCGATAAATCGCTGGCCATTGGCATCCCACATATACGCCCCCTGGGCGCGTTCGATAAAGCGAGGGGTGCCACCCACGGCCTTGAAGGCACGCACAGGCGAGTTCACGCCCCCTGGGATCACGGCCTTGGCGCGTTCAAACAGGGGCAAATTGCAATCAGTGTTGTGTGTCATGGGAAGGAAAGACAAAGCCATCGACAGAGTGAGAATCGGTGCCGTCGCTATCGGCATCGGCGGGCGTTGTATCGTCGTCGGTCACCACCCAAAACAGCCGGTCGGGCACGACATGTCCCATGCCAGGACGAAAGCCATTTTCTAGGCACTGGTCTAGGTAACCCAGTGCCTCACCACAGGCTTCGCCCAAATCGCTGCCCGTGGCCAGCAAGGCGGCCAGTGCCGCCGACAGCGTATCGCCCGCACCAATAAAAGTGCCATCAAACAGCTCAAAGGAGCCACTACCCAGCACTACCTCGGGCGAGGCCAGCACGTTTTCTACCATTTGCTGGGGTTGTGGGATGCCAGTCACTAGCGTAAAGGGTGTCCCCATTTGGGCCGCAGCGGCCGCAATGTCGCGGGCGCTGGGGCTGTGCTCACCCTCCCAGTCAGGCAGCAACCAACGCCACAACGTACTGTGGTTGCCCACCAGCACCGAAGTCTGGGGCAGCAACAATTCCCGAAAGGCATCCAGATAACTGTCTATCAAGCTCTCCTGCCACCAAGACAGATCGGGCAAATAGCACACCAGTGGTACTTCAGCATAGTCGGCAGCCAGTGCCGCAATGGTGCCGATGTTCTCGGGGCTACCCACAAAACCAACCTTGATGAGGCGGATGGGCACATCCTCCAGCACGGCGCGGGCCTGCTCTAACACGGCCTCATCGTCCAGACTGAAGTGATCAAAAATGTTGCGCGTGTCGCGGGCATAAGCCCCCGTGAGCACCGCACAGGGATGGCAGCCTACCGAGGTCATGGTGCTGATGTCAGCCGCCAAACCACCGGCACCGCTGGGATCGCTGGCGTTAAACACCATGACGCAAACCGGATGCTGTGCCAAGGCCGAAGGATCGCTTTCAGGAGGGGGAGATGCTGTCATAGGCCCGTTTCACAAAGGGTGGCACGGAAACTGCAATCCGCAGGATGGACTAGATACAATCATTGCATTCTACGTGAATGCCCTTTAAGCTGTGCCCGCCCTCCAGTGGACGGGTGCGGGGGCTGTAGCCCTCATTACCACGGTGTTACAGCTTGGTTTATTTTTCCATCGGGAGCGGTGACAATTGACTACAACTGGTACAACTTTCAAAGTGCTCGTGGTGGATGACAGCAATACCATTCGGCGCAGTGCAGAGATATTTCTCAAGCAAGGTGGTCATGAGGTTTTACTGGCCGATGACGGTTTTGATGCCCTGGCCAAGGTCAATGATTACCAGCCGCAGCTGATTTTCTGCGATATTCTGATGCCCAAGCTCGATGGCTACCAGACGGTGGCTATCATCAAGCGCAATGCCCGTTTTGCCAACACGCCTGTAGTGATGTTGTCCTCGAAAGACGGTGTTTTTGACAAAGCACGCGGGCGCATGGTGGGCTGCCAAGAATATCTCACCAAACCCTTTACCAAAGACCAGCTGCTGCAAGCGGTGCAACAGTTTGGTAATTCCAATCAAGGAGCGATCTAATGCCCATCCAAAAAGTGCTGGTTGTCGATGATTCCAAAACTGAATTGATGTTCCTGTCAGATTTGTTGCACAAAAAAGGCATGCAGGTTCGCACGGCAGAAAATGCCGAAGAAGCCTTCCGGCGCCTGGCAGAGGAAAAACCCGACCTGATTTTGATGGATGTGGTCATGCCTGGCCAAAATGGCTTTCAGCTCACACGGGCGATCTCGCGCGACCCACAATATGCCGAAATCCCAATCATCATGTGTACCAGCAAGAACCAAGAAACCGACCGCGTCTGGGGGATGCGCCAAGGCGCCCGTGGCTACATTACCAAGCCAGTAGATGCCGCCGAGTTGCAGGCCAAAATCGACGCCCTGAACTGACCATACCGCGTCGCTTATGGCCAACAGAGAAGCCCTGCGCGATCTCCAGACCCGACTCGCCACCCGCTTACAGGCAGCCAAAAACGAGGAGCTTGCTGTCTCCTCTTGGTTGGCTGTGCAATCTGGTGGGCAGTTTTACCTGCTCCCACTGGGCCATGCCGGGGAAATCTTTCCTTGGTCTGCACCACAGATGGTGCCTTACACCCAGCCCTGGTTTTTGGGCGTTGCCAATCTGCGCGGCAGCCTTTTTGGCGTGGTCGACTTGGCCATCTTCCTCGGTGGCAACCCCGTACGCACCGAGCAGGCCCTGACCGAAACCAGCCTGTTGGCGTTCAATGCCGCACTGGAAGTCAATGCAGCACTGCTGGTAGACCGACTGGCTGGGCTGCGGGGTCTTGATGCCTTCGTGACCTCAGAGCCTCCACCAGACGATGCACCGGCTTTTTTGGGCAACCTCTACACCGATGCCCACGGCACTCGCTGGCAGGAGTTGAACCTGCAACAGTTATCGCAATACCCCACCTTTTTGAGCATCAGCGCTTGAGTCTTACTTGAAGGTTTGCCCCCATGTCCGTCGTCACCAAACTTGGCAGCATGTTCAGTCGCCCGCCTGCAAAACCTGATGTAGCTCTGGAGCAGGATTCACTGGCTGGGGCCTCACTCGACAGCAATCTGCGTGAAGTCTTTCCGGGCGAATCGCTCAACAGCGTCCAGGTAGACCACGATGGAGGGTTCGCCCCTGAGGCCGACCATGCCCATTCTGGCGAGCTCATCGAGCTACCGCTGTTGGGCAAGGCGGTCGCCGCCAGTCATCAACGCCGCTTGCTGATTTTGCTGGCCATTGGTGTGGTGGTGGTGGCCTTGATTGCAGGCTGGGTGCTACGCCAGGCAGACCGTGCAGCACAACAGCTGGCCGCTACGGGGCAGGCGCTGATGCAGTCGCAGCGGCTCGCCAAGTCGGTGTCGCAAGCCTTGGTGGGCAGTACGCAGGCTTTTCCGGATGTGCAAGAAAGTGCGGGCGTGCTGGCGCGCAACGTGCGCGCCCTCAATGAGGGCGATGGTGAATTGGGCGTCCAGTCTTTGGGTGAGCCATTCAAACCAGAGTTGGAAGCCATCGCGCCGCTGATTGAGCGGGCAGATCACAATGCTGCTGTGGTGATGGGCCAGCAAAAGATCCTGACCCAAGTGGGTGATGCGCTGCGTACCGTCAACCGCCAATCGTCCGATTTGCTGGAAATTGCCGAAACCATTGTGGCACTCAAAATTCAGCAAAATGCTTCGGCTGCAGAAGTGTTTGGCGCTGGACAGCTGGTGATGTTGACCCAGCGTATTGGTAAATCGGCCAACGAATTCCAGACCACCGAGGGCGTCAGCCCAGAAGCGGTGTTTCTGCTGGGCAAAGACTTGAACTCCTTCAAGGAAATTTCCCAAGGTCTTTTGGATGGCAGTGCTGAATTGCGCCTGCCTGCCTCTCGCGATGGTCAAACCCGCGAACATCTGCAATCGCTGATCAAGTTATATGAACAGACACGGGTGCAGGCCAGCGCCATTCTGGGTAACTTGCAAGGTTTGGTGTCGGCCCGTGAAGCCCAAACCGCCATCATTGGTGACAGTGAACCCCTGCGCCGTCAGTTGGAAGCCCTACAAACCAAACTCTCGGCCCAAACAGGCATGGGTATGGGCCAATTGGCTGCGCTGGTGCTGGCCGGTGTGTTCGTGCTGCTGTGCGGTGTGGGTATTTCACGGGTGCAACTGCTAGACAGCCGCAACCGCCAGTTGGCCGCTGAGCAACAAAACAAAAACGCCCAACGCCAAGAACAAGAAGCCAAGCGCATCAACGATGCCAACCAAGCTGCTATTTTGCGGCTCATGAACGAGCTGCAATCGGTGGCTGAAGGGGATTTGACGCAAGAAGCGACTGTGACCGAAGACATCACAGGCGCGATTGCCGACTCAGTGAACTACACGGTGGAAGAACTGCGCGTGCTGGTGGGCAGCGTACAAAACACGGCCACCCGTGTGGCCCAAACCACAGCCCAAGTCGATAGCACGTCCACCGAGCTGCTGGCCGCCTCCACCGAACAGCTGCGCGAAATCCGTGAAACAGGCCGCTCGGTACTGGAGATGGCCTCGCGCATTAACGAAGTGTCCACGCAAGCGCAAGAATCGGCCACGGTGGCGCGCCAATCGCTGCAAGCGGCTGACTCGGGTTTGCAGGCGGTACAAAACGCCATTGGCGGTATGAATGCCATCCGCGACCAGATTCAAGAAACTTCCAAGCGCATCAAACGACTGGGTGAATCATCCCAAGAGATTGGTGAAATCACTGAACTGATTTCTGACATTACCGAACAAACCAACGTGCTGGCCTTGAATGCTGCTATTCAGGCCGCGTCTGCTGGCGAAGCAGGCCGAGGCTTCTCGGTGGTGGCAGAAGAAGTGCAGCGTCTGGCGGAACGCTCCGCAGATGCGACGCGCCAGATCTCGGCGCTGGTGAAAGCCATTCAGACCGACACCCAAGATGCGGTGGCAGCTATGGAACGCTCCACCCAGGGTGTGGTGGAAGGGGCACGTTTGTCCGACAGCGCCGGTACTGCACTGTCTGAAATTGACCATGTGTCACGCCGTCTGGCCGAGCTGATTGAGCAAATTTCTTCAGCAACCTCCAGCGAAGCCACGCTGGCTAACGAGGTAGCCGAGAACATCCAGCACATCTTTGCCGTGACCGAGCAGACCGGTGAGGGCACGCGCACCACCGCCCAGCAGGTGCGTGAACTCTCGCACATGGCGGAAGAACTGCGCCAATCGGTTGCCCGGTTCAAGATCGCTTGAGCTCCAAGGCCAGCTGTTGAACATCCCCTGAACAACCCTATGGCTCTGTGTGGCCGGGAATGAATGCATGTCAATGATTGAGGCCAACCAAGCACCGGCCACAGAAGTGAGCCAAGGCGAACAAGATTTAGGGCCATTGGCCTGGGTGCTAGAAGAGCTACGCAAGTCTCTGGATGGTGCTGTCAAGGCTTTGCGCCGGTTTGTCCATGATGCCGAAGTAGCCCAAGAGTCTGATCTGGCGGCACTCGATGCCAGCTCGCTGCGCATGGCTCGCCAGCAATTGCACCAAGCCAGTGGCGCGCTGGAAATGATTGGCATGGCCCCACCAGCACTGCTGTTGCGCTCTATGGAAGCAGCTGTGCAACGCTATGTGCAGCGGCCCGAGTTGTGCAGCGATGAAGCGGCGGCCACCTTGGAACGCGCCAGCTTTGCGCTGAGCGAATACCTCGATACGGTGCTCACGGGCAAAGTGGTGTCAGCGGTGGCCCTGTTTCCCCAGTACCGTGATGTGCAAACGCTCGCGGGTGCCGAACGCTCTCACCCTGCTGATCTCTGGCCAGTAGAACGGCGCTTTCGTGAGCCAGCCACCGCCGTAGAGGCTGCGCCTATGGGCTATGGGCCAGAGGCACGCTCACGCCTTGACCAAGCCGTACTCAAAATAGTCAAAACCGGCAGCCCCGAGGCGGCACGCGATCTGCGCCATCTGTCCGTGGGGTTGGCTGCAGGAAGCACCGACAAATCGGTGCGTACCTTCTGGAAGATCTGCGCTGGCTTCTTTGAGGCCTTTGCCTTGGGCCTGTTTGCGGCAGATGTGTATGCCAAGCGGGCTGCCTCGCGGGTGTTGATGCAATACGCCACACTGGCCAAGGGAGACACCAACCTCACCGACAGACTGGTGCAAGACCTGCTGTTCTTCTGCGCACAGGCCAAGCCCTCGCCAGCAGCCCAAACCCCTGCCTTGGAAGCGGTGCGCCAAACCTTTGCACTCCACCGTTTTGTCCCTGTCGATTACGAAACCCGGCGGTTTGGTCACTTTGATCCAGCAGTGTTGGCACAGGCACGCAAGCGCATTGCCACTGCCACTGAAACCTGGTCGGCACTGGCCGGTGGTGATCGCAACAAGCTCAAGCCTGCCGCAGACCAATTTAGTCTGGTCTGCGACTCGCTGCGCAAACTCCATCCCAAGAGCGAGCCTTTAGCCCAGGCACTTTCCAAGGTGGTGGAAGGCACCCTGCGTTCTGCCGAACCCCCTCCACCAGCTCTGGCTATGGAAGTAGCCACATCGGTGTTGTACCTGCAAGCCACCTTTGAGGAGCTCGACACTGCCGAAGAGCACATGGCGCAACGCGCACGGCGGCTGGCCGAACGGCTGGACAATGTGCGTGCGGGTGCCGAACCAGAGCCCCTTGAACACTGGATGGAAGAACTGTACCGCCGTGTCAGTGACCACCAAACGATGGGCAGTGTGGTCGATGAACTGCGCGTGACGCTGGGCGAGGCCGAGCGGGCTATGGATCAGTTCTTCCGCAAGCCCGAAGACACCAGCCCACTGACCGTAGTGCCCGGACAGTTGTCACAAATGCGTGGCGTGTTGTCAGTGCTGGGTCTAGACCAAGCATCTCTGGCGGTGGTGCGGATGCGCGACACCATCGAACGTCTGCTGCTCAAAGAGGTGCCCGACCCCACCGAGCGCAGCCAAATCTTTGAAAAGCTGGGCAACAGTCTGGGCGCCTTGGGCTTTCTGATCGATATGCTCAGCTACCAGCGCACCTTGGCGCGCAAGCTGTTTGTCTATGACGAAGAACTGGGCGAACTGCGCTCCCTGATGGGACGCACCCGCACCCGTGCCAACGACGACGACGACGAAGAAACCACACACAAAATCGAGGAACGCGCTCCGGTACCGCTGCCTGATGTGGTGCCCAGAACCCCCCCCGTTCTCCAAGCCGTGGCACCTGCACCCAGTGCCCCAGTGGCTGCCGTTACATCCCCCCCCACCCCGGTTGCTCCCCCTGCAACGGTCAACCCCACCCCACCCCCCGTATCTGCCCCCACAGCGGCTGCTGCGCCTATAGCAGCACCTGCCCCAGCCACAGTGATTGCTGTGCGCGCTCCAGTGGATATGGACGACGAGTTGCTGGACGTCTTCCTAGAAGAGGCCAAAGAAGTGGTGGGCAACGGTCTGGCCGCTATCACGGCGTTGGCAGACAACCCCGGAGACTTGAGCGAACAAACCACCCTGCGCCGGGCATTCCATACCCTCAAGGGCAGCTCACGCATGGTAGGGCTGAACGATTTCGGCGAAGCTGCCTGGTCCATGGAGCAACTGCTCAACGCTTGGCTGGCCGAGCAAAAGCCGGTACAAGCACCGCTATTGCAACTCTCAGGGGATGCGCTGCGCGCCTTTGATCGCTGGGCCAGTGATATTAGCCAAGGGCGCTTTGATGGTTGGCAAGCAGCACCGTTCTGTGCCTCTGCCGATGCGCTGCGACTGGAAAACAAAGTCATCCCCCTGACCCTCTCCACCAATAGCCCAGCGGATGCTGCGCCCGCATTGGTGACAGAGCCTACCGTAGACAGCACAGCGCCTGTCCCACCAGTACAGGCAGCCACCGCCACACCAGAACTGCCGACACTGACCCTGGAGGCATTACCGGAGGCTTGGCCAGAACTGTCGGTCACGATGCCACAAGCTACGGCTTCGGCCTCTGCAGGCCCGTTGGATTGGGCCACCACCGAGCCAGCACCGCTGACCACCGACCTAGCTGCCGCAGAACCAGCATCGGCAGCCTTGCCAGAGATCGTGGCCGAAGAGATCGATTTCTCGCAATTCGCTGCGGCCCTCGATGCCACAAACACAACACCGGCCACGTCTCACACCAGCGCAGTGAACCAAGCGGCAGCAGAGGCCCAAGCCCGTGCGGAAGCCGAGGCCTTGGCCCGCGCCGAAGAGGAACAAGCCCGCGCTGCCGCTCAGGCAGCGGCAGAAGCCCAAGCCCGTGCCGAGGCTGAAGCCTTGGCCCGCGCCGAAGAAGAGCAAGCGCGCGCTGCCGCTCAAGCAGCGGCAGAGGCCCAAGCCCGTGCGGAAGCCGAAGCCTTGGCCCGCGCCGAAGAAGAGCTAGCCCGTGCTGCCGCTCAAGCAGCGGCAGAGGCCCAAGCCCGTGCCGAAGCTGAAGCCTTGGCCCGCGCCGAAGAAGAGCAAGCGCGCGCTGCCGCTCAAGCAGCGGCAGAGGCCCAAGCCCGTGCGGAAGCTGAAGCCTTGGCCCGCGCCGAAGAGGAACAAGCCCGCGCTGCCGCTCAGGCAGCGGCAGAGGCCCAAGCCCGTGCGGAGGCCGAGGCCTTGGCCCGCGCCGAAGAAGAGCAAGCGCGCGCTGCCGCTCAGGCAGCGGCAGAAGCCCAAGCCCGTGCCGAGGCTGAAGCCTTGGCCCGCGCCGAAGAAGAGCAAGCGCGCGCTGCCGCTCAAGCGGCGGCGGAGGCCCAAGCCCGTGCCGAGGCCGAGGCCTTGGCCCGCGCCGAAGAAGAGCAAGCCCGTGCTGCCGCTCAAGCGGCGGCAGAAGCCCAAGCCCGTGCCTTGGCCCGCGCCAAGGAAGAACAAGCCCGCATTGAGGCGGAAGAACAAACCAAGCAGATTGGCTCGCTACGCATAGGCACAGCCCTATACAACGTCTATGTTGGCGAAGCACAAGAATGGGTGCGTCGCCTGACCAGAGGACTGCAAGATTGGGCCCAAGCGTTGGATGAGCCCATCTCTGATACCGCAGTGGCCTTGGCCCACTCACTGGCTGGCAGCTCGGCCACGGTTGGGTTCTCATCGTTGTCAGAAACAGCCCGGCTGCTCGAACATGCCATATCGCATGTACAACTGCAACACAAGGGCGAGCCTGAACAGGCCCAAGCATTCTTGGCGGCAGCGCAAGACATAGACCGCATGTTGCAACAATTCGCTGCCGGTGTGTTGGAAACGCCCAACCTGCAGGTACAAGAAGACTTGCGCCATATCCTAGAAACGGAAGTCATCAACACCCTGTCGCCCCCACTGGAGGATGCACTGGCCGCGCTGGCCGAATTGGAAGAACAAGAAGCCCGTGCCGCCGCAGAACAAGCACAGGCCGACGCGCGCGCCCGCAGCTTTGCCAATGACACCAGCGCCTTGACACAAGTGCCATTGCAGGACTTTGAACTGGAAGCAACACCAGCACCAGAGCTACAGACACCTGCACTGCACACCCCAGATGGCGATCAACAGGTCGATGATGCGATTGCCAACGCCATGGCGCTGGATACCGAGCACGACGATGATATTGATGTCCTCGACGTCATTGACCCTGACCTGTTCCCCATCTTTGAAGAAGAAGCACAAGAGTTGCTGCCACACTTGGGAGCATCTCTGCGGCAATGGTCGGCACGCCCTGGCAACATGGCCGCCCGCAGTGAGTTGCTCCGGGCCTTGCACACCCTCAAAGGCAGCTCCCGACTGGCAGGAGCCATGCGCTTGGGTGAGATGGCGCACCGTCTGGAGTCGGCCATCGAACAACTCGATGTAGAAACTGTCACCAGCGAAGAAATTGAGCCTATGCTGGCCCGGTTGGACAGTTTGCAGGCCAACTTTGAGGTATTGCGCGTCATCAGTGCCCAAGGGCCAGCCGAAGCGGTGGTTGTGCCAGCCCCTGAAATCACAACCAGTGCAGCCACACCACCAAGCACCACAACGCCCACAACCCCTGCCGCACAGCCACTGGCGGCACCAGCGCGCCTGCAAACGGTCAAAGCGGCTCCATTGCGGGCTGCGGCACAACAGTCGGTGCGTGTGCGGGCCCAGTTGCTAGATCGATTGGTCAATCAGGCGGGCGAAGTCATGATCAGCCGCTCGCGGCTGGAATCACGCATTGGTCAG
The DNA here is from genome assembly GCF_042652905.1 of Giesbergeria sinuosa. NCBI lineage: Bacteria > Pseudomonadati > Pseudomonadota > Betaproteobacteria > Burkholderiales > Comamonadaceae > Giesbergeria > Giesbergeria sinuosa. The sequence continues at coordinate 63,044 of NZ_JBHSHJ010000012.1, read as the reverse complement.
ATCAAAGGATCGTTGGCAGATCTCTCGGTCAACCTCGACAAACTGCGTCAGCAATTGCGTGACATTGAATTGCAGTCCGAATCGCAAATGCAATCTCGGTTGGCACAAACCAAAGAGATGGCAGCCGGGTTTGACCCCTTGGAGTTTGACCGCTTCACCCGTGTGCAGGAATTGACCCGGATGATGGCCGAATCGGTCAATGACGTGGCCACCGTGCAGCGCAATTTGCAACGCTCGATGGATGGCGCCGAAGACGAGCTGATTGCCCAAGGCCGCCAAGCACGCGAGCTGCAACGCGACCTGCTGCGCACGCGGATGATGGAGTTTGAGAGCATTGCCGAACGCCTGTATGCCGTTGTGCGCCAGGCGTCCAAAGAAATGGGCAAGCAGATCAAGCTCGACATTACTGGCGGCTCGATTGAAATGGACCGGGGGGTACTCGACCGTATGACCCCAGCGTTCGAGCACTTGCTGCGCAATTGTGTGGCCCACGGCATTGAACTGCCCGAACAGCGCCAAGCTGTAGGCAAACCGATGATCGGCACCATTGCCGTGCATTTACGCCACGAAGGCAACGACGTCTCGGTCGAGTTCCGCGACGATGGCGCAGGTCTGAACCTGCCACGCATCCTCGCCAAGGCCCAAGAGCAAGGGCTGGTGGCCCCCGGTGCCCAAATCACCGACAGCGAAGCCGCCAACCTGATTTTTATGCCCGGCTTCACCACAGCGGTCAGCCTGACCGGCATTGCTGGGCGTGGCATTGGCATGGACGTGGTGCGCTCCGAGATCAAAGCGTTGGGTGGCCGCATTGAAACCAGCACCGAAACGGGCAAAGGCACTGCCTTCCGCATGGTGCTGCCGCTGACGACTGCGGTGACGCAGGTGGTGATGCTGCGTGCGGGCAACCTGTCGTTTGGTGTGCCTGCCAACTTGGTCGAAGTCGTGCGCCGCACCACAACCACCGACCTAGAGCAGGCTTACCAGCATGGCCGCTTCGATGTTGCCGGGGAACAGGTGCCCTTCTTCTGGGCCGGTGGTTTGCTGCAAGCCTCTTTGCATAGCGAAGAAACCCACGGCAAAACCCGTCCAGTCGTGGTGTTCCGCAGCGCCTCACAACGGGTAGCCTTGCATGTGGACGAAGTGCTGGGCAACCAAGAAGTAGTGGTGAAAAACCTAGGGCCACAACTGGCCCGCTTGCCTGGCTTGGCCGGCATGTCCGTGCTGGCCTCGGGTGCCGTGGTACTGATTTACAACCCCGTGGCGCTGGTCACAGTGTATGGCGATCAGGTTCGTACCGCTTTGCAAGCCGTCTCTCCAGCCGTGCAAGCCGGTACTGCCGCAGCGCCAACCATCGCCAAGCCTGTGGCAATGGCTGCCACCCATCAAGTGCCACTGGTGCTGGTGGTGGACGACTCCATCACGGTGCGCCGCGTGACACAGCGCCTGTTGCAACGCGAGGGCTACCGCGTCGCTTTGGCTGCCGATGGCTTGCAAGCATTGGAGCGTTTGCAGGAGGAACGGCCCACGGTCGTGCTGTCCGATATCGAAATGCCGCGCATGGACGGTTTCGATTTGGCACGTAATATCCGCATGGACGAGAAGTTGCAAGACCTACCGATCATCATGATCACTTCACGCATTGCGCAAAAGCACCAAGAACACGCGATGGAACTGGGCGTGAACCACTATTTGGGCAAGCCCTACTCGGATGAAGAATTGCTGAGCCTGATCAAGCACTATGCCCAACTGGCAGCAGAGGCCCAAGTGGTGGTGAGTTGAACAACGTAGCTTTGGTGCTCTTGTCGCTGATCGCGGTTGGTGGACTGGTCTTGGTGGGGTTCACTTGGCTACTGCAAAGGGCTTTGCCTGCGTCATGGCCCCAAGCCAAACGCTGGAGTGTGGCTATGGTCACCACTCCATCGGTTTTTTTTCTGGTGATTTTGCTGTTGTCTGGCTCGGGCTTTTTACAAGAGCAATTGGGCCAGTGGCTGCTGCCTTAAAGGCAGCACAGGTTACCCAGCAGCCTTCACCACCGCATAACGCGCCAAAGTGCGCAACCGAGCAGCATCATGCTGCACCAAGGGCCATGGGTAGGTGTGCCCCAGCACCACACCGGCTTGTTCCAACTCTAAGGGGCGAGCCAACCAAGGGGCATGCAGAGCCGCAGTGGGCAAGTGGGCCAACTGGGGTATGTAGCGGCGAATGAACTTGCCATCAGGGTCAAACTTTTGGCTTTGACTGACCGGGTTGAAAATGCGAAAGTACGGCTGGGCATCACAACCGCTGGAGCTGGCCCATTGCCAGCCACCATTGTTGGCGGCCAAATCAAAATCGTTGAGCTGCTGGGCAAAGTAGCGTTCGCCCCAGCGCCAGTCCAGCCCTAAATCTTTGGTGAGAAAGCTAGCCACCACCATGCGCAGGCGGTTGTGCATGTAGCCCGTTTGGTTGAGCTGGTGCATGGCGGCATCCACCAGCGGATAGCCAGTGCGCCCTTGGCACCAAGCGGCAAACTGTGCTTGGGCCTGGGGGCCAGTTTCCCATTCAATCGCATCGTAGGCTGGCTTAAAGCTGCGTTGTACCACCTGTGGATAGTTGGCCAAAATCTGAAAGTAAAAATCGCGCCAAATCAGCTCATTCAACCAACTGGCCGCTCCTGCATTACCTTGGCTAGCCAGTGCATGGGCCGTACGGGCCAATTGCCGAATGGAAATGGTGCCAAAGCGCAAATGGGTGCTGAGGTAGCTTGGCCCTTTGAGGGCAGGAAAATCCCGCGCCGTAGCGTAGTGGTGGATGCGCTGCAAAAAATCGTCAAACAATTGTTGAGCACCACTGCTTCCTGTGGGCAGGCGGAGTTGGGCCAACCCTGCTGGCGCAAACCCCAGCTCGGCCAAACTAGGCACAGGCTGGCAATAAGACGCAGGCCGGGGCACCAAGGCTTGGGCATAAGGTTGCACCGGATGGTCGGCCAGCCGTGCCGCATCCACCCGGCGCAGCCACGCATTTTTGTACGGCGTAAACACGGTATAGGGTGTGCCGCCTTGGGTGAGCAACTCGGTGCGCTCAAAAATGCTGTGGTCTTGAAAGGTGTGCATAGCCCGACGTTGCAAGATCAGGGCGGTGCGTACTTCAGCATCACGGGCTAGAGCGGCGGGTTCATCATCGTGGTGGGTAAAGACAGCGTCGGCCTCTAGCGCCTGCGCCAATGCCGGAATCTCAGTGCGGGCGCTGCCGTGGCGCACGATCAGACCGCCCGCAGCCTGCCCGGACAAGGTACGCAACTGCTGATCTAACTCCCGCAGAGATGCCTGAATAAACTCCACCCGGCGGTCAGCACGGGGCAGGGTATCCAGAATATCGGTATCAAAGACAAAAACGCAATGCACCTGTGCACATTGGCACAAGGCGTGGTGCAGGGCAGGGTGGTCTTGCACGCGCAGATCGCGGCGGAACCAGACCAATCCAATAGAGTAAGGGGTAGGCATGTTCACCGTTAAAATCGGGGGTATATGTCCACCGATTTTGCGCCTACCAACCTGACGCACCATTTCCTGATTGCAATGCCCGGACTGGACGATCTGGCCTTTGGCCGCAGCGTGGTCTATCTGTGCGAACACAGCGATCGCGGCGCCTTGGGGCTGATCATCAACAAACCCACAGACCTCACCCTACAAGGGCTCTTTGACAAGATCGACTTGGGCTTGCAACGCAAAGACTTGGCAGATACCCCGGTGTTTCTGGGCGGGCCTGTACAGACCGACCGGGGTTTTGTGCTGCACGACCCCATGCGCCAAACGGCCCCTCCCAATGACGAGTCGGCCTATGCGTCCACCCTGCACATTGCCGCCGGGCCAGTGGATATGACCACCTCGCGCGATGTGCTGGAGGCGCTGTCCAACGGGGCCGGGCCACGCCGGGTGTTGGTGGCGCTGGGCTACTCTGCTTGGGCTGAAGGCCAACTCGAAACGGAGCTGGCCGAAAACAGCTGGCTCACCGTAGAGGCGGATTTGTCCATCATTTTTGACACCCCGGTAGAGCAGCGTTATGACCAAGCCCTGCGCCTATTGGGCATGCAAGCCTGGCAATTGGCACCGACTGCGGGGCACGCATGAACAACCCGGTAGTGCCCATACCGGCACAACTGCAAACCTTTTTGGCGTTGGATTTGGGTCTCAAGCGCACGGGGGTGGCTGTGGGCAACCGCTTGTTGGGCACCGCCACACCGCAAACCACTATCCGCGCCGAAGGCGATGCCCGCTTTACCCAAGTGGCGCAGCGCATTGCTGAATGGCAACCCGATGCGCTGGTGCTTGGGGTGCCCTACCATCCTGATGGAGCCAGCCACGACAACACCGCCCGCGCCCTCAAATTTGGCCGCCAGTTGCGCGGTCGATTTGGCCTGCCAGTGTTTGAAGTGGATGAACGCTACAGCACCACTGAGGCCCATAGCAGCGGTGCGCGCGATGCCGATGCGGCCTCAGCCTGCATCATCTTGGAACAATTTTTCCGGAGCCTTGCATGACCCATTCCCCTGCTGCGACCAATGAGGGCAGTTTGCTGCTGGATGCCGAAGCCCTGTACACCGAACTGCTGCGTGGTGTGCGCGCCCTGTCTGGCCCGCACACCCGCTTAGTGGGTATTGCCTCGGGTGGTGTCTGGCTGGCGCAACGCTTGCAAGCCGATTTGGGCTTGGATGGCCCGGTAGGAGTGCTGTCTTCGGCATTGCACCGCGATGATTTTGCCCAGCGCGGGCTAGCCACCAGTGCCCAAACGCAACTGGCTTTTGACGTCAATAAAGCCGACATTTTGCTGCTGGATGATGTGCTGCACACGGGCCGCACCGTGCGTGCCGTGCTCAATGAGCTGTACGACTATGGCCGCCCAGCGCGGGTGCGTTTGGCGGTGCTGGTCGAGCGCAGCGGGCGCGAACTGCCCATCCAAGCTGATTTTGCTGCGGCCAAGGTGGCCCTGCCCCCTACCCAGTCGCTGGCGCTGGCGCAAACCGACAGCGGCAGTTTCCATTTTCATGTTCAAGAGGTCTGAGCCGTGCTGCACAAGCGCCATCCCCAACTCAATCGCCACGGCGAACTGATGCATCTGCTCTCTATCGAGGGCTTGCCACGCGATATTCTCACGCACATCCTCGACACCGCTGCCAACTTTGTGTCAGTGAATGACCGCGAGGTCAAAAAAGTGCCGCTGTTGCGCGGCAAAAGCGTGTTCAACCTGTTTTTTGAGAACAGCACCCGCACCCGCACCACCTTTGAGATTGCCGCCAAGCGCCTGAGCGCCGATGTGTTCAACTTGGATATTGCCCGCAGCTCTACCGCCAAGGGTGAAACCCTGCTCGACACCATCGACAACCTGTCGGCGATGGCGGCCGATATTTTTGTGGTGCGCCACAGCGAATCCGGCGCGCCCTACCTGATTGCCCAGCATGTAGCCCCGCATGTGCATGTGGTCAACGCGGGTGATGGCCGCCACGCCCACCCCACGCAGGGCTTGCTGGACATGTACACCATCCGGCACTACAAAAAAGACTTCAGCAACCTCACGGTGGCCATCGTGGGCGATGTGCTGCACTCGCGTGTGGCCCGCTCCGACATCCACGCCCTGACCACCTTAGGTGCGGCAGAGGTGCGCGTGGTGGGGCCGCGCACCTTGGTGCCGGGCGATTTATCGCACATGGGCGTGCGCGTGTTCCACACGCTAGAAGAAGGCATTAAAGATGCCGATGTCATCATCACCTTGCGCCTGCAAAACGAGCGCATGAGCGGTGCGCTGTTGCCATCGAGCCAAGAGTATTTCAAGAGCTTTGGTCTGACCCCCGAGAAGCTGCGCTTGGCCAAACCCGATGCCATCGTCATGCACCCCGGCCCTATCAACCGAGGGGTAGAAATTGACTCAGCGGTAGTGGATGGGCCACAAAGCGTCATCTTGCCGCAAGTTACCTTTGGTATCGCAGTGCGTATGGCAGTGATGTCGATTGTGGCGGGCAACGACGCTTGAGGAAACAACCATGAAGATCCTGATTCAAAATGGCCGCGTCATCGACCCCGCCAGCGGCTTGGACAAACAGTGCGACATCGCCATTGCCGCTGGGCGCATCATTGGCGTGGGCAAAGTAGCCCCTGATTTTGCCCCGCACCGCGTCATCAACGCCAGCGGCTGCATTGTGCTGCCCGGTTTGGTCGACTTGGCCGCTCGCCTGCGCGAGCCCGGTCAAGAACACGCGGGCATGTTGGAATCTGAAATGGCTGCGGCGGTGGCCGGGGGCGTGACCAGCTTGGTGTGCCCACCCGACACCGACCCGGTGCTGGACGAGCCGGGCTTGGTCGCCATGCTCAAGTTCCGTGCCGAAAAACTGCACCAAGCACGCCTGTTCCCACAAGGTGCGCTCACACGCAATTTGGCTGGTGAAGTGCTCACCGAAATGGCCGAACTGACCGAAGCCGGTTGCATTGGTTTTGGTCAAGCCGAGGTGCCGCTGGCCAGCACCCAAGTGCTGCAACGGGCGTTGCAATATGCCGATACTTTTGGCTATACCGTTTGGCTGCGCCCCCAAGAGATGCACCTGGGCAAAGGCGTGGCCGCCAGTGGCCCACTGGCGACGCGCTTGGGGCTGTCGGGTATCCCGGTCGCGGCAGAAACCATTGCCTTGCACACCATTTTTGAATTGCTCAAAAGCACCGGAGCACGTGTGCATTTGTGCCGCATCAGCAGTGCGGCGGGGGTCGAGTTGGTGCGCCGTGCCAAGGCCGAGGGCTTGCGCGTGACTTGCGATGTCAGCATCAACTCGCTGCACCTGAGTGACCACGACATTGGCTTTTTTGACAGCCGCGCCCGCCTGTCGCCCCCCCTGCGCCAGCAGCGCGACCGCGATGCACTGCAAGCGGCGCTGCTCGATGGCACGATTGATGCGCTGGTGTCTGACCACAACCCCGTGGACGAAGATGCCAAAACCCTGCCCTTTGCCGAGGCCGAACCCGGCGCTACTGGGCTAGAGTTGCTGCTCAGTTTGGCGCTCAAGTGGTCACGCGACAGCGGCGCTCCCTTGGCGCGGGCACTGGCAGTAGTCACCAATGAGCCAGCCCGCGTGCTGGGCCATGCCTTGGGCACGCTGCAAGCCAGCGTAGGCCAGCTGGTAGAAGGCGGCGTGGGTGATGTGTGTGTTGTCGATCCAGAAGCCTACTGGTCAGTGCAGGGTACTGCTTTGCGCAGCCAAGGCAAACACACCCCCTTTGGGGGCTACGAACTGCCCGGACAGGTGCGCTATACGCTGGTGGGCGGTCAAGTGGCCTTTGAGCGCGGCTAACGCTGCTCAGGCCTCTCGCGCAAAAGTCACCACATGGTCGGCTTGGGCGCGAATGCCTATCCACTCGCCCAAAGCATGGTTGTGGTGGCTGGGCACATGGGCCAGCACGGTCTGGCCGCTTTCCAACCGCAGGGTGTAGAGAAATTCTGCACCCCGAAACGCCTTGCGCACAATTTGCGCCCTGGCCAAAGCGTGGTCATCGTGGACGATATCGTCGGCACGCAACAACACATCACACTGACCGTTGGGGTAGCTCGATGGCAAAGGACATTCGGTCAGATTGGCTAAATCGCCCAACGGCGTATGCACCACCACGCCGCTAGACTGTTGCTCTAGCGTGGCCGGAATAAACACCCCATGCCCAATAAAATCTGCCACGAAACGGGTGGCAGGACGATGGTACAGGGTGTAGGCATCATCCCATTGGTGCAGTTGCCCTTGGTGCATCACACCAATCACATCACCAATGGCAAAGGCTTCCAATTGGTCGTGGGTGACAAACAAGGCGGTGGCCCCTGCTTCCTTCAAAATGGCACGCACCTCATGGGCTAACCGCTCGCGCAGCTCTACATCGAGATTAGAAAACGGCTCATCCAACAACATGAGCTGTGGGCGCGGAGCCAAAGCACGGGCCAAAGCCACACGCTGCTGCTGTCCGCCCGATAGCTCATGCGGAAACCGCTGCTCGCTGCCTTCTAGGCCTACCAATTGCAGCACTTCTTTGACCCGTGCCTCCTGCTCCGTACGGGGCAACGTATGGATTCCAAAAGCTACATTGCGGCCCACATTGAGGTGGGGAAACAACGCATAGTCCTGAAACACCATGCCCATGCGGCGCTGCTCGGGTGGTAAGCTGCACGCAGGGCTGCCCACCAATTGGCGGTTGAGATGGATACTGCCCGCACTGACTGGCTCCAGCCCCGCCACTGCCCGCAGCAAGGTGGTTTTGCCACAGCCCGAAGGGCCAATCAGCACGCCAATATCGCCAGCGCGCAGGCCCAAGGTGACACCGCGCACCGCAGCCTGTGCTTGGGCGCCGTAGCGCACCTGAAGTTGGGAGAGGGCCAAAAACATGCTGTCGATTGTAGGCGGGCCAAATGCTTAAAATTCGCATTTGCATTGCTGCGCGGGCCTGTAGCTGCCGTCCGCTTCTCCACAGGATTCCACCTTGCACCGTTTTATTGCCTCCCTGCGTTCTTTTCCTTTGCTGGTGCTGGCAATCTGGCTAGCCTTGCCAGTGCTGGCCTTGTTGGCCGCTTGGTGGCCCTGGGCAGGGCAAGCCGGTGCCACAGCGACTGTGCTGCGCGAGATGGCCTCGACCGTATTGCCCGGTTATGTGGGCACCACCGCTTGGCTGGCCTTGTGGGTGGGTATCGGTGCAGCGGTGGTGGGCACAGCCACCGCTGCGGCTGTGACGCTGTTTGAGTTTCCGGGGCGGCGGCTGTGGGAGTGGCTGCTGCTGCTGCCCTTGGCCATGCCCGCTTACGTCACAGCCTACGCCTATACCGACTTCTTGCAATTTAGCGGCCCGTTACAAGTCTGGCTGCGCGAGACCTTGGCGCTAGAAGGCCGTTTGTTGCCAGAAGTGCGCAGCGTGTGGGGAGCTATCTGGGTCTTTATTTTTGCGCTCTACCCCTATGTGTATCTGCTGGCCCGCACTGCACTGAGCGAGCGGGCAGCACACCTGATGGAAGCAGCACGTCTGCTGGGTGCCCCGCTTTCCCGACGCATTGCCACCATTGCCCTGCCACTGGCTCGCCCAGCCGTGGCAGCCGGGGTGGCTCTGGTGCTGATGGAGACTTTGGCCGATTTTGGTGTGACCAGCTACTTTGGCATCCAAACCTTTACCACCGGCATCATCAAGGCATGGTTGTCGCTGGACAACCGTTTGGCAGCAGCCCAATTGGCCACCATGCTGCTGGCGATGGTGCTGCTGCTGTTGTGGCTGGAGCACCGCGCCCAACAGCGCATGCGCTTCACCACCAAAGGCGTTGGGCGGGCGGGTTCTGCCGAGGCCCAGCCCGTGGCCTTGCGCGGCGCAGCTTTGGTGCTGGCTTGGATGATTTGCGCCGTGCCAGTGTTCATGGGATTTTTTGCCCCTGTGGCTTTTATGCTGCGGCCTTTGGCGTCAGACTGGTCGGTGCTGCCGTGGGAACGATTTTTGGAATGGGCGTGGAACAGTGTGCGCTTGGGAGGCATCACAGCAGGGCTGGCCGTGGCCGTAGCACTGGCCTTGGCGTTTGCCGTGCGCCGCCGCCCTGATAGGCTCACACGCGGCGTGGTGCAACTGGCCAGTTTAGGCTATGCCGTGCCGGGTGCGGTGGTGGTGGTGGGCCTGTTATTGCCCGTAGGCTGGTTACAAGCCGCTTGGCCCCACCTGGGCTTGGGTGCCGTGCTCACCACCACGGCTGTGGGCATTGTGTGGGCTTATCTGGTGCGCTTTTGCGCAGTGGCCTTGCAGTCGGTGCAAAGTGGCTATGCGCGCATTCCACCCAGTCTGGATGACTCGGCACGAATGCTGGGGGCTGGCAGTCCACGGCTGCTGTTGCAAGTGCATTGGCCGCTGTTGCAACGCTCTACAGCCGCGGCAGCCTTACTGGTATTTGTCGATGTCATGAAAGAATTGCCTGCCACTATGGTGCTGCGCCCGTTTAACAGCGACACCTTGGCCGTGGTGGCCTACCAGTTGGCACGCGACGAGCGTCTGGGCGAGGCAGCCCTGCCCTCACTGGCGTTGGTGGCCGTAGGCTTGGTGCCAGTGATTTTGCTCAGTCGCACTTTGCGTGCACGAGAGGCTGTTGCTCCACCTTGCTAAACACAGGGGGGGTTGGGTCATCAGCGCCCGCGTTGCGTGGCAGGCGCAATGGCATCAGCACGCACCCCAGCACCGCGCACCTCAATGCGCACTTCATCCAACAGCGTGCCACGGGCATCGGTCAGGGTGATGCGGTGCCGCCCTGGCCACGGCATCCAATTCCAAGATGGGCCTTGGCCCAGCGGTTTATCGTTAAGGTGCCAGCGCAGTTGAGCGGCATTTTTGCCCGCAGCCGAGGCATTAAGGTGCAGGCGCTGGTGCTTCGGGGGAATATCTGGGTCTAAGGCCAAGATGGTGCCCGCTACCGGGTTGGTGATGCGAATCGCCTGGTCTGGTAGTGCCAGCGCACCAGCAGCGCCAGCACCGGTATCTACCGCAAACAACGCCTGCTGTGTACCTGCCACAAACCATTCTGACCGAGCAGCCTCTAATGGCGTGCTTGCAGCCCCGCCCGGCAGCAGGCCAAACTGCACAGGCACACGCACCACGCCCGCAGGAGGCATGGGGGCCAAGCTGGATTGACGCTGGTGCAAATAGCCCATGATGGCCGCCCAAATCGGTGCTGCGCCACTGCTGCCACTGACATCGTGCATGGCTACGCCGCTGGCGTTGCCCACCCAAACCCCCACGGTGTAGCGTGCCGACCAGCCCACTGCCCAGTTATCGCGCATATCCTTGCTGGTACCCGTTTTCACGGCGCTCCAAAACCGGGTAGCTAACACGCTATCTGTGCCAAAGGTGCGGGCGCGGGCATTGTTGTCCGACAAAATATCGCCAACAATAAACGCCGCCTTGGCATCCAACGCCTGCTGCCATGCAGGGGTCTGAGGTTGCCTGGGCAGTAAGGCAGAAGCCACCGGGCTAGAACGCCCACCATTGGCCAACGTACGAAAGGCATTGCTCAAGTGCAACAACGCCACTTCACTGCTGCCCAAGGCCAAGCTATAACCAAAATAGCCGCCACTTTCACGCAGTGGTAAGCCCACGGCCTGCAACTGCGCAAAAAATGCATCCGGCGACACCATCACCAGCGTACGCACGGCTGGCACGTTCAGCGAGGCAGCCAACGCCGTGCGCACCGACACCCAGCCTTTGAACTGGCGGTCGTAGTTTTGCGGGATATACAAGCCACTGGCGGTGGGGAGATGCGCAGGAGAGTCTTCAATCAGTGAGGCCGCTGTCAACCGCCGCTGGGCAATGGCCTGTGCATACAAAAATGGCTTGAGCGTAGAGCCCGGTTGACGCAGGGCCAGCACGCTATCCACCTCCGCCGCTTGGCTCAATGGGCCTGAAGATCCCACCCACGCCAGCGCCTGCCCGCTGGCGTTGTCCAACACTACCACAGCGCCATCCTCCACATTGCGACCTTGCAACTCGCGCAGGTGCTGGGTCAGGGTGTGCACAGCAAAGCGTTGCAAGGAGGCCCGCAGGGTCGTAGTGAGTTGGGCAGGCACTGGGCCCGTGCTGGCCGCTTGGGCCACAGCACGCCGGGCAAAGTGCGGCGCCACCCCCTCACTGGCAGCCCAACTGCGCCGTGACAGGCTGGCACTGGCAAGCAACTCCAACCCCAGGCAATCTTGCTCGGCTGCCGACTTGAGCGGTGTGTGGGCCTGCATAGCCCGCCAAACACCACAGGCACGCTGCCCCACCAACGCAGCTTTGGCGTTGGGCGCACGCACCAAGGCCGCTGCAATGGCAGCCTCACGCTCATCCAGCCCATGTGCGGCCTTGCCAAACAGGGTGCGACTCAGGGCGTCAATGCCCACCACTTCACCACGGAAGGGCACCAAATTGAGATAAGCCTCCAAGATTTGGTCTTTGCGCCAGCGCCGCTCCAGCACCTGGGCTGCCACGGTTTGACTGAGCTTTTCGGTCACGGTTCTGCGGCCTGCACCGGGCGGCCCCTCGGCATCGAGCAATCCTGCCAGTTGCATGGTGATGGTGCTAGCGCCCCTGGTGCGCCGATGCCAGAGATTGCCCCAAGCGGCCGCCGACACCGCTTGCCAGTCCACCCCACTGTGCTCATAAAAACGCCGGTCTTCTGACAGCACCAAAGCCGTACGCAAAGCAGGCGAAACATCCGCCAGCGCCAACCATTGGCCTCGACGGACTTGGTGGTCAGTACGCAGGCGTTGCAGCACCTCTCCTTCCCGCGAGAGCACCAAGGTTTCTGAGGGCCGAAACTGGCGCTGCACTTCATCAAAACTGGGCAGAGCGCAGGCCGCTCCAGAGCACAGGCCCGCCAACAGTAAGGCGGCCACACGGCCCACCACATGAGGGCTTAATGGGTGGAATAGGTGCAGCAGCTTGAGAATGAGAAAAATAGCAAACAAGATGGCGCGGCGTGAGGGATTCGAACCCCCGACAGCCCGGGTAGAAGCCGGGTACTCTATCCAACTGAGTTAACGCCGCAGCAGGCGGGATTCTACGGCCTTGTAGCCCCAGTTGGATGGAGGTCACAAAATTGTTGCAGTGCAACAAAAAATGCTTGGAAAGTTGCCGGAAAACACCTAAAGTGGCAGCCATGATCTCGACCAAAGACTGGCTCAAGGCATCCTGGGACGCTGGCATTGATCTGCTGCGCCCAGTGAGTGACCGGGAAACCGGCGATGCAGCATGCCCCCCCCTACCCATCACCCGGCCTACCCTGGTAGTGCCTATACGCTCACTGGGCCCCACCTACAGAGAGCGCATTGCCACCCATCTGTTGGCGTTGGAGCCGGGCGACCGTTATTTGCGCTTTGGCTATCCTGCCAATGATGCACAAATCCACCGTTATGTAGCGCAGCTGGACTTTGAGCGCGATGAAATTTTTGGTGTCTACAACCGACGCCTAGAATTGATTGCAATGGCCCATCTGGCACTGGCCCAGCATCCAGAGCATGAACAGTGCGCCGAGTTTGGCGTCTCTGTGCTGCGCAAGGCGCGGGGACAAGGACTGGGCGCACGCCTATTTGAACGCGCCACCATCCACGCCCGCAATGCCGGGGTGCGTTTGGTTTTCATCCACGCCCTGTCAGAAAACACGGCCATGCTCAAAATCGTGCGCAATGCAGGGGCTGTCATTGAACAAGACGCCGGAGAGTCTGAGGCCTACCTCACTTTGCCACCTGCCAGCCTGGATTCGCGCATGACCGAACTGGTGGAACAACAATGGGCCGAGCTGGATTACCGGCTCAAACAGCAAGCACAACAGTTCCGGCACTTTCTGGCAGGGGTGCAAGAAATACGGCAAGGAGTACAAGCAGCACGCCACCAATCGGCGGAATAAACAGCACGGTGGGAGAAACACCCACCAAAAGATACCCGAGACGGCAGCCATCCGGTATCCTACCCACTCCTTCCACTACTGCACGTCCTGCATCCAAGGCTGTGTCTGATCCACACTCTGCGCGTTGGCCCGACAGGGAAGAAAAACGCACTTTCCTGCAAAAGCTGGTCGAGTTTATTCACCCTGGGCCAGACTCCAGGGCTGAGCTGCTGGAAGTCCTGACCGAAGCCGAGAGCAATGCGCTGATCGATGCCGAAGTGCGCCTGATGCTTGAGCGCGTCATTGGCCTGACCGATGTACGCGCAGGCGATGTGATGGTGCCAGCACCACGCATGGATATGCTTTCAGTCGATGCCTCGCTGGATGCACTGCTGCCCACCATCATCGGAGCCGGACACTCTCGTTTTCCGGTGTACCAAGGCGAACGCGAAAACATCGTTGGTATCCTGATTGCCAAAGACCTGCTCAAATTGCAGCACAGCCCACAACTGTCTGTGCGTGATCTACTGCGTCCGGCCATGTTTGTGCCCGAAAGCAAGGGGCTCAACGATCTCCTGCGTGAGTTTCGTGGCAATCGCAACCACATGGCCGTCGTCATCGATGAGTTTGGCCGGGTTGCTGGGCTCATCACCATTGAAGACGTGCTGGAACAAATTGTGGGCGAGATCGAAGACGAGTTCGATCTGCCCGAAGACCAGGGCGATATCCTCACCCTGCCCGACAAAACTCACCGCATCAGTGGCGACACCCCCATTGCACGGTTGACCGAAGCCCTAGGGGTGGCATTGTGCAGCACCGATACGGCCCTGAGTTTTGAGACCATCGGTGGCCTGATCGCCCACGAAATGGGCCATGCCCCTCGGCGCGGAGAGCAAATGCAGTTGTCAGGCCTGCAATTTTCTGTGCTGCACACCCGCGGTGGGGCTGTGCGCTGGTTGAAAGTCACTCCGGCAGCAACGCCACCCACTCTCCCGTGATAGCGCCAACGACAGCACGGACAGCAAACCCGTGGGTTCGGGGGGCATTGGCCCTGTGTGCAGGCGGGGCACAGGCGGCTTCGCTGGCTTGGCCAGGCAGTGGTCAACCTTTGTGGTGGTTGCAACTGGCATCCATCGCCGTATTGGCTTGGCTAGTGCGCCCGCCTGTGCCTTGGCGTCAGGCCGCACGGTACGGGGGCATTTTTGCAACCACATGGCTGGCAGGCACCTTTTGGTGGTTGTTTATTTCTATGCACACCTATGGCGGATTGGCAGCGCCATTGGCCGTGTTGGCCGTGCTGGCACTGGCCGGTTTTTTAGCCAGCTACTATGCTGGGGCACTGGCCCTGTTTGCCCAATTGGCACCACGCCAGCACCGAGGGCTGACAGCACTCGCCTTTGGCAGCGTCTGGCTTTTAGCAGAATTGGCCCGTGGCACTTGGTGGACAGGCTTTCCCTGGGGTGCTAGCGGTTATGCCCATGTAGACGGCCCACTGGCCGCGCTAGCGCGCACAGTAGGGGTGTATGGCATTGGCTTTGTGACGGCGGCAGTGGGCATGCTGATGGTGCAGACCCAACGCACCGACCTGCACCGCCTTCGTGCCTGGCTGCTCGGATTGGCTCTGCTCGGTGGGCTGGGCCTGCTGCATTGGCAACGCGATTGCGCCATCGATCTGTGTGCATCCACCTCAGCGCCACAGCCCCCCCCTATCACCTTGGCCCTCTTGCAAGGCAACATTCCCCAAGATGAAAAATTTCAGCCCGGCAGCGGCGTGCCATTGGCACTACGTTGGTATGCCCGCGCTCTGAAGAGTGCTCAGGCAGACCTGGTGATTGCCCCAGAAACGGCCATCCCCTTGCTGCCACAGCAATTGCTACCTGGCTATCTGGAGGGGCTAGAGCAACACTACCGCTCTGGGGCACAAGCAGCCTTGTTGGGCATCCCGCTGGGAGATATGCGCCAAGGCTATACCAACTCGGTGATTGGCTGGCAGCTTGGGCAACAGACCGCTTACCGCTACGATAAACACCATCTGGTGCCTTTTGGCGAATTTATCCCGCCACTGTTCAAGTGGTTTACCGAGATGATGAACATCCCATTGGGGGACTTCAACCGGGGCGCGTTGGCCCAACTGCCCATGCACTGGCGCGGGCAACGCATTGCCCCCAATATCTGCTACGAAGACTTGTTTGGCGAAGAACTGGCCGCCCGCTTTGCCCACCCCACCCAGGCACCCACAATTTTTGTCAACTTCAGCAACATTGCTTGGTTTGGTGACAGCCTAGCCATCGACCAACATTTACACATCAGTCGAATGCGGGCGCTAGAGTTTGAGCGTCCCATGGTGCGTGCAACCAACACCGGCGCCACCGCCGTCATTGACCACCGAGGCAAAGTCACATACCAAGTGCCACGCCTGACGCGCACCATACTGACCGCACAGGTGCAAGGGCGTGATGGCCCCCCCACGCCCTATGCCTTCTGGGCGGCACGTTGGGGCTTGTGGCCCCTGTGGGCAGGGGCTACTCTGGTACTGTTGCTGGCATGGCGCACACAACGGTCTGCCACAAGGCCCTCACTGGCGGGATAATGGAGGGTTGACACCGCCCGCAGGCGGACTACAAAGCAGAGAAACCGAAGCGGCATGGCCGCTGTTGTGGAGCACGATTGAACATGGCAGATTCCTTTTCCTATGAACAACTGATTGCCTCGGGCGAAGGACGGCTGTTCAGCCCCGACAGTGGCCGTCTGCCGCTGCCCCCTATGCTGATGTTCGACCGCATCACCCATATCGATGCCGATGGCGGCGCCCACGGACTGGGCCGCATCGTGGCCGAGTTGGACGTCAAACCCGATCTGTGGTTCTTTGCCTGCCACTTCCAAGGCGATCCGGTCATGCCCGGCTGCTTGGGGCTGGATGCGATGTGGCAATTGATTGGCTTTTACCTCACTTGGCTGCAACTGCCGGGCCGGGGTCGTGCCTTGGGTGCAGGTGAAGTCAAGTTCACCGGCGAAGTCGGGCCAGATGTCAAATTGGTCACCTACGAAATCGACATCAAGCGCGTGATCAAGCGCAAGCTGAATATGGCCATTGGCGATGCCCGTCTGTTGGCCGATGGCAAAGAAATTTATGTCGCCAACGACCTGCGCGTAGGGTTGTTCATGCGTGAGGGCGAGGGCAAGGAGACCGCAGCATGAGCAAAAAACGGGTAGTCATCACAGGCACGGGCATTGTCTCGTGCATTGGCAACGACCGGGCCACAGTCGTGCAATCCCTGCGCGAGAGCCGCTCTGGCATTCGCGCGATGCCCGCCTTTACCGAGTTGGGGCTGCGCACCCAAGTGGCAGGCATTCCGCACATCAACCTCGAAGAACGCATCGACCGTAAGCAATTGCGTTTTATGGGTGATGCAGCAGCCTACGCGCACATCTCTTTGCAAGACGCCATTGCCCAAGCGGGCCTCACACCCGCGCAAGTCTCGCACCCGCGCACCGGCTTGATTATGGGTTCGGGCGGTGGCTCTCCTGCCAACCAAATCGAAGCCGCCGATGTGCTGCGCAGCAAGGGCATCCGCCGCGTCGGGCCTTACCAGGTCACACGCTGCATGAGTTCTACCGTGTCGGCCTGCTTGTCGACCAATTTTGCCATCAAGGGCATCAACTACTCCATCACCTCGGCTTGCAGCACGTCGGCCCATTGCATTGGCGCAGCCGCGCAGCAAATTGCTTGGGGGATGCAGGATGTGATGTTTGCTGGTGGTGGCGAAGAACTGAGCTGGGGCATGGCCTTGCTGTTTGATGGCATGGGTGCCATGTCCAGCAAGTACAACGAAACCCCCGAGAAAGCCTCGCGCGCCTACGATGCCCACCGCGATGGCTTTGTCATCGCTGGAGGTGGCGGCGCGGTGGTGTTGGAAAGTCTAGACCATGCTTTGGCCCGTGGCGCGACCATTTTGGGCGAAGTGGTCGGTTTTGGTGCCACTTCGGATGGCGAAGACATGGTAGCCCCCTCGGGCGAGGGTGCCATTGCCTGTATGCGCCAAGCCATTGAGGGCTTGGATGGCCCGATTGATTACATCAACACCCACGGCACTTCCACCCCAGTGGGTGATGTGCCTGAACTGCGGGCCATCCGCGCTGTGTTTGGCGATGCCATTCCGCCGTTTTCGTCCACCAAGTCGCTCACCGGGCATTCGTTGGGCGCTACCGGGGTGCAAGAGGCCATTTACTGCCTGTTGATGCTGCAAGACGGCTTTATCGCTGGTTCTGCCAACGTCGAGACCTTGGAGCCTGCCGCCGAGGGTATGCCGCTGGTCACCGTCACGCGCAACGCACCCATCCGCACTGCTCTGTCCAACAGCTTTGGCTTTGGTGGCACCAACGCCAGTTTGGTGCTGCGCCGCTGGGAGCCATAAACCGCTCACTCAGCCTTTGCGGTCGCTCCTGTTATGGCCTGCCTGCGCACCACGGTGCAGGCAGGCTTTTTGCTTTTTGGCCACAAGCCCAGCCTCATGGGCTCGGGGTAAACGATAGGTTCATCAAAATTCAACCAATTTCTGATCTATGTGGGTACCAATTTCTCATAAGATGGTGTACCGCCCAACAGGCGGACAGGGGTCATCCGCCCAACCGGCGGGGCCTGAACCATCATCTGGAAAGCTTACTCATGCACATTTCCTCTCCCATCTCGCGCCGCTGGTTTGCTGGCGTCGTGCTGTCTGCCATGTCTGCCGTTGCAATGGCCCAAGCCGCCAAACCCCATGTGGTTGTGCTGGCTACCGGCGGCACTATTGCTGGTGCAGGCGCATCGGCAGCCAATAGCGCCACCTATGCAGCCGCCAAAGTCCCCGTAGACAAACTGCTGGCGGGCCTGCCTGAGTTGAGCAGCGTTGCCAAGGTCTCTGGTGAACAAGTGTTCCAGATTGCCTCCGAGAGCTTTACCAACGAGCATCTGCTCAAGCTGGGCCAACGTGTCTCTGCTCTGAGCAAGCAGGCCGATGTGGATGGCATCGTCATCACCCACGGCACTGATACGCTGGAAGAAACCGCCTACTTCCTGAACTTGGTAGTGCGCACCACCAAACCGATTGTGGTGGTGGGCTCCATGCGTCCCGGCACGGCTTTGTCGGCAGATGGCGCGCTCAACCTGTATGACGCCGTGAGCGTGGCTGCCAGCAAGGATGCCACAGGCAAGGGCGTGCTGGTCACGATGAACGACGAGATTCAGAGTGGCCGTGATGTGAGCAAGAGCATCAACATCAAGACCGAAGCCTTCAAGAGCCAATGGGGGCCGCTGGGCATGGTGGTAGAGGGCAAGAACTACTGGTTCCGCGCCCCGGTCAAGCGCCACACCATGACGTCTGAATTCAACATCGACGACATCAAAGCCCTGCCTGCGGTAGATATTGTCTTTGGCTACAGCAACATGAACACCACTGGCATTGAAGCTTATGGCAAAGCCGGCGTGAAGGCGCTGGTACACGCTGGCACCGGCAATGGCTCGGTGGCTGCACAAGCGGTGGACTCGCTCAAGGCTCTGCGCGCCCAAGGCGTACAAATTGTGCGCTCGGCCCGCGTGCCCGACGGCTTTGTGCTGCGCAATGCCGAGCAACCTGACGACAAATACGACTGGGTTGTTGCCCACGATTTGCGTCCCCAAAAAGCCCGCATCTTGGCGATGGTGGCCCTGACCAAAACCAATGACAGCAAAGAATTGCAACGTATCTTCTGGGAATACTGATCTTCCAAGATAGGATGTTGCGTCCCTTCCAAGCAGTTGTTTGGAAGGTGAGCAGGCCAAAGGGCAACACGCCCCGAATGTGCCATTTGACAAGGCCAGCACCCCCAAAGGGTGCTGGCCTTTGTTGCTGCAAGCCGCGCAATCTGCGCCCGTATCACCCGCCCCCTAAAATCATGGGCTGCACACACGCGGTGGCACCACCCTCGCGCGCCTTTTTACCCTTTCTTATTGCCCGGCCCTGGCCCCGCCAGCGGGCCTCTCAAAGCCATGTTGACCTTCCAGCAAATCATCTTGAAGTTGCAGTCCTACTGGGATGCCCAGGGCTGCGCACTCCTGCAACCCTACGACATGGAAGTGGGCGCTGGCACCTCGCACACCGCCACCTTTTTGCGCGCCGTTGGCCCCGAACCTTGGAAGGCAGCGTATGTGCAACCCAGCCGCCGCCCCAAAGATGGCCGCTATGGCAACAACCCCAACCGCCTGCAGCACTACTACCAGTACCAAGTAGTGCTCAAACCCGCACCCGCCAACATTTTGGAGCTGTATCTGGGCAGCCTAGAGGCGCTGGGCTTTGACCTCCAAAAGAACGACATCCGTTTTGTGGAAGACGATTGGGAAAACCCCACGCTGGGCGCTTGGGGCTTGGGCTGGGAAGTCTGGCTCAATGGCATGGAAGTGACGCAGTTCACCTACTTCCAGCAAGTGGGCGGCATAGACTGCAAACCCGCCACTGGCGAGATCACCTACGGCCTTGAGCGTCTGGCGATGTACCTGCAAGGCGTAGACAACGTCTACAACCTGCAATGGACAGACACCCTCAAATATGGTGATGTGTACCACCAAAACGAAGTCGAGCAGTCCACCTACAACTTTGAGCACTCCGACGCCGATTTTCTGTTTACCGCCTTCAATGCCCACGAAAAGCAGGCCCAATACCTGATGGAGCAGCAACTCGCCCTGCCCGCCTACGAGCAAGTGCTCAAGGCCGCACACAGCTTTAACCTGCTGGATGCACGCGGTGCCATCAGCGTGACCGAGCGCGCCGCCTACATTGGTCGCATCCGCAACTTGGCACGGGCCGTGGCGCAAAGCTACTACGAAAGCCGTGAACGCCTGGGCTTTCCGATGGCCCCGCGCGAGTGGGTCGCACAAATCCAGAAAAAATCCGCCTGAAGACGGGAGAACCCCAACATGACCACACAAAACCTGCTCGTCGAACTCTTTGTCGAAGAACTGCCCCCCAAAGCCCTGCAAAAGCTGGGCGATGCCTTTGCGGGCCTGTTGTTTGAGCAACTCCAAGCCCAAGGACTGACCTCTGCCGACACCGTGGTCACGCCCTATGCCTCGCCACGCCGCTTGGCTGCGCACATCAGCCACATTTGGCTCAAGGCCGAAGACAAGCCCGTGCAAGTCAAGCTGATGCCCGTGGCCGTGGGTCTGGATGCCCAAGGCCATGCCACCCCCGCCTTGCTGAAAAAACTGGCCGCCATCGGGGCCGACATTGACCCCACCGACCCCGCTGCCGTGGCAGCCAGCTTGCACCGCGCTCCCGATGGCAAAACCGAAGCCTTGTTCTATCACAGCCTTGTCACTGGGGCCACGTTGGACATCGGCCTGCAAAAAGCCTTGGATGAAGCCATTGCCAAGCTGCCTATTCCCAAAGTCATGACCTACCAATTGGAGCGCGACTGCGAGCTGCCTGGCTGGAGCAGCGTGCATTTTGTGCGCCCAGCCCACGGCTTGGTGGCACTGCATGGCAGCACCGTGGTGCCCGTCAAGGCGCTGGGCTTGCAGGCAGGTCACAGTACCCAAGGGCACCGTTTTGAAGCCACTGTGTCGCCCGTGGCAATTCCAGACGCCGACAGCTACGCCACCACCTTGGCGCGCGATGGCGCTGTGATTGCCAGCTTCACCGAGCGCCGCGCCAACATCGCCCGCCAACTGGCCGCAGCAGCCGAGCGCATCGGCAACGGCGTGCGCCCCATTGACGATGCCGCCTTGCTGGATGAAGTCACGGCGCTGGTGGAGCGCCCCAACGTGCTGGTATGCCAGTTTGAAGCAGAATTCCTCGACGTGCCGCAGGAATGCCTGATCCTCACAATGAAGGCAAACCAAAAATACTTCCCACTGCTGGATGCTGCGGGCAAGCTCACCAACCAGTTTTTGGTGGTCAGCAACATCAGCCCCGAAGACGCCAGCGCCGTGGTGGGTGGCAACGAGCGCGTGGTGCGGCCCCGTCTGGCCGATGCCAAATTCTTCTTTGACCAAGACCGCAAAAAGACGCTGGCCTCGCGCGTGGAATCTTTGGGCAAAGTGGTGTACCACAACAAACTCGGCACCCAAGGCGAGCGCGTGCAGCGCGTGCGCGCCATTGCCCATGCCATTGCCCAAGCTTTGGGCGATGCCGCCCTGCCCCAGTGGATAGACCAAGCCGCCTTGTTGGCTAAAACCGACCTGGTGACCGACATGGTGGGCGAGTTCCCCGAACTGCAAGGCATTATGGGCCGCTACTATGCCCTCAACGATGGCTTGAGCACCGACGTGGCCGATGCCATTGAAGACCACTACAAGCCCCGTTTTGCCGGCGATACCTTGCCACGCAACACCACCGGCGTGGTGGTGGCGCTGGCCGACAAGCTCGAAACCTTGGTCGGTATGTTTGGCATTGGCAACCTGCCCACCGGCGACCGCGACCCGTTCGCGCTGCGCCGCCATGCCTTGGGCGTGATTCGCATGTTGGTGGAAAAAGACCTGCCGTTAGACTTGGGCACACTGCTGGCCAGCGCCGTTCCGGCCTTTGGCGACAAAATCCAAGACGCCACCCCGGCTCTGGCCGACTTTATCTATGACCGTCTGGCAGGCTCCTTGCGCGAGCAAGGCTACCGCGCCCAAGAGGTGGAAGCCGTGCTGGCCCTGCGCCCGCAACGTCTGGCCGAAGTCGCCAAGCGCCTCGAGGCTGTGCGCGCCTTTGCCGCCCTGCCCGAAGCCCCCGCTTTGGCCGCTGCCAACAAGCGCGTAGGCAACATTTTGAAGAAGGCCGGCGAAGTCGATGCCCATGTCAACCCGGCACTATTGCAAGAGCAAGCAGAACAAGACTTGTTTGCTGCCTTGCAACGCTTTGTGCCCGAGGCCAATGCGCAATTTGATGCGGGCGACTACACCACCAGCCTACAGACGCTGGCCGTGCTGCGCGCACCTGTCGATGCCTTCTTTGATGATGTGATGGTCAATGCAGAAGAGCTGGATCTGCGCCTGAACCGCCAAGGTCTGCTCAAAACCCTGCACGAAGCCATGAACCGCGTGGCCGACTTGTCACGTTTGGCCGCTTGAGGGCAAAACAGGCATGGCATTGACGGCACAGCAACGCATAGCATGGTGGCTGTTTGCGCCCCCTGCACTGTTGGCCGGATTGCGCTGGCTGTTGCAATGGCAAGAAGGGCGCGGCCCAACCATCACCGCGCTACCACTGTCACCCTTTGCTGGGGCGCAGCCCTTGTCGGCCATGCTCTGGCAGTTGGCTGGGCCATTGTTGGCCTTGCTGGTGCTAACGCTCGGCCTGTGGCTGGTGCGGCGGCGCTGGGGCTGGCACACCGTGCAACGCATGCTGTTGGGGTTGTGGGTTGCCGTTTGTTTGGTGGGCTGTGCAGCCTTGCTGTGGCGGCCCTACAACCTACAAGGCTTGCAACCCTTGGCCCCGGTGCAAGCACAAGTCTTGGGCAGCCATGCCAAACTTCCCAATCTGCGCAGCACCGGTGGCACCGAGCTGGTATTGCGCATCGCCAACCTAGAGCCTTTGCAACAGGTGCTGATCGACGATCCACAGGCGGCCCAATGGCAACCTGGGCAAACCACATTACTGTTGCAATGGGCGCAGGGACGCCATAGAGGCTTGTTTATCACGGGTTGGCAGGTGCTTGCCCCCACAGCGCCAGCAGCTACCACACCTGCGGCTTTGCTCCCATAATCTGGCCCATGAAACTCGCCATTCTTGACCGTGACGGCACCATCAACGCCTTGGGCGAGGATGAGTTCATCACGTCCCCTGCTGACTGGAAACCCCTGCCCGGCGCTTTGGATGCCATTGCCCGACTCAACCATGCGGGCTGGCATGTGGTAGTGGCTGCCAATCAGCCAGGGCTGGGGCGTGGCCTGTTCGACATGGTCACGCTCAATGCAGTGCATGCGGCCATGCACAAACAACTGGCCGCTGTAGGAGGGCGCATTGACGCGGTGTTTTATTGCCCCCACGCCCCCGATGAAGGTTGTCATTGCCGCAAACCCGCTCCGGGCCTGCTAGAGCAGATTTGCGAGCGTTATGGTGTCGACCCAGACAAAGTGTGCATTATTGGCAGTTGCTTGTCACACATGCAGGCAGGTGCCGCTGTGCATGGCATTCTGCACTTGGTTTGCACCGGCCAAGCCGCCGGAGTAGACCCCAGCGCACCGCTGCCCCCCGAATGGCCCGCCGGTGTCCAAACCCATACCAGCATGGTGGCGCTGGTGGATCATTTGCTGGCTCCCCCCAAACCCCCAGCCACCACTGTGCTGTCTGCCAACTCCGTATAATCGGCCACTTCCGAGGAGCGTTGCAGCGCCCCCAGCACAGCGGGGCGTGAGGCTCGGAACCCACCCTAGCAACGACGCTCATCCACTTCCGGTGCGGTGAGCTTTTCTTTTCTGCAATTTCCGTGTCGGCCAGTGGTTTGTTCACCCCTGTTTGGAGCCGCCCATGAATGCACCTTCTTCCACCTTTGCCAACGCCGATTGCGCGATTGCCGACATCACCTTGGCCGCTTGGGGCCACAAAGAAATTCGCATTGCCGAGACCGAAATGCCCGGCCTGATGGCCATCCGCGAAGAATTTGCCGCCAGCCAGCCCCTCAAGGGCGCGCGCATCACCGGTAGCTTGCACATGACCATTCAAACGGCGGTGCTGATTCAAACGTTGGAAGCACTGGGCGCACAAGTGCGTTGGGCCTCGTGCAACATCTTCAGCACCCAAGACCACGCCGCCGCTGCCATTGCCGATGGTGGTACGCCCGTGTTTGCTGTCAAAGGTGAATCGCTCAAAGACTACTGGGACTACACCCACCGCATTTTTGAGTTTGGCGCAGCCGGCACCCCCGGCGAAGGCCCGAACATGATTTTGGACGATGGCGGCGATGCCACCATGCTGATGCACTTGGGCCAGCGCGCCGAGAAAGACCTGTCCGTTTTGGACAAGCCCACCAGCGAAGAAGAAACCATCCTGTTTGCCGCCATCCGCGCCAAACTGGCGGTAGATGCCACTTGGTACACCCGTAAGTCGGCTGACATCATCGGCGTGACCGAAGAAACCACCACCGGCGTCCACCGCCTGAACGAGATGTCGGCCAAGGGCACGCTGCTGTTCCGCGCCATCAACGTCAACGACTCCGTCACCAAGAGCAAGTTTGACAACCTCTACGGCTGCCGCGAATCCTTGGTGGACGGCATCAAACGCGCCACCGATGTGATGATTGCCGGCAAAGTCGCCTGTGTGGCCGGTTATGGCGATGTGGGCAAGGGCAGCGCCCAAGCCCTGCGCGCCCTGAGCGCCCAAGTCTGGGTGACCGAGATTGACCCCATCAACGCCCTGCAAGCCGCGATGGAAGGCTACAAAGTGGTCACGATGGAATACGCCGCCGATAAGGCCGACATCTTCGTCACCACCACCGGCAACCGCGATGTGATTCGCCACGAACACATGGTGGCGATGAAAGACCAAGCCATCGTCTGCAACATCGGCCACTTTGACAACGAAATCGATGTGGCCTCGATTGAGCAATACGAGTGGGAAGAAATCAAGCCGCAGGTAGACCACATCAAGTTCCCCGATGGCAAGAAAATCATCCTGCTGGCCAAGGGCCGTTTGGTCAATTTGGGCTGCGCCACCGGCCACCCCAGCTTTGTCATGAGCGCCTCGTTTGCCAACCAAACCATCGCCCAAATTGAGCTGTTCACCAAGCCCGAGCAATACCAAGCCGGTAAGGTCTATGTGTTGCCCAAGCATTTGGACGAAAAAGTGGCCCGCCTGCACCTGAAAAAAGTGGGTGCCATGCTCACCGAGCTGACCGATGCCCAAGCCGCCTATATTGGCGTACCGAAAAACGGCCCCTACAAGGCCGACAGCTACCGCTACTAAGCCAACCAGAGAGTGTGACCCGCTATGCGTGCAGATGTTTTTTTGGTAGAAAAAGGCCATGCCGCCACGCGCTCGCAAGCGCAGCGGCTGATTGCAGCCGGGGTGGAGTGGCGCTTGTCGTCCTTTGCGCCGTGGCAAAAAGTGGCCAAAAACGGCGATGAAATCCCAGTCATGGCCGAGTTGCGGTTACTCGATAGCGCCGAGGCCAAATACATCTCGCGCGGTGGTCTCAAACTCGAAGGGGCGCTGGCCGCCACGGGCTTTTCCGTGGCCGGGCTGCGCTGCTTGGATGTAGGCCAAAGCACCGGCGGCTTTACCGATTGCCTGCTGCAACAAGGCGCAGCCCAAGTGATTGGCGTGGACGTGGGCCACGGCCAGTTGCATGAGCGCCTGCGCCAAGATGCGCGGGTGGTCTGTGTGGAAGGGCTGAACGCCCGCCACCTGACCGCCGAGAGCCTGCAAGCGGCCTGCGAATTGGCGCTGTCTGAAGTGGTGGAAGAAGACCCCGAAGACAACGACACCCAGCCCGTGGCCCCGTACAGCTGGATGCGCAATGGCGGTGTGGTCGATGAAGCCTACGACGACAGCGATGATGCCAAAGAGCACGATATCGAAGCCTTCAAAGCCGAGCGGGCCGCCAAACAGCAAGCCCGTCAAGCGGGCACGCTGCCGGTGCAACACCGTCGCCGTGCTGGGCTAGAAGACGTCAACATCACGCCGGAGTTTGACTTCATCACGGGTGATTTGTCGTTTATCTCTTTAACCTTGGTGCTACCGGCCTTGGTGCCCTTGCTGGCTCCCGGTGGCACGCTGCTGATGTTGGTCAAACCGCAATTTGAACTGCAACCCGGCCAAGTGGGCAAGGGTGGCATTGTGCGCGATGCCAGCCTCTATCCGGTGGTGGAGCAGCGCCTCCGCGAGGCTTGCGCCAGTGCTGGGTTGCCAGTGCAAACGTGGCTAGATAGCCCGATTGCTGGCGGTGATGGCAACCGCGAATTCTTTATTTCTGCTCGGAGGGCGGCATGAGCGCATCCAAACCCCTTTCTTCTGCTGTTAGCGCATTGCCGCTGAGTGTGGAATTTTTCCCACCCAAAACTCCCGAGGGGGCTGAGAAGCTGCGTGCCGTGCGCCAGCAACTGTATGCACTGCGGCCCGAGTTCTGCTCCGTCACCTACGGCGCGGGCGGCTCGACACAAGACGGCACGCTGCAAACCGTACAGGCCATCTTAGACGAGGGCCAACAAGGCGCTTCGCATTTCACCTGTGTGGGCGCTTCGCGCGACTCGGTGCGCGAAAAGCTGGCCCTGTTCCAATCGATGGGACTGCGGCGCTTAGTGGCCTTGCGCGGCGATTTGCCCAGCGGCTACGGTGGTATGGGTGAATTTCGCTATGCCGCCGATCTGGTGGCTTTCATCCGCGCCGAAACCGGCGACCACTTCCACTTGGAGGTAGCAGCCTACCCCGAGATGCACCCACAAGCCAAATCCCCAGAAGCCGACTTGCAAGCCTATGTGGCCAAAGTCAAGGCCGGGGCCAATTCGGCAATCACACAATTCTTTTTCAATACCGATGCCTATTTCCGCTTTGTCGATGACGCACACCGGCTAGGCGCTGACATACCCGTGGTGCCAGGCATCATGCCCATCATCAACTCCAGCGGCATCTTGCGCTTTGCCGATAGCTGCGGGGCAGAGGTGCCACGTTGGATTCGCCTGCGCCTGCAATCCTATGGCGACGATACCGCCAGCATCAAAGCCTTTGGCTTGGATGTAGTCGCCCAATTGTGCGAACAACTGCGCCAAGGCGGGGCACCTGCTTTGCACTTTTACACCATGAACCAAAGCACAGCCACACTGGAAATTTGCCAGCGCCTCGGCCTAGCACAGTGATGTTTTTTTACCCAGCCAGCATGGTGCTTGACGCATGTCAAGCACCATCCGGGCGTAGCGTTTTCCAATCCAGCCTAGGGAATGTTCCCTGGTTTTTCCGGATTTCCTTCATGAAAAAAACTACCCTGGTCGCCGCCCTGCTGGGTACCGTGTTGTCGTCCTCCGCGTTTGCACAACCAATCACCGAAGGCTCCTGGATGGTGCGTGCCCGTGCTGTGCATCTGGACAGCAGCAACGGCGACTCGACACCTCTGGGCCTGTCCGTCAACAACAAGTGGCTGCCAGAAGTTGATTTCACTTACTTCTACACCAAAAATCTGGCTGTCGAGTTGATCCTGACCGTGCCACAAAAACACACCTTGTACTCCAATGGTGGTGCTATCGGCTCCTTCAAGCACCTGCCTCCCACCCTGACAGCACAGTACCACTTTACCGATCTGGGCAAGATCAAGCCCTATGTGGGCGCTGGTGTCAATTACACCCGCCTGTCGAGTGTGAACTTCGCGCCTACGGTGGCCGCCGCCCTCAACCCCTCGGTAGACAAGAACAGCTGGGGCTTGGCTATTCAAGCCGGTGTTGATATTCCACTGGGCAACAATCTGTACCTGAATTTGGACGTGAAAAAGGTGCAAATCCGTACCGATGTGTCCTCTTTTGGCAAGAATGTGGGTGAATTCAAGGTCGATCCCGTACTGTTCGGCATCGGTCTGGGCTGGCGCTTCTAAGCCCCCCACTGTTGGCCTGTCCATCCCGCCTTGTGCGGGATTTTTTCTGGGTATGGGGCACCTATCCACTGCGCTACCATCAGCGCCCCTGCTTTTTTGGAAAGGCCCTGGCGCATGTCCCTGTTGCCAACTATCCGATGGTGGCGGTGTCGCCCCGTGCAACTGCTGATCTATGCTTTACTGACGCTGGGAGCAGGCATCGCCAGCGCCAACGACTCCACCACGCCACCGCCGCCGGAGGAAGACTCCCCCAGCGCCACCACCACCCCACCGCCCCCGGCTCTAGGCCTCAAGGTGCCTGACGCTGGAGCATTGGTCGTGCCGGTGCAAAGCGATCTCATCGGCACCGACAGCACAGGCAAAACGGCACCAGAAGCTACCGGCTTGCCCCAAGTAGATTTGCAGTTTCCGCAGGAATATGGCTTGGCCTCTTGGTACGGCGCCAAACAGCATAAGAAACGCACCGCCAGTGGCGAATTATTCGACATGCACGATTTCACGGCGGCCCACCCCACCCTGCCCTTTGGCTCCAGGGTGTGTGTGCGCAGCGCCCTCACCGGGCGTGAGGTCGTCGTGCGCATCAATGACCGGGGGCCACATGGTGGCAAGCGTGTCATCGATATCAGCCGCGCGGCGGCTGAAGCCTTGGGCATGGTTCAGCTTGGCACCAAGCCTGTGACCCTGCATACCTTGCCCGACGACGATAGCACTTGTCCACCACCGGAGTCAGACTAAGCGGCCCACCTCTAGCTGCCCGACTCTAAGGTGTGGGCAGCATTGCGGTCTTGCCCCAACCACTGCACCATTTGCGGCAACGCCTCCTTCAACGTTTCTTTCAGCGTGTAGGGTGGGTTGATCAAAAACATACCACTGGCTGGCAAGCCTGGGCGTTTGCTCTGACCTTCTAGGGTTTCGGTGATTTTGCTGGACTTGACAGTGAGTGTGGCGTGCAGCCAACTCTTGCCCGCCTTCTGGGCCATCGTCTTGAGGCGCCGGGGCAAATCATGCGCTTCGGGGCGTGGAATGATCGGATACCAAATCGCATAGGTGCCCGTAGCAAAACGCTTGAGACCATCCTGCACCATATCGAGCACCTTGCCATAATCGGTCTTGATCTCGTAACTCGGATCGCACAACACCAGCGCACGCCGCGATGGTGGGGGCAAAAACTTCTTCACCCCTTCAAAACCGTCTTCGTGCAGCACAGCCACCTGGCGGCCTGCCTCCAGTTGGGCCACATTGCCCACCAAGGCACGCATGTCTGAGGGGTGCAACTCAAACAGTTTGAGTTTGTCGTGGCTGCGCAGCAGCCGCTGGATGATGAAAGGCGAACCCGGATAGATCTTGGTGCTGGCACCCGCGTTAAAAGAACGTACCAAATCGATATAGGACTGCAATGCCGGAGCCAATGGCACATGGGCCGCACCCGGCACCGTCAAGCGTTGGATACCATCGGCAGCCTCGGCGCTGGTTTTGGCGTAATCTCCATCAAGACGGTACAGGCCCGCACCCGCGTGGGTGTCCAGCACCATCAGGGCGGCCTCTTTTTCGGTCAGGTGTTGCAGGGCGGCAATCAGCACAGTGTGCTTGAGCACATCGGCATGGTTGCCTGCGTGGAAGGCATGGCGATAACTGAACATGGCCCTATGGTAACGATCACTGCGCTGGATCAGCATTTTTTCATCGTTATCATGGATGATGGCGCTTTTTTACGGCATCTGCGCTGATTGTTCTTGATGCCCTTTTCTTTTGCCCTCTGGTAGCCGCCACCATGTCCGAACCCTCCCCCAGCACCCCCGTATCCGCCATTTACCATGCGGATGCTTTGCCCCCGGGGACACGCTTGGGTGAGTTCGAGATTCTTGCGCTGCTGGGCGTGGGTGGTTTTGGCATGGTGTACCAAGCCTTCGACCACTCCCTGCACCGCTCTGTGGCGATCAAGGAATACATGCCTGCAGCGTTGGCAGGGCGTGCGCAAGATCTGTCTGTGGCAGTGCGGGCGCTGGCCGATGTGCCCGCCTTTGAAGCCGGGCTACGCTCCTTCATGGGAGAGGCGCGGATGCTGGCCCAATTTGACCACCCTTCATTGGTCAAGGTGTTTCGCTTCTGGGAGGCCCACCATACCGCCTACATGGTCATGCCGCTGTACAGCGGCATGACTTTCAAGCAAGCACGATTACAAATGCGTGCCCCCCCCTCCGAGGCTTGGCTGCGCCAAGTGCTGTGGTCGGTATTGGGCGCCCTGCGCACACTGCATGAGGGGCACACGCTGCACCGTGACATCTCGCCCGACAACATCTTCTTGCAAGATGCTGGCCCCCCAGTGCTGCTAGACCTTGGCGCAGCACGCCACGCCATCAACGACCGTGAGCGCAAGCACACCGCCGTACTCAAGGTCAACTACGCGCCCATTGAACAATATGCCAGCGGAGATGCCGACCTGCCGCAAGGCCCGTGGAGCGATCTGTACTCACTGGCCGCCGTGGTCTATGGGTGCCTGTGCAATGACATGCCCGAGCCATCCACCCTGCGGGCCATTCGTGACCGCATGGTGCCCTTTGCCCGTGTAGCCCGTACTGTGGGGCAACAGTTTGGTCAGGTCTACTCACCGGCCTTCGTCAATGGCATCACGCAAGCCTTGGCACTGCGCCCACAAGACAGGCCCCAAAGCATCGATGCCTTGCTGCAACTGCTGGAGATGACAACTGCCCCAGCCCCACTGGGTGCCTTTGACTTTCGGGCCGCTTTGGGAGACATTTGGGTGGAGCCCACCGACCAGCCCAACGCCGGCCCAATTCCAACGGTAGACCTGTCTTCACCCAAGGCCGTCAGCGCCGGCCCAATCCCCGCCCCCGCAACCTCCTCGCACAGCCGCCCAATGGCCGATGCTGGCGACACCATCTTGCTAGAGGACGTGCAGGACACCCTGCTCATGCATGGGCCAGACACCCTCATCCAAGAGATGCCCCCCGAACCTATCGGGCTGGAGTCGAGTTGGCCCGAGCGGGCCTCACGGCGCCCCCACACCACCAGCACACCAGCTGCGGCCCCTACCAAGGCTGGGCGCCGCTGGGTAATATGGGCGGCCGTGGCTGCGGTGGCGGTGGCAGTGACTGCCGGGATCGGAGCGTATGCAAGCCGCAGCCCAGCCAAGGCCACAGCCCCCGTCGAAGACATCATCACCGAGAAGGCAGACCCCGTTCCCACGCCCGCTCCAACCACCACGCCAGCGCCCCCGCCTGAACCAGCAGTCCCCACCGCCGAAGTGCTGCCAGAAGGCCCAGCGCCAGCCTTTGTTGAGAAAACCGACCCACGGGCACTGTCGCAAAACGCCCCGCCCAAACCGCCTCCCAACCGCAAGCCCACCAGCACAGCCACGGCCACTGCAACTACCACACCGGCCCCAGCCCCAACAGCCCCGGCGGCAGAAGCCCCTGTAACCCACGCCCCCAGCCCCCCCAAGCCTGCGCCAGCGTTGTGCGAAGACAGCGGTGTATTAACCCGCAGCATGTGCCTGCGCCGGGAGTGCCGCCAACCCGCTTTTGTCAATTTGCCCGCCTGTGTGGAGTTTCGCAAGCAGATGGAGCCGCTGGAAGTACGTTCATCCAATTAAGACTACCCGTCAAATAGCCTGCGCTATATAATCGCGGGCTTCGCAGCGTTTGCGCGACTCCGCGGCGAAGGGTAATCAGTGGTTCAACACCTGCTTTGCCTATACCACCTAAGAGGTTTCCTCCAGAGAAACACCGACCGTGGAAAAGAGTCCCCAGGACGCCAGCCCCTGTTCAGGCTGGTCAAACCCTCGAAAGAAACACAGCATGAAAACTTTCAGCGCCAAGCCCGCTGACGTGCAGCACGAGTGGTTTGTGATTGACGCCACCGATAAGGTGCTCGGACGGGTAGCCAGCGAAGTTGCCCTCCGTCTGCGCGGCAAACACAAAGCCATTTACACACCTCACATCGATACTGGTGACTTCATCGTCATCATCAACGCTGCCAAGCTCAAGGTCACCGGTACCAAGAACCTGGACAAGGTGTACTACCGCCACTCTGGCTACCCCGGCGGCATCACAGCCACCAACTTCCGTGACCTGCAAGCCAAGTTCCCTGGCCGCGCACTGGAGAAGGCTGTCAAGGGCATGTTGCCCAAGGGCCCACTGGGCTATGCCATGATCAAAAAGCTGAAGGTGTATGGCGGTGCCGAGCATCCGCACAGCGCCCAACAGCCCAAAGTGCTGGAAATCTAAGGAGCCGAGATGATTGGTGAATGGAACAACGGCACTGGCCGTCGCAAATCCAGCGTAGCCCGTGTATTCCTGAAAAAAGGCACTGGCAAAATCACGATCAACGGCAAGGACGTCCAAGCCTACTTCGGTCGCGAAACCTCCATCATGATTGCCAAGCAACCGCTGGTACTGACCAACCATGTCGAGACCTTCGACGTGCAAGTCAATGTCCACGGTGGTGGTGAATCCGGCCAAGCCGGTGCTACCCGCCACGGCATCACCCGCGCCCTGATCGACTACGATGCCACGCTCAAGCCCGCACTGAGCCAAGCTGGTTTCGTCACTCGTGACGCCCGTGAAGTCGAGCGTAAGAAGGTCGGTCTGCGTTCTGCACGCCGCGCCAAGCAGTTCTCCAAGCGTTAATCCGCTTTTTTGCCTGCTACCCAAGCCGCCCAAGGTTCGCCTAGGGCGGCTTTGTTGTTGGTGGGGTCTCAGTAATGACCCTAGGCAGATGGATGGCAAGTGCCGTCCGCCTGAATGGCCGACTGTTTTTAAGTAGTATTTGGGTGCGTTCCCAAAATCCCGGAGATTCCCCATGAGTGCTGTAGCCCAAGCCCCCCAAACCGAAGAAATGCCCGCACCCATCCTCTTTACCGACAGTGCCGCCGCCAAAGTAGCCGACCTGATCGCCGAAGAAGGCAACCCCGACCTCAAACTGCGTGTATTTGTGCAAGGTGGTGGCTGCTCGGGTTTTCAGTATGGTTTCACCTTTGATGAAATCGTCAATGACGACGACACCACTATGACCAAGAATGGCGTCTCGCTGCTGATTGATGCCATGAGCTACCAATATCTGGTGGGTGCCGAGATCGACTACAAAGAAGACTTGCAAGGCGCACAGTTCGTCATCAAAAACCCCAATGCCACCACCACTTGTGGCTGTGGCTCGAGTTTCTCCTGAGTAGGCACTCCAAAAGGAGTGCAATTTGCTACCTGCTGGATGAAAATGGGGACATCCTGAAAAAAGGCTTCATTTTTGCGATGATCTGCCGTTATAGCAATACGAGACGGCGATAAAGCCTTCTGTGGGGCCGCCGGTTTTTACCCATCATTGCTACGGGGCATCGCCATGCAAATTCCTCCCGTTGACCGATCACCATCGTGGCGCACGATCAGCTCTGATCTGTCTACCACCGGCGCGTCCGGGGCCGTGCCCGTGCGCCCCATCAACAATCCCAACCCAGTTGAATCGATGGATCGGCTCGGTGAGGGGGCCATCGTCAAAACACCCGACAAGCCCTCCGACACCGATGGGCCTAACCGCGACTGGACAACACCAGAAGAGAAAAAACTGGTGCAGGAGCTGCCTCCAGAACCGGAGCCAGAGCCCATTTACAAGCAGTTACTGGACTTTATCCAGTCCATGTGGCGAGCCAGTGGCACCGCCATCGAGATGGCCCAAGAGATCAACAAAATGACCTTGCAAGAGCGTATGGCCTTGCAAGCCAAGAACGATGCCGACCTGACCTACTCCGACCCCAAGGTCAAGCGCACTGGGGGGCTGTAGTGGCCCTGAGTGCCTGGGTCACGGCACGTTGGCAATCCCACTACTGACATGGCCTGCTGGTACATGGCGAGCCGCAGAGGTCACATGGCCGGTTTGGTCATCAAAGAAAAAATCCGGTTCAAACTCACGCAAAAATTCGCCCTTGGGCAGGCCGCCCAAAAACATGGCTTCATCTACGGCAATGTTCCAATCCATCAGGGTGCGGATGGCGCGTTCGTGCGCCGGGGCGCTGCGTGCTGTGACCAAGGCCGTGCGTAAGCGCATCCCACTGCTGCCGCTGGCCTGCTGCAAGCGGTGCAAGGCGGCCAGCAAGGGCTTGAATGGGCCTTCGGGCAAAGGCTGGGCCGCTTTGTCGCTCTCGTGGCGCTGAAAGGCATCGAGTCCTTGGGCTTGAAACACGCGCTCGGCCTCGTCTGAGAACAGCACGGCATCACCATCAAACGCAATACGCACTTCTTGCGGATGGGCGTTGCCTGCTTGGGCTGATTCAGTCAACACCCGTGCAGCAGGGTAGCCCAAGTGCAGCGCCTGGCGCACATCGGCCTCATTGGCAGACAAAAACAAATGTGCCCCCAAAGGCCGTAAATAACCGAAAGGCTCACGCCCTTGGGTAAAAACACCACGCTGCACACTGGGTAACCCGTGGGCTTGGCAAGAACGGAACACCCGCAAACCACTGACGGGATCATTGCGCGACAACAGCACCACCTCGACCCGTGCCTGCTCTGGTGTATTAAAAGCCAGCAGCTTGCGCACCAGCGAAAAAGCGACCCCTGGGGATGCGGCCACCTCTAGGCGCTCGCGCTGCAAGGCCCGGTAAGCGGCATCGTTATCACGGTCAAAAACCGTGTTTTCCTCCTCAAAATCAAACAAGGCCCGCGAAGAAATAGCGACCACCAACTGGTTTTGCAAAGAGGCACTCATGGCTTAGCAACAGTTATTTGACAAATTGGTTGAGTTGAATGATGGGCAATAGCACGGCCAGCACAATCAGCATCACCACCAGCCCCATCGTCACAATCAGCACAGGCTCCAAGATGGTGGCTAACTGCATGGAACGGCGCTGCACCTCGGCAGAGAGTTGCTGGGCTGCCCGTTGCAGCATTAGAGGCAACTGCCCCGTCTGCTCACCCAACCGGGCAAACATGGCTACCAACCCCGGAAAACGCTTTTTCTGGGCCAATGCCGACGCCAACGGCGCACCCTCACGCACCAGCACCAGCGCCTCCAGTGCATCGGCGCGCATAGCGCGGTTGTTCAGTGTCTCTGCCGCCGCCTGCAAAGCCTTCAAAATGGGAACTCCCGCACCAGCCAACATAGCCAAGGTGCTGGCAAAACGAGCGGCGTTATAACTGCGTGCCAAGCGCCCCAACAAAGGCAATTGCAACCAAGCCGCATCTACCTTTTGTCGGAATACCTCCCCCGCCAGCATCCAGCGCCAACCTACAGCCCCCAAAAGCAGCACCAGTAGCAATGCCCCACCGTACTGGCGCACTGCGCTACTCAAAGCCAACATGGCCACCGTGAGAAAGGGCAAAGCCCGTTTGGTGCCAGCAAACACGCTCGCTACCTGGGGCACAACATAGGTCACTAAAAACAGCACAATTACCAGGGCCAACAAGGTCACGATGGCGGGATAGAGTGCAGCCCCCATCAGCTTGGCGCGCAAGGCTTGGCGTTCTTCCAGATCATCGGCCAGACGTTCCAGCACCAGCCCTAGGCTGCCACTGGCTTCTCCCGCACCAATGACGGCACTGTAAATATCAGAAAACTCCTGTGGGTGCTGTTGTAAAGCGCGGGCAAAGCTAGCGCCTGCATTCACTTCGGCCCGTAAAGCAGCCAGCAAGTGGTGCTGGCGTTCGTCTTCGGCCTCATCGGCCAAAGCGGTGAGTGCCCGCTCCAACGGCAGACCAGACACCACCAATCCCGCCAATTGGCGCGTCCACACCGCCAAACCCGTGGCATCAAACACCGGACGGGTCAAAAGCCGCTGGCTCCATGATGGCGTACTGCCACCCACAGAGCCGACTTCCACCAGTGCCACGGCCAAGGGCACCAGAGCTTGGGCACGCAACTGGCTGCGTGCAGCCTTGGCCGTATCGGCCTCCAGCACACCAGTGCGGGTCTGGCCCTGGGCATCCAGGGCTTCAAAAGAAAAAGCGGGCATAGGCAGCAGTTGGGCGTTCAGGACACAGCGTCAAGCCGTGCATGGTAGCGGCTGACGCCCCCAACCTTATGACCAGACGCTGCCTTGCAGGCACATGCACGCCCGCCACACCCCACCAATCATGGGCGGGAACTGTGGCGAATACTCAAAAGCTTTCCCAGTCGTCCTCGGCTGCTTTGGTTTTACCAGGTGCTGGCTTCATCAATGCGGCGGGCTTACTGGCTTGGTGTGGCACCGCTGGTTTGGGGGCTGCAGCCACCCGAGGTGCCGCACCGGTGCGGGGCAATGGTGCTGCCACGGGTGCTGCCCGTAACGCAGCTTGGCGCGGAGCGGCATTTTGCGCGCTGAAGTCCAACTTGAACACACTCACCGCCTGCACCAAGTCTTGGGCCTGTGCCTTCAGGCTGGCAGTGGCTGCAGCCATTTGCTCGACCAACGCCGCATTTTGCTGTGTGGCATGGTCCATCAGTGTGACTGCCTCGCCCACCTGGGCTACACCGTTGGCCTGCTCACTGCTGGCAGCACTGATCTCGCCCACAATATCGGTCACATGCTTAATGGCACTGACCACTTCGTTCATGGTCTCACCCGCCTTGTCCACCAACACTGTGCCGTATTCGACCCGCTCCACACTGGCATTGATCAAGCTTTTGATTTCTTTGGCTGCATCTGCCGAACGGCCAGCCAAACTGCGCACCTCAGAGGCCACAACGGCAAAACCGCGTCCTTGCTCACCAGCACGGGCCGCTTCTACTGCGGCATTCAAGGCCAAAATATTGGTTTGAAAGGCAATACCATCAATCACACTGATGATGTCGGCAATCTTGCGGCTAGACTCATTGATATCTTTCATGGTCTCCACCACCTGCCCCACCACTTCGCCGCCCCTGACGGCTACATTTGAGGCATTCACAGCCAATTGATTGGCTTGGCGGGCGCTGTCGGCATTTTGTCGCACCGTAGAGCCTAATTCTTCCATAGAAGCAGCCGTCTGCTCCAGAGCACTGGCTTGGCTTTCAGTGCGGGTAGACAGATCGCTATTGCCTTGGGCAATTTCACTCGATGCGGTAGCAATGCCATCGGTGCCAGTGCGCACTGCACTGACAATTTTTACCAAGCTGTCATTCATGGCCTTCATGGCCGCCATCATTTGCCCAGTTTCATCATTGGATCTGACTTCTATTTTGCTGGTCAAATCACCTGCTGAAATGGTGTTGGCAAAGTTTCCGGCAAACTTCAACTGGTGAATCAAATTACGGGCAATGACAAAAATCATCCACCCCACCACAATACCAATCAGGCATGTCACTACCACAGACACCCAAATGGCAGAAGAAATCTCAGACCGTCCTTCTTGAGCCACCTCTTTAGATATAGTATCACTGAGCTTCATGTGCTCAACAAAAGAATCTCGCAATTTGATTTCGTTGGGCTGATTTTTAACGATCAGATCGCGCGCTTCATCAAATAAATTTCCACGCGACATCTCCAGAACACCCTGCACCCCTTTGTAGTAAACCTCTAATGCTGCCCGATGTTGATCCAACATTTTTCTATCGGCAGAACCAGAAGCAAACACTTCGTAACCCTTGAGAGACTCCTTCACATTCTCATAATCTGCCTTGATATATTTTTCAATATCAGATTTTGCATTATCATCTGCACTCAAAACATGCAATGATGTATGTGCTCGCAGTTGGCCAAATTCATCAATAGCTTTGGATAATACCAACACACTGGGAACCGTATTGAAATTACCTTTATTGGTAACTTCATAAACCTTGTTCATCTTCAGATGACCAATAAACCCGACCAACATCAGGCCGATCAAAGACAAACAAAGTGTCAAATACAAGCGTTTTGCGATGGACATCGTTGCAATGCTCCCAGTGCTGCAAATGGACATCGCGGGGCCAGCCCGCGATGTAATCAAGGTTTTTTCTACTGCTTACTTCATGAATTCGCTGGTGATCAGCTCATCAATCGCCTTGTTGCCCACGGCCTCTGAAGACACCAGCTTCTCTTGCACCAAAACAGGAAGCCCAGCCTTCAAGGATTTAATGTGGGTTGCACCGGGGGTGGGATTGGAAAAGTCGTTGCGCTTGAGCTGGGCCTTGGCCACTGGCAGGCTGATCTTGGCTTCTTCAGACATCAGCTTGGCTGTTTCTTCTGGATTGGCAATAACCCAAGTACGTGCCTTTTCATAAACCCGAATCACACGCTTGACGGTGTCTGGATACTTGCTCACAAACGACTCATTGGCATTCAAGAAACCAAAGCTAGAAAAATCAGGATTACGGTACAAGACCTTGGTTCCCGCTTCAATGGTAGAAGCTGCCTGATGGGGGTCTAATGCCATCCAAGCATCTACCTCCTTATTTTCAAGTGCTTTGCGTCCGAGCGAGTGCGCCAAATTGACAATCGTGACATCGGCTTTACTCATGCCATTCATATCCAATGTCCGAAGGAAGAAGTTATACGCATCTGTGCCAGGGGTGGCTGCAATCTTCTTGCCTTTCAAATCTTTGACACTGGTGATGGTCGAATCTTTCTCGATGGTAAGTGCCACCCAATCTGGCTTGGAAAACACATACACAGCCTTGAGCGGTGCTCCATTGCTGCGTGCCATCACAGCAGACAATCCGGCAGCCGAACCAAAATCAATGCTGCCTTTTTTCAGAAAATCAATCGCATTGCTGCTACTAGGACTGAACACCCACTTGACTGGAATATTGTCTTTTTTGAATTCTTCTTCCATCCAGCCCATCTTTCGCACTACCAAACTGGTAGGAGAATAGCTCGCATAGTCTACCCGAATTTCTTTGGGGTTTTCGGCAGACGCAGAAAATGGTATGACCGAGAAAACACCAGTAACAACCAAGCCTAGCACTTTTCCGTAAACTTTCATATTTTCCTCTTTTCTGGTTTGTACCGCACTAGATCTATGCGGATTGCTGAAACAGCAGGTTTGCATTCAAAAACAGCAGCCACAAAAAAACTTGGAACTAATTTCCTTTTTTGCTTCTCCAAGGTCTACCACAAGTAATGATTAAAAAATAGGCACCTGTGGTGCTCTGTAGCATAACGCAATTCCAGTATCAGAATGTCCTGATTCATCATTCATCTCATGCTGATTTCATTTAAGAAATTTCTGATTCAGAATTACAACCTCCATTCTTTGTGATAACACATGGTGTTTCTTGCAAAAATCATGTAGGCATTCTTGGGGAAAGCCATCAGAAAATTCATGGCTACCACTCCAATAGATAAAACGATTTATTCTTATTTATATTTAATTTATCACTCCAAAAAAAATCAGGCTCCATTGGAGCCTGATTGGGAATGTGTGCAGACTATTACTGTCTGATTTGGGCTGCAGCAATGTCCAGTGACCGCAGACGCAATGCTGGGTCAAACACATCACAGACCAACATGAACTCATCGGCCTGCGTTGTCTGCCACAGTGCATCAAATCCAGCCCGAACCGCCTCAGGGCCACCAATGACAGCCGCTGCCAAGAAGTCAGCAATACCAGCCTGTTCTTGAGCACTGATCTGGGCACCAAAGTTCTCTACTGGGGGCTGCAAACGCCCGCGCCGTCCGGTCAGAATGCCCAGCACACGTTGATAGGTGCTACTGGCCAGATAAGCCGCTTCCTGATCCGTAGGGGCGGCAATGACTGGCACACCAACCACCACATAGGGCTTATCTAATGCAGCTGATGGCCGAAACAATCGCCGGTACAGCTCAATTGCCTGAAGCAACATACGCGGGGCAAAATGGGAAGCAAACGCATAGGGCAAGCCCATCTGCGCTGCCAGCTGTGCCGAAAACAGGCTAGATCCCAGTAGCCAGAGGGGCACTTGGGTACCCGCTCCAGGCATAGCCACAATACGCTGGCCGGGTTGCACCGGCCCCAAAAGGCGCTGCACTTCGGCCACGTCGCGTGGAAAATCCTCTTCCATTTCAACACGGTCGCGGCGCAAAGCCCGCATGGTAGGGCCATCTGTGCCGGGGGCACGGCCCAGCCCCAGATCAATGCGACCGGGGTACAGCTCGGCTAAGGTGCCAAAAGCCTCAGCCACCACCAGTGGAGCATGGTTAGGCAGCATGATGCCACCGGAGCCCACACGGATGGAGGTGGTCTGTCCTGCAATATGGCCCACCAGCACCGCAGTGGCCGAGCTGGCAATGCCAGGCATGTTGTGGTGTTCAGCCACCCAATAACGTCGGAATCCGAGTGCCTCGACATGCTGGGCAGTACGCGAGGCAATATCCAAAGCTTGGGCCACGGTGCCGCCTTCACGGACGGCCACCAGATCCAGCATGGACAGGGCAGGGCGATGAAAAGTAGTCATGGTGCCATTGTGGCGCTTGTGCGCAGACACCATACAAGCCACTGGCCTAGTTACTGCCCCGCAGATGTGGGCTTTTGCGCATTCACAGGATTGGCAGCGGCCGCACTGGGCGTGGCCTGTGCAGCCGATGGTGACGCGCTTTGGGCGGCCTTGAGCAGCATGGCCGACAGGTCGGCACGGATTTTTTCTGCTTGGGATTGCAAGGGGGTGGGGTTGGTACTTTCAGTCATTGCGCGAATCTACCACCAATGGCAGGCCAAGCACAGACATCTGTGGCCTGTAAGCTCGTGGCCAGCAATGCGGGCAGCTCCTGCACCAGTTGTGGCTTGTGGGCCACGGGCACCCCTGCCAACGCAAAAGCATACCGGGCTTGCTCTACAGCATCCAGCCCTGTCAGCACAATCAACTGACTGCCTGCAAACTGTGGGTGCGAACGCCAGCGGCTGATCAATGTGCTGCCGTCAATGCTGGGCAACACAATATCGACCAAGAGCACTTGGGGCTGCAATTGCCCTGCCATGACCAAGCCCACAATGCCATCGTCTGCCACATACAGTTCCACTTGGGGAAAATGGTGGTGGAGCAACTGCCGAACCAGATTTTGGATATGGACGGAATCCTCGATCAGCAACACCTTGGGCCTACCAACGCCCTTGCAGGCTACCGAGGAGAGGTGATCTGAAGCGACTGCCGCCACCGAAGGCGGCTGCACTGCCGAGCGCACCACCGTCAGTGGCGTCCCCAGCGGGTTGGGTGCCTGACGCTGGGCCAGCCACCGTTGCACCGAAGCCCGCGCAATGCGCCGATGCCCACCCGGTGTTTTCCAGGCCTCAAGTTCGCCCCGGTCGACCATCAACTGCACAGAACGCACAGCCAACCCCAGCGCCTGCGCTACATCGCGGGTACTGCAACTTTCGGGCAATAAAGAAACTTGCTCTATGCGGGCCATTAGAAAATTCTATCATTTCTAAATCTATTTTTTGATAGATATGATAAAATTACCAGTGTACCGTGTCTCTACTTTCCAAAAAACTGCATCATGGGCAAGCGCATATTGATTGTCGAAGACCATGCCGATATTCGCCGGCTGATCCGCATGACCCTGGAATTCGAAGACCATGAGATCCATGAGGCAGCCAATGCAGATGAAGGCTTGGCCCAGGTGCGTCTTGTCCGTCCTGATTTGCTGCTACTGGATGTCGTGATGCCGGGCAGCATGGATGGTTTGGATCTGTGTCGTTTGGTCAAGTCAGACCCAACACTGGGCCAGCCCAGCGTCATTCTGCTCACAGCGCGTGGACAAAGCCAAGACGTGGAGGTAGGCATGGGGGCTGGAGCCAATGCCTATTTGCTCAAACCCTTTAGTCCACTCAAACTGATAGAGACCATCAACAGCTTAGAAGACTGATGTCCATGTCCCAAGCCGTGCGCACGCCGGAGGCAACACAATTCGATGCGGCAGCCGCTGACCAAATGGAGAAAATCATCTCTGATTTGGGGCGCATGTACCACGAACGCAACGAAGCCCTTCAGGAGGTGGCCCGCGCCCACCACGAGGCGCTGTTTCGGCTGGCGATGGCAGCAGAATACAAAGATGACGACACGGGTGTACATATCGTGCGTATCGGGTTTCTGGCCGAGGCACTGGCCCTGTATCTAGGGCAGTCGGTGTCGTATGCCACGCTGCTGCGCAAGGCGGCACCGATGCACGACATCGGCAAAA
Source organism: Giesbergeria sinuosa (assembly GCF_042652905.1). NCBI lineage: Bacteria > Pseudomonadati > Pseudomonadota > Betaproteobacteria > Burkholderiales > Comamonadaceae > Giesbergeria > Giesbergeria sinuosa. Next base: position 21,109 of record NZ_JBHSHJ010000012.1, on the reverse strand, counting down.
TCGGCATTCCAGACAACGTGCTCAAAAAACCCGGCCCGCTCAACCATACTGAGCGTGAGGTGATGAACCAGCACCCCGCCATCGGCGCCGATATTTTGGGTAAGTCGCGTATCGCCCTGTTCCAGATGGCCTCCGAAATCGCCTTGGCCCACCATGAACGCTGGGATGGTCGGGGCTATCCTTCAGGGTTGGTCGGTGAGAGCATCCCCCTGTCTGGACGCATCGTCACAGTGGTGGACTTTTATGACGCCCTGACGATGGACAGGGTGTACCGCAATGCCTTCAGCAATGAGAAGGCGCTGGAAATGCTGCTGTCGGAGCGGGGACGGGCTTTCGATCCAGCCGTGGTGGACTGCTTTATGGAGCACAGCGACGCGCTGTGGGCATTGCGCCAGCGCGTCACTCTGCATCGCATGACTTTTGCCGATTTGGTCACCGACAACCCCTTGGGACGCTAAGCATCCAACTCGCTCTTGCACCTGTTTGGGTGACTCCGATATTTTCAATTTCTGTTCTGTTCATTGGCCCGGCACCAACAGGCCATTGACTTCTTCTGCGGCCTCCCCATGAAAGCTTCCGCGCCCTCTGCCCATGTTGCCAGTCGGCACCGCACGCCCCGCCATGCAGTGATGGTCTACGGCTTCAGCCTGTTTGTGTTGGTTGTAGTGTGGACTACTGTGGTCACGGTGCTGTACTGGCAGTGGCAGGCTACACAAGAGACCGAACTGCGCCAAAACATCAACATGGCCCGCGCCATCAAGGAACATACTTTGCGGGTCTTAGAGACGATGGATCAGGCCGTGCTACGCCTGCAAACCCTGGCGGCCGAGCACAAGCCACAGCCACAGGACTACCTGCGCACGGCCAACGAGACCGGCTTGGTGCCCGACATCATGACGCAATTGTCATTTGTCGATGCAGAAGGGTACTTTCAGGGCAGCAACCTGGATCCCGACGGCAAACGCAGTGGCAAGATCTCACTCAAGGATCGCGAACATATTCGGGTACACCTGCAACCGCGTGAAGCCGATCCAACCTCACGCGAGCTATGGGATGGCCTGTTCATCAGCAAACCTTTGCAAGGCCGTGTGTCTGGGCAATGGACCATCCAGCTCTCGCGCAAAGTAACCGGGCTGGATGGGCATACCGTGGGGGTGGTAGTGGCTTCGCTCAATCCCGTACATCTGTCCAATGTTTACAGCAATGTGCAACTGAGCCCAGGGGCGGGTTTGATGCTGGCGGGGCTGGACGAGATCATCCGGGTGCGGGTGATTGATGGCATGAGCTCTGGCGTGGGTGAGCGCACCCCTGCCGCGCTGGCAACTGCCATTCTGGAAAATCTGGATGGCACCATCATTGGCACTGGCAACGATGGCGTCGAGCGCATCGTGGGCTACAGCCGGGTCGGCAATTACCCACTCACCGTCATCAGCGGCACCACAGTAGAGGAAGCTTTTAGCCGCTGGCGGGCCAATCGCAATGTGCTGCTGGTAATGTCCACCTTGGCCAGCCTGTGTGTGGTGGCTTTTTTGGCACTTTTTCGCAGCAGCGTTCGTGAACTGGCACAAAGCCATGAGGCATTGGTACACAGCGAGGCCATAGCCCAACAGGCCAGCCAAGCCAAAAGCGAATTTTTGGCCGCCATGTCCCATGAGCTGCGCACCCCCCTGACCAGCATCAAGGGATTCTCAGAACTGATTGCCCTGCGCAGCAAAGACACAGCCATTATTGAGCAAGCCGGTCTGATCAGCCATGCCGCCACCCACCTCAATAGCCTACTGACCGAAATTTTGGATCTGGCCCGGATTGAAGCCAATGCCATGCCCACCCACCCTGTGCCCGTGGTGCTGCACGATGTCCTGCATGAAGTAACTGCCCTGTTTGAAATCAGTGCCTTAGCCAAGGCATTGCATCTGCATTGCTCTGTGGCCCCTGGAGTGCCCGAGCGCATGGTGACCGACCCGCTCAAGCTCAAGCAAATTTTGAACAATCTGCTGTCTAACGCCGTCAAATTTACGGAGCAAGGGCATATCGACTTGCATGTCGAACTCGATAGCACCGGACAATCTTTGCTGCTGCATGTGCGCGATACCGGCCCAGGCATTGCCCCCGAACTGCACGAACGCATTTTTGAGCGTTTTCGCCAAGGCAATGCCCGCACCAGTTATGAGCATGGGGGCACTGGGCTAGGCCTAGGGTTGTCACGCGGACTGGCACAACTGCTCGGTGGCACTTTGACACTGCAATCCACCACTGGGGCGGGTGCCTGCTTCACGCTGTCGCTGCCGCTGGTGCTTCCAGAGGCGCTGCCCACCACGGTCGCAGCCACCACCAGCGCCTGATCAACGCAGGCGTGCTAGGGCTGCACTGGCCGTCTCGGCAATGCGTGTCAGAAAATCGGTGCCCATCGTGGCCTCAAAGCGGTGTGGGTCCTCTGAGGCCAGCACCAACAGGCCAAAGGCCGGGGTGGCGTGCTCCATCGGGCCATCGCGCAGCGGCAACAGCGCCAGCGATTGCACCATGTCGCCATCACGCAACCAGCCCACCGGCTCAAAGCCCAAATTGGGGCCGCAAAAAGGCATGGTCAGGGAGGAGGCAAAGGCGCGCACGTCGTGGCTGGCACCCATGGCAAACGGTGCATTGGCGTAGGCCTGAGAGACGCCCCAGATACGCATGGCAGCTTGGGGTACCTCAAACTGGCGCCGAATGCCTTGCACTACCATCTCAGGCAAAGAGGGCGGATGCGTGACGCGTTGCAGGTCACAGGCCCACTGGTGCAGGCGCTGGTCAATCGACATGTTTTGCTGGCCGTTGTGCACCATGTCCAGAATGCGCTGCTCCAGATCGGCAATTTTGGCGCGCAGGCGCTCGGCTTGGCGCTCTTGCAAACTGACGGCCCGATGCCCATGCGGGCTGATGATCTGCACGTTGGTCAGCAACTCGGCATGGCGCTCAAAAAACCCCGGCGTCTCCATGAGGTAATCGGCAATGTCCTCTTCGGTGATCGGGGCCATAAAAGGGGTGGGGTCGTGGGCAGTCATAGGGTGTCAAAGGGTATCGGGTAGTTCGATCTGACCTTGAAAAACGAAGGTGGCCGGGCCGGTCATCAACACCGCATCAGTAGGCTGACCGCCCCAGGCAATGCTCAAGCGCCCACCGTGGGTATCTACATCCACCCGTGCATCTAGCAAACCCAGGCGGATGCCAGCCACCACCGCAGCGCAGGCGCCGGTGCCACAAGCCAGCGTCTCGCCTGCACCACGCTCATACACGCGCAGGCGAATGTGGTCGCGGGCCACCACTTGCATGTAGCCCGCATTGACCCGCTGCGGAAAGCGCGGGTGGTGCTCAATCAACGGGCCGGTGGTGGCGACGGGGGCCGCATCCACATCGGCCACAATCTGTACGGCATGGGGATTGCCCATCGACACCACACTCACCATCACTGTAGGGCCCCCGTTGCCCAGCTCCAACGGCCAGTGCTGTCCTTGGCCTTGCTGTTGGGGTTGTAGACCACTGGCCTCAAAAGGCACACGGGCGGGCTCTAGCACCGGGCAGCCCATATCCACCGTCACACGGCCATCGGGCGTCAGCTGGGGGGCAATCACGCCAGAGCGGGTTTGTACGCGGATAGTGTCCTTGTCTGTCAACCCGCAGTCACGCACATAGCGGGCAAAACAGCGCGCACCGTTGCCACATTGTTCTACCTCACCCCCATCAGCGTTGTGGATCACATACTCAAAATCGATGCCCGGCCCCGGCGAGGGACGCACCGTGAGAATTTGATCAGCACCCACGCCAAAGTGGCGGTCACCCAGCAGGCGGTAGTGCGCTGGCGTCAGGCCCAGACGGCCTTGGGTTTCGTCGAGCACGACAAAGTCGTTGCCCGCACCTTGCATCTTGGTAAAGCGGATCTGCATAGGGGGCCATTATCGTTGCAGGCTTGGCCTGACTGTGATGTGCTTCAGTGCAGTTGCAACACATCCACCCTAGGCACCACACCCAACCTTGCCGGTAGCCCGATAGTACCGACCCCCGTGGTAACAAAGAGTGTCCCAGCCGGCGTGCTATAGCGGCCCGCATACCAGCCGTAGGCACTGATGCCTGGCAACACGCGGTGTTGCGTGATCCACGGCAGGGTGATCTGCCCACCGTGGGTATGGCCGCTGAGTACCAATGTGGCAGCATCTGTGGGCAATAAGGCGGCGGTATCAGGCTGGTGCGCTAGCACCAGCCGAGGCCGGTTGGGGGGTGCTGATGGCAACAAACGGGCAATATCGGTGCGCGGGTCAGCCCCCCACAAATCGCCTAAGCCCACAATCTCCCAACCCTTGAAAGAAATCGCTTGGCCCTCCAGCAGCTGCACACCGTGGGTTTGCAAGGCGGTGCGCAACACGGAGGTCAGTGGTGGGCCCGGAGACTCGGTATCGTGGTTGCCCAATACCGCCCACACCGGATGGCGCAACTGGGCCAATGGAGCCAAAGCAGTTTGCAAATCCAATGGTGGGTCATAAGTCCAGTCTCCTGCCACCACCACTGCATCAACTGCTTGGGCATTGAGCACTTCCACCAACCGCTCCAACTGCCAACCACGCACAAACAACCCCAGATGCAGATCAGCCACCAGCGCCAGCCGCAAAGGTGGGCTGCCTGCGGGCAAGGCCAGCGGGTGCGTGCGCACCACCAATAAGCGTGGCTCGACCAAGGCGCCCCAAGCTGCTACTGCCAGCACCACCAGCCCCAGCCCATGCTGCCCACGCCGCCCTGCCGACCGATGCAGCCCTATCAGCATCCCCAGCAACCAAGGCAACAAAGCCCACGATGCCCAGAAAATCCACAACTTAAACCAGACCACCACCACTCGCCCAGGCTCAGTCCAACGCCCCTGCAAATCCCACCCTGCCAACAGAGCCGCCAGCAAACACCACCATGCCCCCAGACGGTAAGCAGCCCCAAGCACAGAGCCACTGCGGGCAGATATGAACAAGGAAACTAGCAACTCGACTTCCTCCGCGCCCTAAAGGGCAGAGACTCCCTCTACAGACGTGCGATGCCCCGCACGGACGCTGGATTGGCTCAGGATATTTTTGACTGCATTCTTATCCCGATGGTGCCCACAGCCACAGTCCACACAACCCCCGTGCTTTACTCCAAGGTTTGCGATACCTTTCGGCCTCGAATCGTGCCATGCACTGCGATGCGTACAGTCTTGCGACGACAACGCTTGATTTGGCGTTGCCCACAGCGATGCCATCGTCTTAGTCAAAGCAGGTGCCATCTTTGATTTTGCTTTTGGGCAGGGAGCGCGCACCTAAGACACGGAGGCGGTCGCCAGCCAAAAATTTGACGCAACAGCGGCAAACCTTGGTGCTCATGGGGGCAACGCTTTGTGTCCGCATTGTCTCAGCATTTTCAACCCCTAGTGCGGCCTCTTGGCTACAGGCCTTTCCTCGCCGGCATCCATACCAATCTTGGAGCATTGGATGACCAGAGAGCCGCGAAAAACAAACCAACAGACATCGCATAGCAACACCACCTTGCCCATAATGCAGGCCATGATCCGCCCCAGTCAGCTCCTCCATCCACCCCACACCCCCGCCCCCATCCGCGATGCAGCCACCGTGTTGCTGTTGCGCGACAGTCCCGAGGGCTTGCAGGTGCTCATGACCCGCCGCTCAGACCACGCCAGCTTTGCACCAGGGGCTTATGTCTTTCCTGGTGGCGGCATTGATGCGTTGGATGCGCAATCCCATGCCGCAGCTGCTAGACGCCCTACACAAAACGATCTGCACCTGACCCAGGCCATCGCGGCCATCCGCGAAAGTTTTGAAGAACTGGGCATCTTGCTGGCCCGCCATGCCGATGGCCGCATGGCGGATGACCAAGACATTGCCCGCCTCCACCGCCATGCCCCCTTTGCCGCCCAATGTGCAGCACAAGGACTGACATTGGCCGCCGACACGGTGTATGTGCTGGCGCATTGGACTGGCGCGCGTGAACTGAGCAAACGCTTTGCCGTGCCTTTCTTGGTGGCCCGTATGCCCGAAGGCCAGACACCCATTGCCGATGAACAAGAGCAATTTGAGCCGGTCTGGGTCTCGCCCCAACAGGCGCTCGAACGCCATGCTGCAGGGCAGTTCTTCATGATCTTTCCTACCATCCGCACCTTAGAGCGATTGGCCCGTTTTGCCAACGCAGATGCTGTGCTGGCTGCTGTGGCCCACGAGCAAGCACTGTGGGTCTGCTGCCCACGCGGCGGCCTACTGGCTGGCAAAGAAGTGCACTACATGGAGGACGAGCCCCCCTTTGGCGAGCTGGCTTTGGTGTGCCCTGATGGTCAAGTGCTGCACCCGCTGGACTGGCAAAGTGCCACCCCCGTACCGCTGCTGCGCAATGTGCAGCGCCTCACGGCCCCCAACCCCGGCTTTATGACTGGCCCCGGCACCAACAGCTACCTGGTGGGCGACCCCAGCACCGGCTATATCGCCATCGACCCCGGCCCCGCCGACCATGCGCATCTCGATAAGCTCTGGCGTGCCGCTGGGGGAGACATTCGCGCCATTGTCTGCACCCACTCACATCCTGACCACTCGCCTGGTGCCGCCCCCTTGCAAGCCCTTTGCACCCAGGCCGGGCGGGCCGCGCCACCAATTCTGGGTTTGCCCTCTGCACCCACCGCCCGCGCCGCCAGTGCCTTTACCCCCGATGCTGTGTTGCAACACGGCCAACAACTCACACTGACGGGGCCCACAGGTGAAGTGCGCCACACGCTGCAAGCCGTACACACTCCCGGCCATGCCGCCAACCACCTGTGTTTGCTACAAGAAGAAGATGGCCTGCTGTTCTCTGGAGATCACATTCTCAATGGCAGCACCACCGTCATCGACCCACCCGATGGCAACATGGCCGACTATCTAGACTCGCTCGATCGGCTCGATGCCCTGTGCCTGCAATACGAGGTGGAGTTCATCCTGCCTGCCCACGGCTATGTATTGCACAACGCACGCGGTGCTATAGCCCAACTTCGAGCCCATCGGCTGGCCCGCGAGGCCAAAGTGCTGGCTGCCATGCAGGCACTGCCTGATGGCACAGTGCAAGACTGGGTGGCCCATGCCTATGCCGATGTACCTCCACGGTTGTGGCCGGTGGCCCAACGCTCATTGTTGGCCCATGTCGAACGCATTCGAAGTATGGAGCCGGGCAATGACTGAAAACATCCCCACGGGGCTGGTACGCCTATCCAAGCGTTTGGCACAGCAATTGGGCTGCTCACGCAGTACCGCCGAGCAATATATCGAAGGAGGCTGGGTGAGCATCGATGGCCGCATCGTAGAACTCCCCGGTGCCCGCGTGGCTGCGCAGCAAACCGTCACACTGGCCCCTGATGCCAGCCTGCTGGAGTTGGCTCCCGTTACGCTGCTGTTGCACAAACCACCAGGCTTTGAAGCAGGCCTAGGACAAGAAGCAGGAGCCAGCGCCCACGGCAGCCGTAGCCAAGGTGCGCCTTCGGCCATCACGCTACTGAATGCCGCCTCGCACCTGCCTGAAGATGCATCGGGCACGCGCGTGCTCTTGCGCCATTTCAAGCAATTGCAGTGCTTTACGCCCCTGCCGACGCCCGCCAGTGGTTTGGTGGTGTATACCCAAGACCCACGCATTGCACGCAAACTGGCCGAAGACATCGAGACCCTAGAACAAGAATGTGTGGTGGAAGTGGCAGGCCAAATGGCCGACGGCGGACTGCAAAAGCTCTGCCACGGCCTGAGCTTCAATGGCCGCCCGCTCCCCCCAATCAAAGTGAGTTGGCAAAACGAAACCCGGCTGCGCTTTGCACTCAAAGGCATCCGCCCCGGACAAATTCCGGCCATGTGCGAAGCGGTAGGTTTGCGCGTGCTGGCCATTCGGCGCATCCGTCTCGGACGTGTCCCACTGGCCAAAGTGCCCGAAGGCCAATGGCGCTACCTGCAATCCTGGGAAAAATTCTGAAAAACCTCTCCTCTGAGGGGCTATGGAGGAGGCACTGGACTGGTGCCTCCGATAATGCGCCGCATGGTCATGTTTGCAGAAGGCATTCTCAAGCTCCACTGGAATCAATCGGTGCCTGTGGATGTGGCACACATTGCCCAGAACATGGGCATAGTGCTAGCCCACAGCCCTAGCCCAACGGCGGCCTGTGCCCACCTACAAATCAGCCTACAAAACCAACCTTTGGTCACGCTGGGGCAGCACCACCACCATGAACGACAACGCTACGCCTTGGCCCAGGCGCTAGGGCATGTGGCATTGCACCACCTGCGTCCCGGCTTAGAGCGCAGCATAGAGGTGTCTGATGATTTTTCTATGGATATGCAAACCCGCACCGAGCGTGCAGCCCACCAGTTTGCCCTGCGCCTGCTCATTCCCGAATCCGTACTACGCTTCTGTGTCCAAGACCTGGCCATGAGCGACTTACTAGAGTTGGCCCATGTCTTTGACGTACCTGCAGCACTCATGGGCTGGCGCCTGATGGATTGGCCCCTACCCGCCCCCAGCCCCCCTTCCGCTTCGGCCCCATAAGCCACTCGCACCCCAACCGCGCAGATGCCTCTATCTCCTCTTTGAAAGCACAGTCCACGCACCATGCCACACCATGCCGTACTGCGCTGCAGTGTTGGATGCATGTTTTTGCTCCTGTGCCTGCTACTGGGTGGCATCTCCTGCACCGCACAAGCCTCGCCGCTACCAGTGCAGCGCGAAATGTTTGTCGACCACCACGGTCAGATGTCTTTTGAGCAGGTACAACAACAGGCATTTGCACCGGCACCAGAATTTTTGTCACGGGGATACACCAAAAGCGCACTCTGGCTGCGGGTCACAGTACCGCCCAGCACCGAGCCTCGGCTGGTGGTCTCGGTGCGGCCCTCCCATATCGATCAGTTACACCTCTATCGGCCCGCTGCCCCTTCCGCCCCAACCGACGCCCCCTGGGAAATTCGCCAAGGTGGTGATCTGCTGGCTTACCAACAACGCGAACGCCCCGACCTGACCTACAGCTTCTGGCTATACCCGGCTGCACCACAACAAGCCACCGTGTTTTACGTTCGGCTGCAAAGCAACACCGTACAGGCACTGAATGTACAAGTCCGTACCGAAGCCGATGCCCAACACTTTGAAAGCTTGCAATACCTGTTGGTGGGCGCCTACATCTGCCTGCTACTGGTGCTGGCCTGGATAGCCCTGATGCGGGCACTCATTAGCAAAGACGGCGCTTGGCTAATCAATGGCCTGCTGCAACTGGCTGGTATCGTGCTCACGCTGGCCTTTACGGGTTCTTTGGCCCGATACATCCTGCCCGCACAGCCCTATTGGGTAGACCGCGCCTCCATGCTGGCCGCCTGCGTACACCTGACCTTGGCTTCCCTGATGTATGCCAAGATCAATGCCATTTTTGATGGCAACAGGCTGATCTTTTGGTTGCGTACAGCCGTGGTATTGATACTGTGCTGGGAGGTATGGCAAATTTTTTGGGGTGATCCGCGGCTGGCAATGAAGCTCAACACCAATGCCGTGCTGTTTTATACCCTCATCGGTCTGGCAGATCTGCTGCTGTTCAATATCAACGATCGGCCATTGCGCTGGACTATCCGTGTGTTCTACGGCCTACAAATCAGCTACCTCATTTACCTGTTGTTGCCCATGCTGGGTGTCGGTCAATCAGGCGCGCTGCATGTGCTGCCCAGCACCCTGTTGGTCAACCTGTTTGCTGCTGTGATGCTGCATCTGGTGCTCATGCGCCGAGATGTTCTACAACAACGGGAATACGCCCTGCTGCACGGCCAAATACAGGAGACCCAACGCCGTTTTCAATGGGAACAACAAAAGCTCCAAGAATCGGCCACCTTCATCAACATGCTGTTGCATGAGCTCAAAAGCCCTCTGGCCAGCATCCGCCTGTCGGCCTTGACGCTACAACGCAAACTGGAAGATACCTTTGGTCGGCAACGGCTCGTCCGCATCCAGCAAGCAATTGACAGCATGGATGCTGTGCTCGAACGCTGCCGACAAGTAGACCGGCTCGAACAAGGTCATACCAGCGAACACCCAGAAACACTGGACTTGGTTGCACTGCTGCACGACTACCAGCGCCAGCATAAAAATGCCCATCGGTTGGTGCTGCAACTGCCAAGCAACTTGCCTGTGCAGGCAGACAGCCTGAACGTCAAAACAATGTTCAGCAACCTGCTCGACAATGCCTTGGCCTACTCACCACCAGACAGTCTGGTAGAAGTCCAACTGCTCAGTTCAAAAACACCGCCACGCTGGCATCTGGTGGTGCGCAACCTGCCTGGGCGCGCTGGTTATCCTGATGCCCAGCAGATCTTCCAAAAGTATTACCGTGCCAATGCAGCCCACCACGCCACCGGTTCAGGCTTAGGTCTGTACTTGGTACAACAAATCGCCCAACGCGGTGGTGGGCAGGTTCAGTACCGGCAAGATGGCATGTGGATCACATTCACGCTGGAGTATCCCCGTTGTTAAACGCTCACCCTGTCCATGCCCATGCTGACCACCCTTTGTCTATTGTGGTGGTAGAAGACAATGAATTGCTGCAAGAAGAATTGCTGGCATTTCTAGAACGACCCGGATGGCAATTGCGGGGCGTAGACTCGGGCGAACAACTCGACGCCGCACTGAACGAGGAACCCGCCGATATCCTGATTCTTGATCTGAACCTGCCTGAAGAAGACGGATTGAGTATCGCTCAACGAATGCGTGCCGCAATGCCCCACATTGGCATCGTCATGTTGACAGCACGCAAACTGTCCCAAGACAAAATCTCAGGCTATGAATCGGGTGCCGATGTCTATCTGACCAAACCCGCCAACATCAACGAATTGGAGGCTGTGATTGCCAGCCTGGCACGCCGGGTACAACGCTCCCCCCAAATCGAACTGGTGCTTGACCTGGGCCACCAGCAGTTGATACGGTCTGAGCAACAAAGTTTGTCACTCAGCATGACAGAAATCCAGCTGTTGCGAGAATTGGCGCTGGCCCCCCAACGGCGCATGGACACCGACATGCTGCTCCAGCGCATCAACCAACAAAGCAACAGCCACCTGAACCGTGAAAACCTCGCCGTGCTCATCAGCCGATTGCGCAGCAAAATGACCCAAATGCTGAACCTATCCCACAGCATCAAGGCCATCCGGGGGTTTGGCTACCAGCTCAACTCCAGAATCGTGGTGCGAGCCCCTTGATCAGGCCAATGCCCGCTGGATAATGATTTTCTGCACATCGCTGGTGCCTTCGTAGATTTGGCAGACACGCACATCCCGGTAAATGCGCTCCACCGGAAAATCATTGACCACGCCATAACCGCCCAGTGTTTGGATAGCAGCACTGCACACCCGTTCGGCCATCTCACTGGCAAAGAGTTTGGCCATCGCTGCCTCTTTCAGGCAAGGACGACCGGCATCGCGCAAACTGGCCGCATGCCAAATCAGCTGGCGTGCCGCCTCTAATTGCGTAGCGCAATCAGCCAAACGAAAACCCACTGCCTGATGATTAAAAATGGCGGTGCCAAAGCTCTCGCGTTGCTTGGCATACTGCACTGCCAGCTCCAAGGCACTACGCGCCATGCCTACGCTTTGTGCGGCAATGCCAATACGCCCACCTTCCAAAGCAGAAAGGGCGATTTTGTAACCCTCGCCTTCCGCGCCAATCAGGTTGTCGGCTGGAATACGGCATTGGTCAAAATTGATCTGTGCCGTATCGCTGCTGTGCTGGCCCAGTTTGTCCTCTAGGCGTGCCACCACATAGCCAGGGGTGCTGGTGGGCACGATAAAGGCGCTCATGCCTTTTTTGCCAGCCGCCTTATCGGTCACGGCAATCACGATGGCCACTTGGCCGTTTTGACCGCTGGTAATGAACTGCTTCACACCGTTGATGACATAGCCATCACCCTCACGGGTCGCCGTAGTGCGCAACGCCGAAGCATCAGAGCCTACATGGGGCTCCGTCAGGCAAAACGCGCCCAGCATCTCGCCACGGGCCAAGGGTGTGAGCCACTGGCGCTGCTGTTGGGCATTGCCATAACGCATCAAGATGGCATTGACTGGGCAATTGGTCACGCTGATGGCAGTGCTGGTGCCGCCATCGCCCGCCGCAATCTCTTCCAACACCAGCGCCAGCGTGACATAGTCGAGGTTGGCTCCGCCGAGTTCTTCGGGCACGCAAATGCCGTAGGCTCCCAGTGCTGCCAGCCCTTGGTGCGCTTCTTTAGGAAAGTGGTGCTCCTTGTCCCAGCGGGCAGCATGGGGCCAGAGCTCGCGCTGTGCAAAATCGCGCACAGCATCACGAATCATCTCCTGATCTTGGGTCAGCAGCATGGGGGTCTCCTGAGCCTAGAACTTACAGCAGCTCAATGGCAACCGCTGTGGCTTCCCCGCCACCAATGCACAAGGTAGCCACGCCTTTTGTCAGGCCACGGGCTTGCAGTGCATAAATCAACGTCACTATGATGCGCGCACCACTGGCCCCAATAGGGTGGCCCAAAGCACAAGCGCCACCGTTCACATTCACTTTGTCATGCGGCAGGTTCAGATCGTGCATCAACGCCATAGGAACCACGGCAAAGGCTTCGTTGATCTCCCACAAATCCACATCGGCAGCACTCCACCCTGCTTTGGCTAGCACCTTTTGTGTGGCCCCAAGGGGGGCCGTGGCAAACCATTCTGGCTCTTGGGCGTGGGTGGCATGGGCCACGATACGCGCCAGCGGCTTGGCACCGAGTTGTTGGGCTGTAGAGGCGCGCGCCAACACCAATGCAGCCGCACCGTCGTTAATGCTCGAACTGGAAGCGGCCGTGATGGTGCCGTCTTTTTTGAAGGCAGGCTTGAGTTGGGGAATTTTGTCGAGCTTGATTTTGCCCGGGCCTTCGTCTTTGGAGACGACAACCTCACCTGCGCGTGTTTGCAGGGTGACAGGGGCAATCTCGGCCGCAAAAGCGCCCGAGGCAATGGCGGCTTGGGCGCGTTGCACACTGGCAGTAGCAAAAGCATCTTGCTGCGCTTTGCTAAAGCTGTATTTGGCGGCACAGTCTTCGCCAAACGTACCCATCGAGCGGCCCGGCTGGTAGGCATCTTCGAGGCCATCGAGCATCATGTGGTCAAAAATGCGGTCGTGGCCGATGCGATAACCGCCCCGGCCTTTTTGCAGCAGGTAGGGGGCGTTGGTCATGCTTTCCATGCCACCGGCCACCATCACATCGTGTGTGCCGGCCAACAACATATCGTGGGCAAACATGGCCGCCTTCATGCCCGAGCCGCACATTTTGGACAGCGTGACCGCTCCAGCTTCTTTGGGTAATCCGCCCTTGAAGGCGGCTTGGCGTGCCGGGGCTTGGCCTTGGCCTGCCATCAGGCAATTGCCAAACAACACTTCGCCCACGGCAGAGGGGGCCACGCCGGCACGGGCTACGGCGGCGGCAATAGCAACACCACCCAAATCATGGGCAGCAATGCCAGAAAAATCACCCTGAAAAGAGCCCATCGGGGTGCGGGCTGCGCCCAAAATAACAATGGATTCGGTAGTTGGGGATGTCATAGTGTTGTCTCCTGTAGTTTGGTTTTGTATTTTTGGGCGTATTTAGCAACGGCCTTCGGCCACCCCTGCTATGGCGGCACGGTAGAGGCTCTCAAACCCCTCGTTGCTGCTGACAGACATGTGCAGGTTGTTGATCAGCCCATCTTTCAGGCCATAGCACCAGCCGTGCAGCGTCACTTGCTGGCCGCGTGCCCAAGCATCTTGCAGCACCGTGGTTTGGGCAATATTGACCACCTGCTCAATGGCATTGAGTTCGCACAAAGCATCATGGCGGGACTCGGGGGCCATGCGGGCCAGCAAATCACGGTGGCGGTCACGCACGTCCTTGACGTGGCGAATCCAGTTATCGGCCAAGCCAACGCGAATATCTTCTAAAGCCGCCAGCACGCCACCGCAACCGTAGTGACCCACCACCATCAGGTGTTCCACCTTGAGTTGATCCACTGCGTATTGGATGGTAGACAGGCAATTGAGATCGGTGGGCACCACCACATTAGCCACATTACGGTGCACAAACACTTCACCCGGCTCCAAGCCAGTGATTTGATTGGCAGGCACCCGGCTGTCAGAGCAGCCCACCCACATATAGCGCGGCTTTTGCTGCGCCATCAGGTTGGTAAAGAAGCCCGGCCGATCCCGCTCCATCTGCGCTGCCCAAGCACGGTTGTTGTCAAACAGTTGGCTAATGGAGGGGTTATGCATCACGGGACTCCTTCAAAGTAGAAAATTAACAGGTCTCGGCAAACAGCTCTCGGCCAATCAGCATGCGGCGGATTTCGCTGGTGCCAGCGCCAATCTCATAGAGCTTGGCATCACGCCACAAACGGCCCAAGGGATACTCATTGATGTAGCCATTGCCACCAAAGATCTGAATGCCATCGCCCGCCATTTTCGTGGCTTGTTCAGCACACCACAAAATCACGCTGGCACAGTCCTTACGCACTTGGCGGACATGGTCAGTGCCCAACATGTCCAGATTCTTAGCCACGGTATAAGCAAACGAGCGCCCCGCTTGCAGCACGGTGTACATGTCAGCCACCTTGCCTTGGATAAGCTGAAACTCGCCAATACTCTGACCAAACTGCTTACGGTCATGGATGTAAGGCACCACGTTGTCCATCACAGCCTGCATGATGCCCAGCGGGCCACCGGTGAGCACAGCACGCTCGTAATCCAAGCCGCTCATCAGCACCTTGGCCCCGCCATTGACGTTGCCCAAAATGTTCTGCGCGGGCACCTCCACGTTTTCAAACACCAGCTCGCCCGTGTGGCTACCGCGCATCCCCAGTTTGTCCAGCTTTTGCGCAATACTGAAGCCCTTCATGCCCTTTTCGATCAAAAAGGCCGTGACGCCACGCGCCCCCAACTCTGGCTCGGTCTTGGCATAAACCACCAACGTATCCGCATCGGGGCCATTGGTGATCCACATCTTGTTGCCATTGAGCAGGTAGTAGCCCCCCTTGTCTTCGGCCTTCAACTTCATGCTGATAACGTCAGAGCCTGCACCCGGTTCACTCATCGCCAAGGCACCAACATGCTCACCGCTGATCAGCTTGGGCAGGTACTTTTGCCGTTGTTCGGCATTGCCATTGCGGTTGATTTGGTTCACACACAGGTTCGAGTGTGCGCCATAGCTCAAGCCCACCGAAGCACTGGCACGAGAAATTTCTTCCATCGCCACCATGTGGGCCAGATAGCCCATGTCAGCACCACCGTACTCCTCAGACACCGTGATACCCAGCACGCCCAAGTCGCCCATCTTGCGCCACAAATCCATTGGGAACTGATCGCTATGGTCGATTTCGGCAGCACGGGGAGCGATTTCGGCTTGGGCAAAGTCGCGCACAGCATCGCGCAGGGCATCAATGTCTTCGCCCAGTTGAAAGTTGAGGCCGGGCAAGTTGGCGGGAAGGCTCATCGCAATGTCTCCTGATGTGTAGGTATGAAAGGAAGAAAAGATGCTCGAAACGATTCAGTAGCGCACATCTGGACGGCCTGTGACCGCCATCAAGGTGCAATGCATGGTGGCTACCAACTTCTCTTGGCCATCCGCCAAGGCATACGCCCGACCCTCAGCCACAGTGATAGTGCGGCCCGGCTTGAGCACCCGGCCTTCCATGCGAAAGCGTTTGCCCAGCGCCGGAGCCAGCAAATTGATCTTGAACTCAATGGTCAGCACCTCGGCATCGGCAGCCATGAGAGTGAAGGCGGCGTAGCCACAAGCAGAATCTAGTGCGGTAGACACCATGCCTGCATGCAAAAAGCCATGTTGCTGGGTTAATGCCGCTGCCCAATCCAGCCCGATATCCACAGCACCGGGCGCCACATGCTCCAACCGCGCACCCAAAGTATGCATCGCCTGCTGACGGGCAAAGCTGTCACTCACCCGCTGGAGATATTGAGGATCACGTGGCTCAAAAACAGCTTCTGCCATGCCAGCTCCTGAATTACGTTTACGTAAACGTCAATTATGGCTGATTTTTGTCCATCTTCGCTAGCAGCGCACGGGCTTCTTTTTCGTGCTCCTTGATTTCGTCAAGGTTCGCTTGCAAATCGGCCATCTGCTCTTCCAGCTGGCAACGATGCCCCGCCAGCACACTGAGAAACTTGCGCAATTGCACGCCAGTGTCGCGGGGGCTGTCATACAGATCAATAATTTCTTTCGCCTCGGACAGCGACAGTCCCAAACGCTTGGCCCGCAGCGTCAACTTCAGACGGGTACGATCACGGTTACTGTAGAGACGATTACGACCGCCAGGGCCAGTGCGCTCCGGTTGGAGCAGACCCATGTCCTCATAGAAGCGCATCGCACGGGTCGTGAGGTCAAACTCTTTGGCAAGGTCGCTGATAGTGTAAGTAGTGGCCATGGTAATGTGTCTGAAAGACCGGACGTGCGGGGATAGGCAGCCCTCGGCCATGCAATAGGCATCGCGCAGGCGTGGGTGGTGTGCGCGCTTTGATGCCAATGTTACAAGGCATCGTCAGTATCAGTAACTGCGCCCCGCCTTAAACATCGCGTGTTGGCGACGTTGCAAAGTCGTAGAGGCGCCCAGTCGGGCCATGGCGGCACCGGCATGAGCATGGGTAATGGCCAACCCCAAGGCATCGGCAGCATCGGTGCCTGGCAAACCAGGTAGCTCCAACAAACGGCGCACCATCTCCTGCACTTGAGACTTGGCTGCACGACCGTGCCCCACAACGGCTTTCTTCATCTGCAGTGCGGTGTATTCAGCCACCGGCAAATCACAAGCCACCAATGCCGTAATACAGGCACCGCGCGCCTGTCCCAGCAAAAGCGTCGACTGTGGATTGACGTTGACAAACACAATTTCTACCGCGGCGGCATCTGGCTGGTAACGCGCCACCACCTCGCCAATCCCGTCGAACAACACCTTGAGCCGCCCCGGCAAATTCCCCAGTGCTAAACCTGTCGTGCGAATAGTGCCACTGGCCACATAACTAGCAGCCTGCCCCTGCACATCAATGACCCCGAAACCGGTGGTTTGCAAGCCAGGATCAATGCCCAGAATGCGCATGACCTGCTGCCAAGGAAGGCGCCACCAACAGCGCGCGCAACTCAGCCAATACCTGCGCTCCCGGAGGACGCACACCACGCCAAATGGCAAAAGCTTCTGCGGCCTGCTCTACCAACATTCCCAAGCCATCACGGGCCTGGGCACCGTGGGTGCTCGCCCAATCCAAAAAACCTTGGGCCGCAGGGCCATACATCATGTCATAAGCCAGCGCCCCAGAACGCAACACGGTTGCTGCTACTGGCACGGCATCACCCACCAAACTACTGGCACTGGCATTGATCACCAAATCAAAATCAGCCTCTAACGCCAGTGGGCTTGTAGCAAGTAATTCGGTATGGTTGGCTACAGCCAACGCCGCATGGGCGGCCACCAGCGTCTGGGCACGCGACAACGTTCGATTAGCCACCACAACACAGCGCGGCTTGGCCGCCAACAATGGCCCCAATGCACCTGCTGCGGCACCACCCGCACCAATCAACAACACATCGCGCCCGGCCAAATCGAAACCCGCGTTCTGCGTCAAATCTGCCACCAAACCCAAGCCATCGGTATTGTCAGCGACGATGGCTCCTGCGCTAAAAGTCAGCGTATTGGCCGCTCCAGCCAACAGCACACGCTCGCTGCAATGGCTAGCCAGACCTGCCGCCTCTAACTTGAATGGCACTGTCACATTGCAACCACAGCCCCCCGTAGCCGCAAAATCGTGAACGGCCTGGGCAAAACCTGTCAATGACACCAAACGGCGCTCATAACGCAGCGCCTCTCCTGTCAACTCAGCAAAACGGGCATGTATCCAAGGTGAACGGCTATGCTCTACCGGATTGCCCATCACACAATAAAGATCAGCATTACCACTCATTGCACATGGGTCTCCAACGTCTGATCACGCGTAAACTTGAAGCGTGACACCACAGCAATCTGATCGGCCTGACTACGCATAGCCTGACCAAAAGGCTCAAAAGGCCCAGCGGCTCGAGCAATCGCCTCGGCACGACGATCGAGCAAGGAATTGCCAGAACTCTGCACCACCTCTGTCTCCAGCACACGACCATCATGATTCACGGTCACAATCATGGTCAACTCACCATAGATTTTTTGCCCATTCCTCTCCGGAAAGTTAGCCGTCCCTTTATCCTCTACCTTGCGGCGCATCGTATCGTAGTAAACGGCATAAACTTCATTGCGCGTGGCAGGACTGATGTAACGCTTCTTGGGTCGGGCATTCTCATCATTGATGCGCTTTTCAATCTCAGCCAACAGCTTCAACAACTGACGGCGTTTTTCTTCCTGCTCTTCAGGCGCACGGCCAGCAACCACATTTTGTGGATCAGAGGGTGGCAAGGCCGCCAGCTGTTGGCGCAACTGTGCCAACAGCCGCATCTGCTGTACCTGTAAAGCATCTAACTGGCGTTGTGCCTCTTCGTAGTCATCACCTACCTTGGTCAAAGCCGAATAAGGCAACGGACTGCTAGCCCGCCCTTGGGCAGCCTCTCCCCCCCCTGCCAAGGCATGTTGAGCAATCGCCTGCGCTTGGTCAGGACGCTCATCTGAACGGGCATTGACCAGAATCACCTCCAGAGGCGTATCCTGAAATACCCGATGAAAAGCTTCAGGGTGAACAAAACGCACTGTCAACAGCCCTGCATGCAGGGCAACCGACATTGTCAGTGCCCACTGCAACGTGTTGAAGGAAGAAAAAAAGGCTGGTGATTTCACGGAGGCAGATTATCCGACGCTGGGCGCCATCGGCACACTGTTTTCTGCGTCTGCATCACTCAGATCTACAGCAATCGCAATCGGCCCTGCAGTAGCGGCATCCTCTTCGTCCTCACCTTCTGCAGCCATTGCAGAAGAATCCACAGGGTTGTCTAAACGCTCCAACACCGTGCCATGCACATCCAATGCCATTTCATCAATGGCACCCAACTTGACACGCAAACGAGCGCCGCGTGGCAAATTCTGTGCCCCCAAAACAGCAAAGACCAATGGCAAGGTATCGGCACGGACTAAACAATCGCCACCAGGCACATCCTTGATGACGGTGGCTTCGAGCTCGGTGATTGCATTTTGCTGCAAATATTTGAGCGTCCAAAAACGCTCCATACTGGCCTGATAACTGTTGTAGGCACCATAAGTAGCATCAAAACTGCTAATGATAGAAAACAACTCGGCACTTTTGGGTTTGAAAGGTGCGGCCAGTGCAGCCATGTTGCCGTGGCGCACACAGGCAATAATCTGCCATTGATTGACCAAATCGACATAACGGCGCAACGGCGATGTAGCCCAAGCATAGCTCTTCACACCAATACCTGCATGGGGCAATGCCTTCGTGCCCATACGCACCTTGACCCCTGGTGCCATGCTAGCCTGACTGCGGTAGATACCAGGCACCCCCAACTCTGCCAACCAAGCACCCCAAGTACTGTTAGCCACAATCGCCGCCTCCGCCACGATCAGATCCAGGGGTGCGCCACGCTGACGGGTCGTGATCTGTACGGTCTCAGAACCATCAGGCTCAGCGCCGTCGTTGCCCTGCAAACGGAAGTTGTAATCGGGTCGATTAAAATTTTCCGGCTTACCGCGTACCACTTCCCGTTGGGCTTTGAGCTGCTTGGCCAATCGGTACAAAAATGCCAATTGCTCGCGCAAACAAAGCAATGCTTCTGGCGTCTCTGGAACCTGCACAGATGGATCGGTCAACCACCCTTCCGTCACAATATGGTCGAGTCGATCGTGGCGTAAATTGACCGCCACCGGCACACGCTCCAGCTTCGTTTCCGTCCCAATGATTTCAAGGCTCTCCTCATTGATCGTGACGTACAAAGAGACTGCCGGGTTGGCACGCCCCTCATCCAAGGTATAGATCTGCACCACTGCATCGGGCAACATAGTGATCTTGTACCCTGGCATATACACCGTAGACAAGCGATTGCGCCCCAACTGGTCTAGTGACGATCCCGGCACCATCGCCAAACCGGGCGCAGCAATATGAATACCCAACACCACCGTTCCTGTCCCTAACCCCTGAACCGACAACGCATCATCAATTTCGGTGGTATGCGAATCGTCAATGGAATAGGCCTGTACCGGAGCCAGCGGCAAATCTTCTGGTGGTTGGGGTGCCTCTAGGGTGGGGAAACCTGTACCCTTAGGAAAGTTATCAAACAAGAACCGCTGCCAATGGAATTGGTATGCAGAATCTATGGCTCCCGCTTGCTGTAACAACACCAGAGGAGCGGTATGGGTAGACCGGCTGGCCTCCACTACGGCCTTGTACTCTGGCGCATTCTTGTCAGGCTTGAACAGGATTTTGTACAACTGATCACGAATTGGTTGTGGACAATCCCCTTGCCCCAAAGCCTGTGCCCAATCAGCCACCTGCTGCAAAATGGCTTTTTTCTTTTCAATGGCCGCCAAAGCCTGTTGCAAAACATCTGCCGACGCCTTTTTGAAACGTCCTTTGCCCGCCCGCCGAAAATAGTGCGGAGACTCATGCATACAGAACAAGGCACCCGCCTGCTGAGCCAATGTAGCCTGCTCAGAAAAATAGTCGCGCGCTAAATCGGCAAAACCAAACTCCTCTTCAGGGGCAAACTCCCATGCCAAATCCAGTTCGATACTGGAAGCCACGGCCTGTGCTTGAAGCATCAGCTCTGTGGGAGAGGGCTTATCAAACTTCAGCAGAATGTGGGTAGCCTTGACTTTGACCCGTTTGCCAGACTCAAGCTCCACTTGAGCCGAAGTATCAGTTTCAGAGAGGATACGACCGGCCAAGAATTTGCCGGAATCTTCAAACAATGCATGCATGGTCATATTCTCCCATGCACTCACCGAAAAGATGCGATTTATTAGAGCAGGCGCAAAAAAAGCGAACCCCCTCTGACCGTAGAGATCAGAGGGGGTAGCTTGAATAATGAGCCTGACGATGACCTACTTTCACACGGGAACCCGCACTATCATCGGCGCGAAGTCGTTTCACTGTCCTGTTC